>JANNNB010000087.1:0-3247 GCA_031398325.1 Actinomycetes bacterium
CCAACTCGACGCGCGTGACAACCACACGTTGGCGGCGTTGGGGACGACACACCGTGACCGATTCGTCACGTCGATGCTACGCCTCGGGCTCGCGGTCACCGTTGGGTTGATGCTGGCCGTCGGTGTCGCTGGCGGACTGTCCTGGCTGACGCCCGTCGGTCCGGCCGAGTACGCCGAGCCGTCACCGGGGTTCCATTTCGCGACGTCGATCGTGCTCGGTGGGGCGCTCGTGTTGCTCGTGGGGTTCGTCGGCGTGGGAACGATTCCGGCATGGAGCAACGCTCGGCATCACGAGCATGTCGGCGCGCTCCACGGATCGGCAACCGCCGGCTGGTTGTCTGCCCGAGGCTCCTCACTGCGATGACCACGGGAGTCCGGTTCGCACTGGAGCCTGGGCGCGGGTCGACCGCCGTGCCCACCCGGGCCACGATCGTCGGCGCAATCACCGCGGTCATGGTGGCGGCGGCGACGATCGTGTTCGCCTCGAGTCTCGACCGCGTGGTGAACGACGGGCGGTTCTACGGATCGAACTTCGACCTCGCGATCGACTTCGAGGATGGTTTCTCGACGGACCAGGCCGCCGTCGACGCTGCGCTCACAACGGTGGCAGCGGATCTCGCAGTCGAACGGGTCGGCGAATTGCGGATCACCGAGATCAGCGTCGACGATGTCGCAGTGACATCGTTGACGTTCGCCGACACCGAGGACGCCGATCCGGTCATGCCGACGATCGCCGCCGGCCGGGCCCCGACGGCTGCCGACGAGATCGCCCTCGGGCTGACCACGATGCGACAGCTCGGTGTCGGGATCGGCGACAGGGTGTCGCTCGTCACCGACGGATTCGACGGCGATGCCACCGTCGTCGGGCGAGTCGTGCTCCCAGGGCTCGGGCTCTACTCCGGCTCTGATCGGACCTCGATCGGCGTTGGGGGGTTGGTCTCGCCCGAAGCGCTCGGCCCCCGCACCGACGCCACCAAGTCGTTCATCGTGGTCGGCCTCGACCCCGCGACCGACACCGCACAGGAGCAGGGAGAGTTCGAGAATCGAATCGCGTCAGCATTGGGTCAACAGGGAAGCACGCTCTTCCAGTCCGACGGTCGGCCGTCCGACGTCGAGGGACTGGCGAAGCTGCGATCGCTACCGATCGTGCTCGCGTCACTCCTCGTGCTCGTTGTCGGCGTGACCGTGGCCAACGCAATGGTGATCGCTGTACGTCGTCGCCGGCGTGACATCGCGATTCTGCAATCACTTGGTTCGACGCGTGGGAACGTGACGGCGGTCGGAGTGTGGCAGGGCGTCACGATCGGGGTCGCCGCATTGCTCTTCGGTGTGCCGCTCGGCGTTGTAGTCGGGCGTTGGTTCTGGTCACGGTTGGCGAACGGGTTCGGCACGCTGGCCGAGCCGGTCGTTCCGCTCCCTGCCTTACTCGGCCTGGTCGCCTTGGTGCTCCTGCTCGCCGCGATCTCGGGCCTGATTCCGATCAGAGCCGGGCTGCGCCATCGGCCCGCAACGGTGTTACACAGTGAATGAGCCGATGAGTGGAGTCGTGAACCAGAGTGGCCGGCGAGCCGTGGTCGTCGGCGCCGGTCCGAACGGGATGGTGGCGGCCATCACGCTGGCGCGAGCCGGGTGGGACGTGACGGTGTTCGAAGCGGCCTCCCGACCAGGTGGCGGAACGCGGACCGAGGAGTTGACGTTGCCCGGCGTGCTGCACGACGTGTGCTCGGCGATCCATCCGCTCGCCGTCGGCTCGCCTGCCTTCCGCGAGATCGCCGCCAGTGACACGCCGCTCACGGATCACGGCCTGGAATGGATCCACCCCGAGGTGCCGGTGGCGCACCCGCTCGATGGTGGTCGCGTTGCGCTGCTGCACCGGTCGGTGGCCGACACCGCAGAGGGTCTCGGCGGCGACGCCAAGGCCTACCGTCGGCTGTTCGGGCCATTCGTCGAGGCGGGATTCGATCTGACCGACGGGCTGCTGTCGCCGTTCTCGATCCCGCCGAAACACCCGATCACCCTCGCCCGTTACGGCGCGGTCGGCATCCTGCCGGCGCACACGGTGGCTCGCCGAGGATTCGACAACGACGAGGCGCGGGCGCTGTTCGCCGGGCTCGCAGGGCACTCGATCCTGAGTCTGAGGGCTCCGGTGACCGCCGGCTACGGCCTGATGCTCGGTGTGCTTGCCCACCTCGTCGGGTGGCCACTGGCGAAGGGTGGATCGCAACAGATCGCCAACGCGCTCGTGGCGGTCCTGGAGGGTCTCGGCGGACGGGTTGAATGCGACCGGCGCATCACGTCGCTTCAGGAGCTGCCGCCTGCCGATGCGGTGCTGCTCGACCTCACGCCCCGTCAGGTGCTCGCGATCGCCGGTGACGCAGTGCCCAACCGGTATCGAAGGGCGCTCTCCGGGTACCGCTACGGCCCCGGGGTGTTCAAGCTCGACTGGGCACTCGACGGCCCCATCCCATGGGCCAACGCCGACTGCGGTCGGGCCGCGACCGTGCACCTCGGCGGCACGCTCGACGAGGTCACCGCAGCGGAGGCCGAGGTGCAAGCCGGTGGGCATCCCGAACGCCCCTATGTGTTGCTTTCGCAACCGAGCCTGTTCGACTCGAGTCGGGCGCCGGAAGGGATCAACGCAGTGTGGGCCTACTGCCATGTTCCCAACGGCTCCACGTTCGACATGACCGCCCGGATCGAGGCGCAGGTCGAGCGGTTCGCCCCTGGCTTTCGCGATCGGATCATCGGTCGTCATGCGATGGATACGATCGCCGTCGAGGCCCATGGCACCAACTACATCGGCGGTGACATCAATGGCGGCATTGCCGACTTCCGGCAGTTCGTGCGGCGACCGACGCTCGGCCTGCATCCCTGGAAGACGCCGATCGACGGGGTGTACTTGTGTTCGAGTTCGACCCCACCTGGTGGTGGTGTGCACGGCATGTGCGGATGGCATGCCGCACACGAAGCGATGAGAGGAGCACGATGACCGAACAGCCGACCGAACGGGTCACGGTCATGATCGTCGACGATCAGCCTCCGTTCCGCGCTGCCGCCAGAGCTGTGATCGATCGGGTTCCCGGCTTCGAACTCGTCGCCGAGGTCGCATCCGGCGAAGAGGCGGTCGAGACGAGTTCGACCGTGGCGCCGCAACTCGTCCTGATGGACATCAACATGGGGGAACTCGACGGGATCGAAGCGACCCGCCTGATCACCAGCGACAATCCGGCGATCAAGGTGATCCTGG
>JANNNB010000109.1:0-3196 GCA_031398325.1 Actinomycetes bacterium
GCCCTGACCGATGGTGACGTGGTCATGTCGCTCGCGTGTTCTTCTTTCCGGTGCCGCGGAGGGTGCGCCGAACGACGGCGGCGAAGGTGACGAGTTGCACGGTGGCGGCGAGCACCGACGCAGTGAGCTCGAAGGCGGAGCGCGCCGACTCCAACCGCCGGACGACCCTAGTGGGACGAGGCTTGTCCATCACGCGACGAGTCGTCTTGCCGGGTCCGGTTGGTCGACGATGCACCGGCAGGTCGCGATGATGCACCGCGCAGTGTTGGCGAGCGCCGGGCTGACTGCCCTATCCCTTGTGCTGATGATGAACGCCGCGGGCAGGAGCGCTGCTGCTCCGGCGAGCACGCCGGCTCCGTAGCCCACCGCGCCGATGATGACTGAGACGCCGACGAAGGCCACGCCGGCGATTCCGTGCGAGAAACCCATGATCATGCCCGACGCCGTCGCTGCGCGTTCTGGAGCTTCGTTCTGGGCGGCGACGAGCAGCAACGGGATTGCTGGCCCGATGAGCAGGCCGGTGAAGAGGAGTGAAGCAAATGAGGCCGCGGTCGCGGGTGTTGTGAAGGCGAGCGCGCTTGCGGGGACCGCTGCAGCGAGCAGGGACAGTCGGAGCAGGCGGGCCGACCCGACACGGCCGGCCAGGCGTCCGGCGATGACCCCACCGGCTGCGGCGGCCAACGCAAAGGTCGCCAACGCCCACCCGATCGCGGGATCGGTCGTGGAACGCCCCGGTTGATCGGCGATCCATCGAGGCAGCGTCGAAGCGATCGAGGTACCAGCGATGGCGACCAGAGTGGCCGCAGCTGCCAGCTTCGGGACCTCACCGCGCAGAAGGACTCCCTTGGTGGACCGACTCTCTCGGGCCACGGTCTGGCTGGGGATCGACGTTCGTGAGCGCCGCCAGATGATGGGAGCGACCACAAGTGCCGGGACCGCGAGCAGAAGAACCCGGATCGGGGCCGCATCGTCGGCCAAGGCGATGGCTGCGATCGGTCCCAGGGCCAGTCCGACGGTGCCCGCGGCGGCGAAGACGGCCACTGCGTTCTCGGGCGAGGCGGGACTCTGGCGGCGAGCAAGCATGGCTCCCGCCGGGTGGAAAGCGGCCGAGGCCAGACCGCCGACGATGATCACGGAAATCAGCACCAGCACGCTTGTCACTAATGCGGCCGCGGCGAGGACCGCTGCGGCGACGCCGGCCGCGATCGCCGCGATGTGTCGTGGATCGAATCGATCAGCGAGGCCTCCCATGAGCGGTTGACTGCCAAGTGCGCTCACCGAGAACAGCGCCACGAGAACGCCGGCTCCTGTGCTCGAGAGTGACAGCCGTTCGGCAATGGTGGGCAGTAGGGCAGCGAACCCTCCGCCGACGAGGTCAACAGCGAGGTGAGTGGAGCCAGCTGCGGTGACTGCTCCGACAGTCATCGCCGATGCCCCAGTGGTCCGGGTCGTCATGCTCACCGTCCCACGGTCGCCACTGGCTGGAAGCGGCGGAGTCGCAGGCTGTTGGTGACCACGAAGACGCTCGAGAATGCCATTGCTGCGCCGGCAAGCATCGGGTTGAGCAGGCCCGCGGCGGCGATCGGGAGGGCAGCGATGTTGTAGGCGAACGCCCAGAACAGGTTGCCCTTGATCGTTCCGAGGGTACGGCGGGCGAGCCGTATGGCGTCCACAGCGGCTCGAAGGTCGCCACGAACAAGGGTGAGGTCGGACGCCTCGATGGCGGCGTCGGTGCCGGTTCCCATGGCGAGCCCGAGATCGGCGGCGGCGAGTGCGGCGGCGTCGTTGACGCCGTCACCGACCATGGCGACGACCCGGCCCTCGGCCTGGAGCCGGCGGACGACGTCGACTTTCTGCGACGGGAGGACTTCGGCGATGACGTCGTCGATGCCGACCTCGGCGGCAACGGCGCGGGCAGCGCGTTCGTTGTCGCCGGTGAGCAGCACGGGGCGCAGCCCGAGGGCTTTCATCCCGGCGACCGCCTCGGCGGAGGTGTCCTTAATGGCGTCGGCGACGACGAGCAGTCCTCGGGGGGCGCCGTCCCAGCCGACGAACACTGGAGTCCGGCCGGCCGCTTCGGCGGCGTCGCGGACGGCGAGCAGTTCGGCATCGGGGTGGAGGGCCCAGTCGGCGAGGAACCGTTCGCGTCCGACGACGACGGCATGTCCGTCCACGACGCCGTGCACGCCGAGCCCTTCGGTGCTGGCGAACGAATCGACCGGCGAGAGGACGGCGCCGCGCTGGCGTGCACCGGATGCGATCGCTGCGGCGATGGGGTGTTCGGAGGCATCTTCGAGTGAGCCGGCGAGGCGCAGGACGTCGTCGACGGTGGTGCCATCGGCGGCGACGACGTCGAGCAGTGTCATGTGGCCGGTGGTGACGGTGCCGGTCTTGTCGAGCACGATCGTGTCGATTCGCTTGGTCGACTCGAGCACTTCGGGACCCTTGATCAGGATTCCGAGTTGTGCGCCTCTACCGGTGCCGACCATCAGCGCCGTCGGCGTGGCGAGCCCGAGTGCGCACGGGCAGGCGATGATCAACACGGCAACGGCGGCGGTGAATGCAGCGGTGGTGCTATCGGTGGTGGCGGCGACGAGCCAGAACCCGAGCGTTGCGACGGCGAGGGCGATGACGACCGGCACGAAGATGCCAGAGACCCGATCGGCGAGCCGCTGGACCTGCGCCTTGCCGGTCTGGGCGTCCTCGACGAGGCGGGCGATCTGAGCGAGCGCGGTGTCATTCCCGACCCGGGTGGCGCGCACCACCAGACGGCCTCCGGCGTTCACGGTGGCGCCGGTGACTGCGTCGCCGGGGCCGACCTCGACCGGTACTGATTCGCCGGTGAGCAGCGATGCGTCGATGGCTGAGGTGCCCTCGACGACGACGCCGTCGGTGGCCACCTTCTCGCCGGGGCGCACCACGAACACGTCGTCGACCGCGAGTTGCTCGACGGGTATGCGTGTCTCGACGCCGTCGCGGAGCACGGCGACATCCTTGGCGCCGAGCTCGAGAAGAGCCCGAAGTGCGGCACCGGACCGCCGTTTGGCGCGGGCTTCGAAGTAGCGGCCAGCGAGGATGAACACGGTGACGCCGGCGGCGACTTCGAGGTAGATCTGGCTCGACCCCATGCCGCGTTCGGGAGTAAACGAGAACCCGTGGCGCATGCCGATTACGCCGGCGTCGCCGAGGAACAGGG
>JANNNB010000221.1:0-2412 GCA_031398325.1 Actinomycetes bacterium
GTTCTGACGGACGGCGTGCGCTCCGCCGAGCGTGCCGTCCCGATTCGTGGCGGCCCGAACGGCGGTGCGGCGCGCGGCGCGAGCGGTGCGTTGACCGCGCGCCGCGAGTTCGGCGTGGAGTTCGGCCACCGGAGTTCCGGCGCGGACGCGGACGGTCATCTCCTCCGGGGCGTACGACACGATGCCGCCCGGCGCTTCGATCAGCCGGGTACCGGACGCCGACGCGCCACCATGGTCCCAACGTGTGCCGCCGCCGCGTACGGCTACCGGATCGTCGATGCCGACCTCCGCCGCGAACGCGAGGAGCGCCGGGTCGTTGTCGACGAGCGTCGCCGTGACGACCGCTGCCCCGTCGTCCGGCATGTCAGCCCCAGACGCCGGTCGGGACGCTGCGCAGCGCCTGGATGTCCGCACAGCTGTGGCCCATCGGCAGCACCTTGCCGGGGTTGGCGCGACAGGCGGGATCGAACGCACGACGTAGTCGTTCCTGGTGGTCGAGGTCGTCGTCGCTGAACATCCGCGACATGTAGGCCTGCTTCTCGACGCCGATGCCGTGTTCCCCGGACAGCACCCCGCCGGCGTCGAGTGACGCGGTGATGATCTCGGCGCCCGCCGCATGGACGCGACCGAGTACGCCCTCTTCGCGGCCGTCGAAGAGCAGTAGCGGGTGGAGGTTCCCGTCGCCTGCGTGGAAGACGTTCATCACGATCAGTTCATGGCGCTCGGCGATCTCGTAGATCTGCTCGAGCACCTCGGCGAGTTTCGCCCGCGGCACGACGGTGTCGTGGAGGTAGTAGTTCGGCGCGATCTGGGCGATGGCACCGAAGGCGGTCTTGCGACCCTTCCACAACAGTTGGCGCTCGGCTTCGCTCTCGGTCAGCCTGACCTGCGTCGCACCCTGTTGCCGCCCGATCTCGGCGATCGCCGCAGCGTCGAACTCGACGCCGCCGTCGAGGCCGTCGACCTCGGCCAGCAGCACGGCCGCGGCGTCGGTCGGAAACCCCGCGTGCACGTAGTTCTCGACGGCGACCGTGATGCGCTGGTCCATCACCTCCATCGCGGCCGGGACGATGCCGGCGGCGATCACGGCGCTGACGGTGTTGGCGGCGTCGCGGACCCGATCGAACGACAGCAGCAGCGTCCGCACCGCAGGACGGTTCTTGGTGATCGTGACGGCGATCCGTGTCGCGATCCCCAGCGTGCCCTCCCCGCCGACGAACACGCCCCGCAGGTCGAGTCCGAGTGGCTCGGCATCGAGGCCACCGAGCATCGCCACCTCGCCGTCGGGCAACACGACCTCGGCCGCTCGGACGTGAGCGTTCGTCACGCCGTCGGCCAGACAGTGCGGACCGCCGGAGTTGTTGGCGACGTTGCCGCCGATCGTGCACACCTGCTGGCTCGAAGGATCGGGCGCGAAGTGGAACCCGAGTGGCGTGAGGTGCCGGGTCAGATCGAGGTTGACGACGCCGGGCTCGACCCAAGCGACGCGGTTGTCGACGTCGACCTCGACGATCCTGTTCATCCTCGTGAGTGCGACGACGACCGGAGCACCGAGAGGGATGGCACCGCCGGCGAGCCCGGTCCCGGCGCCCCGGGGAACCACCGCGCGACCGTGGGCGACGGCGATCCGGGTGATGGCCTGGACGTCGGTGGTCGTCGTGGGGAAGCACACCGGCCCCGAGACGCCGCCACGGAAGATCGACGCGTCGCGACTCAGCAGCGAGCGCTCCGCAGCGTCGTCGCGCACCTTTTCGGCACCGATGGCAGTGCGGAGTTCGGCGACGAGCGGATCGACGACCCGGGACGCCGTACCGCTCCGGCCATGGCTGGCGGAGCGGCGCAGCATCGGTCGACGAGTCATCGCGTTCAACAGTACGACCCGCCCGCCACCGGTGAGCACCCGGCCGTTCGGTGCGTCAGCTGCGGGTGAGGGAGAACGCGGGGATGATGCGCGGTGCGGCCGACGTGACGTACTCGCCGAACTGCGGCATCAACGTTGCCTGCTCCTGAATCTTGGCCTGGCTGTCGGCCTCGGAGAGTTCGGTGACGATCGCGGTGAACGTTTCGGTGCCGTACTCGACGGTGATCGAGGGGTTGGCCCGCAGGTTGTACACCCAGTCCGGGTTGTCAGCGGCGCCGGCCTTCGATCCGAAGACGATCAGCTCGTCGCCGTCGACCAACGCGACGAGGGGGATCTCGCGCAGTTGACCCGACTTGGCGCCGATGGTGTGGAGGATCACCAGCGGGGCGTCGCCGAACTGGCCGACCTTGCCGCCATTGGCTCTGAACTCGTTGATGACCTGTGTGTTCCAATCGCTCATGCCGTCACGTTATTGGCCTAGGAACGCAACGAGGTCGTGGCAAGAGTGGCCGCCCCCTCGGGGGGGGCCCCCCGGGCGGCCAAGAAGGACC
>JANNNB010000292.1:0-34094 GCA_031398325.1 Actinomycetes bacterium
GTCGTGCTCCAGCCGGTCGACGCGATCCACCTGACTGCCGGCAATCTGCACGCCTACCTGCGTGTCGCCGGCGTAGAGCTGATGGGCGCCAGCGACAACGTGGTTCGCGGCGGGCTCACGGCCAAGCCGGTGGATGTCGACGAACTGCTCCGAATCATCGACTCGACGCCACTCGTCGAGCCGCTGATGGTCGATGCGGCGGCAATCGGCCGTTATCCCCTGCCGGAAGCCGGATGCACGCTCGTGCGCCTCGAACCGGGAGATGCACACACCTCCACGAGCGACGAACTCGCCATCGACCTCGACGGCACTGCCTGGTACGTCCCCGCCGGGGCAACCCTCACCCCGGCCAGCCGGACCTACGTCGTCATCCAGACCTGACCGACGTCGATCGCATGTCGATCGCGCGTCACTCACATTACAGTTTGACGACATTTCGACCGTCGGGCCAGCTAACGTCGCCATCTTCCGAGCGCTTCCGACCAACGGGCTGGTCGCGGGCCGCAGTCACAAGGGAGAATTCGGATGAAGTCACTCGCTCGTCGTGCTGTCCAGATCAGCATGGTGGTGTCCGTGTTCCTCGCCGGTGCAGTCGCCGGCCAGGCTCCGTCGGCTCAGGCCAGCGTGGTGCCAGTGCCACCGGAGCGCGCACTGGACACCCGCAACGGCATCGGCGGCGTGAATGGTCCGGTGGGAGCCGGTCAGGTCGTGCAATTCGGTATACCGGGAGCAGTAGCCGCCGGGGCAACCGCGGTCGCGCTGAACGTGACCGCGACCGATGCCCTCGGCGACGGGTACGTCACCGCGTGGTCATGTGACGAACCCAAGCCACCGACGTCGAACCTCAACTTCACCCCTGGGCGCTCCGTCCCCAACATGGTCGTGATTCGCATCAGTCAGGCCGCTCAGACACGCGGGCGTGTCTGCCTCGAATCATCGACCGGCGTCCACTTGATCGCTGACGTCATGGGATTGCTCACCGGGACGGGAGACGTCACGACGACACCGCCCAACCGCATCGTCGACACCCGGCTCTCGGGCAACCCGCTGCGCGCCCGGGTGCTGCGACGGATCACCGTCGGTGGAACCCCCGGCGTGCCATCCGGCGCCACCGCGGTGGCGCTGAACGTCACCGTCACCTCGCCACGCACCGGCGGATTCCTGTCGATGTTCCCCTGCTCGTCGCCGAGCGCCTCCGCCGCGATGCCCAGCTCGTCGACGCTCAACTTCCAGGCCGGAGACACCGTCGCCGCGTTCACGACCACGGCCATGAGCGGCGGCGAGGTGTGCGCCTACTCAGACGCCGACACCGAGTTCATCGTGGACACCTTCGGATGGCTCCCCGCGACGGGCGGGCTTCGAGTCAAGGATCCCGAGCGAGTACTCGACACCCGAAACGGAATCTGGTCCACCGGCCCGGCCCGCAGCGGCGAGACCGTTCGCGTGCGGGTGGCGGGGCGAGGTGGCGTACCGAACGACGCCGCGGCTGCGCTGTTGACCCTCACCGTCGCCGACACCGCAGGTGCGGGGTACGTGACGGTGTGGTCGTGCGACGGGGCACAGCCGAACGCGTCGGTCCTGAACTTCTGGCCGGGCGCTGTCCGAGCGAACTCGGCGCTCGTCCAGCTCGGTGCGACATCGGGTGATGTCTGCTTGAACGCGGTCAGCTTCAACGGAACCCCCGTGAGTCTCCTGGCCGATGCAGTGGGATGGGTGCCCGGAACGGCAAGTCGTCCGCCGGTCCCCGCGCCCCCGGTTCCTCAGCCCCCGGCGTCGGGTCGGTTCGTGACCTTGCCGCCCGGTTCCGCGTTGCCTACCGGTGCCCAGTGCGCAGCGGCGGTACGCCCCGCAGCCGAGATCCGGGCATCGGTCAACACCACCCCGAATGCCACCCGCGGCACCCGAGCCAACACCCAGTACCCGCGAGTCGACGGCAACTTCGTCGGCACCACCGACCAAATCCTGCAATGGGTCGCCTGCAAATGGGGCATCGACGAAGACGTCGTGCGCGCCCAGATCGCCAAAGAATCCTGGTGGCGCATGGACACCATCGGCGACAACGGAGAATCCTTCGGACTCGGCCAGGTACGCGTCCCCTACCACGGCACCGCATTCGTCGACGACAACGCCAAACGATCCTCCGCCTACAACGTCGACTACACCTACGCCGTCTGGCGATCCTGCTTCGAAGGCGAACTCACCTGGCTCAACGACCCTGGCGTCGAGCGAGGCGCGACGTACGCGGCCGGCGACGTGAAGGGCTGCCTCGGCGTCTGGTTCTCGGGCCGCTGGTACACCGACCCCGCCAGGCAATACATCGCCGCCGTCGACGACTACCTCACCCAACGCATCTGGACCACCCCCACCTTCATCAACGGCTGACACATCCAGCCCTCAGCTGCGGAAGCAGCGTTTGTGGCAAGAAGTTGGAGACCCGGGTCTCCAACTTCTTGTCGCAAACGAGGAATGACGGGCAGCGGATGGTTGGCGTCGGTGGACGTCAGGCGTTGCGGCGGATCTCGACGATCTTCTCGCTCGCGTGGTTGGCATCCTCGCCCTGATCACCGAGGAGCTTGAGGCGATCCTTCTCGGCTTCACGGGCGGCCTTGGCCAGGTCGGCACGGGCGAGCGCTGCCTCGACCCCGTGTTCGTTCATGAACTCGGCCCACGCGACGAGCTGTTCGACCATCTCCGATTCCGGCACCACGGCGACGTTCTGTCCCTTGATGAACAGGTGGCCACGCTTGTTGCCGGCGGCGATGCCGAGGTCGGCGTCGCGCGCCTCGCCCGGGCCGTTCACGACGCAACCCATCACCGCGATCTGCAACGGAATCTTGCGGTCGGCGAAGGCCTCCATCGCCTCGTTGGCGACGGCGATCACGTCGATCTCGGCACGACCGCACGACGGGCACGCGATCAGGTCGACGTTCTTGCGCTCCCGAAGACCGAGCGCTTCGAGGAGCTGCCGGCCGGCGCGAGCCTCCTCCACCGGGTCGGCGGTGAGCGAGTACCGGATCGTGTCGCCGATGCCCTCGAGCAGCAGTGTGGCGATGCCGGCCGTTGCCTTGATCAACCCGGCCGGCGGCGGACCGGCCTCGGTCACGCCGAGGTGCAACGGGTAGTCGGTCACGTCGGACAGCTGCCGATACGCCTCGACCATCAGCGGCACGCTCGACGCCTTCACCGAGATCTTGATCTGGTCGAATCCGACCTCGTCGAAGTAGGCGATCTCGCGCTGGGCCGACTCGACCATCGCTTCGGGGGTGGCCCCGCCGTACTTCTCGTAGAGCGACGGATCGAGCGACCCGGCGTTGACGCCGATGCGGATCGGCAGGCCCCGGTCACGCGCCTCGGCCGCCACGGTCTTGATGTGCTCGGGCTTGCGGATGTTGCCCGGATTGAGTCGGAGCCCTTGGACCCCGGCCTCCATCGCAGCCATCGCCATCTTGTACTGGTGATGGATGTCGGCGATGATCGGCACCGGCGATCGCGGCACGATCTGGGCCAATCCCTCCGCCGCCTCGATCTCGTTGCAGGTGCACCGGACGATGTCGGCGCCGGCGGCCGCCAGCGCGTAGATCTGCTGGATCGTTCCCTCGACGTCGGCCGTCTTGGTGATCGTCATCGACTGGATGGTGATCGGCGCATCGCCGCCCACCTTCACGTCGCCGACCGAGATCTGCTTCGTCACCTTTCTCGGGACGAGCGAACTGGAGACTTCCACGCGGACCCTCGGGTCAGCCGATCGGCTTGGTGATGTCGAGGTACAGACCGGTGAACATCAACATGGCGAGCACGGTGATCACACCCATCGCGAACGGCATGAGCCGTTCGACGTCGGCGAAGTACCGCTGTTGCGTGTGGCGACGCTTCTCCTGGACCCGCTCGTAGACGGCGATCGCTGCGTGTCCACCATCGAGCGGGAGCAGCGGCATCATGTTGAAGACGCCGACGAAGATGTTGAGCACGGCCAGCAGATAGAGCACACCGGCCAGTCCACCGGCCTCGCCGACCTCGTCGGACACGTTCGCCACCCCGTACAGCGTGGTCGGACGGGTCTCCAGGTCCTCGTTCGTACCGACCAGGTGGCCGACGATGCTCACCGGGTTCAACACCTTGACGATGCCCTGCACCGATTCCCACGAGACCGGAACGATGTCGGTGACGGAGTTGACGGCCGCCGATCCGATCCCGTGATTCTCGTAGAGCGGCGGGCTGAAGCTGCGCACGCCGAGCAGCGCCGTCCCGAACAACGGGTCGCCCTCGGGAACCGAAGTGTTGGAGCCGAGCCCGACGGCGATCGTCTGCGTCGCCCCGTCACGGAGGATGACCACCGGGACCGTGTCACCGGGCTCGAAGGTCCGCACGATTTCGCCGAGTTCCGTCGGTGACGTGACAGCGATGCCACCGATCGACACGATCTCGTCGTCGGCGGTGATGCCTGCCTGCTGGGCCGGGAGATTCTCGCTCGCCGCTCCGACGATCACCCGTGGCTCGTCCTGGGCGGTCAACTCACCCTGCGTCGAGTACACGACGAACAGCAGCGCGATGGCGATCAGGATGTGCATCATCGAACCTGCCGAGATCACGAGCAGACGCTTCGGGAAACTCTGCTGACGGTAGGAGCGCCCCTCGTCCGCCGGGTCGACCTCGTCCATCCGATTCATCCCGATGATGCGCACGAACGCACCGAGCGGCAGGGCCCGCACGCCGTACTCCGTCTCGCCCCGACGGAAACTCCACAGGCGCGGTCCGAAGAACAGGAAGAACTGGGTCACCTTCATGCCGGTCCAGCGGGCGGTCATGTAGTGGCCGAGCTCGTGGAGGAAGATCGAGATGACGACTCCGACGACGAACACGAAGATCCAGATGTTGACGAACGCCAACCAGACGAACAGCGCCAGGATCGCCGCCATGGCCAGGAAGCCCTGCCAACCGCCGGCAACCTCGTCGTCGAAGTTCTCGGTGACCGCACCACCGGCCATGATCTCGCTCTTGGCGCGATCCAATCGGGTCGGTGGGGCGAACACCGGCGCGCCGTCATCGACGGTCGGGTGGCTCGGATCGGTCAGTTGGTCGGTCATCAGGTTCGCACCGTCAATTCCGTTCGGTCAATCTCGGTTTTCGGTCGCTTCCGTTGATCAATTGAGTGTCGATCTTGCGGACACGATCTCGTTGGCGATCCGTCGGGCGGTGTGATCGGCATCGATCACCTCGTCGACGGACGTGGGCTGCACACCATCATGGCGCTCCATCACCCCAACGCACACGTCAGGGATCTCATTCCATCGCAAGGTTCCGGCCAAGAACTCGTCAACTGCCACTTCGTTCGCCGCACTTAGCCAGGCGGGCGCCGTGCCTCCGATACGTCCGGCCTCGTACGCGAGGTCGAGACATCGGAACACGGCCCGGTCGGGCGGTTCGAAGTCGAGGCGGCCGAGGGTCGTCCAGTCGATCGAACCGAACGGGGTCGCAATTCGGTTCGGGTAGCCGAGGGCGTATCCGATCGGGAGTCGCATGTCGGGCATGCTGAGCTGGGCAATCGTGGAACCGTCGGTGTACTCCACCATCGAGTGCACCACCGACTGAGGGTGCACGACGACGTCGATCTGGTCGTACGGCGTGCCGTACAGTTCGTGCGCCTCGATCACCTCGAGACCTTTGTTCATGAGCGTGCTCGAATCAATCGTGATCTTCGGGCCCATGCTCCACGTCGGATGAGCCAACGCCGCCTCGACCGTCACTCCGGCGAGTTCCTCGGCCGTGCGACCCCGGAACGGGCCGCCGCTCGCGGTGATCACGAGCCGAGCGACCTCGCGTCCGGCCCCGACCGAGGAGCGCAGACACTGGTGGAGGGCGCAGTGCTCGCTGTCGACCGGCACGATTTCGGCGCCGGGCGTGGAGCGCAGTGGCTGTACGACGGGACCGGCCGCGATGAGGCTCTCCTTGTTGGCGAGCGCGAGTCGCTTTCCAGAGCGCAGGGATTCGATGGTCACCGAGAGCCCGGCGAACCCGACGACACCGTTGACGACCACATCGGCGAGCTCGACCACATCGGCCAGGTCGGCGGTGACCTCGACGCCCGGGAGGGCTGCGGCCACGATGCTCCGTGCGTGCTCGTCGGCTACGACGACCAACGCCGGCCGGAATGCTCGCGCTTGATCGATGACCGCGTCGGCCGACTGCCCGACACCGAGCGCCACAACCTCGTACGAGCCGGGAACGCGAGCGTTCTCGGCCCGGATGACGTCGAGCGTCTGGATGCCGATCGAACCGGTCGATCCGGCGACGGCGACCTTCACGGGAACGGTCAGGTCGCCGCCCACGGTTCGATCACGAGCATCAGGTAGTACACGGCCGGGAGCGTGAATAGGAACCCGTCGAACCGGTCGAGCACGCCACCGTGGCCGCGAATGATCGTGCCGAAATCCTTCACGTCGAGGTTGCGCTTGAACATGCTCTCGGTCAGGTCACCGAGCGGCGCCATGATCGAGATCACGATCGCCAACATCAGGAGGTGCCCGGTGCTCGACCAGGTGTCGCTCAGATCGCGCATGCCGATCACGAGCATCACGACGAGCGTGAGGATCGTTCCGCCGAGGAAGCCCTCGATCGACTTGTTGGGGCTGATCCACTGACGCAGCGGTGTCTTGCCGAATGCGGAGCCGACGAAGTACGCCCCGATGTCGTTGGCCACCACCCCGATGGCGATGAGGACCAGCGTGTCGGTCCCCCAGGGCGTACCTGATCCGAACGTCGACCAACGCAGGATCAGCGCGGCGAACGAGCCCATGATGCCGATCCAGACGACCCCAAGCATCGTGATCGCCATGTTCGGCATCGGGCCGACTTCGATCGAGTTGGCACCGATGAAGCCGAGCGCGCCGGCCATGAATGCGAACGTGATCACGAGTGGCAGCGATGAATCGCCCACCCAGTAGGCAGCGAGCGGCGCTGCAACACAGGCGGCAACGCCAGCCGCGACCGCGGGGCGATAGCCCTTCTCCGTCACCTTCGTGAAGTACTCGATGGCAGCGAGTCCGAGGGCCACCGTGACGAACGCGAGCGCACCGGCCGGCCGCCACATCGCGAGCGCAAGGAACACCGCAGCCAGGATCAACCCGGACGCGACGGCGACGGGGAGATTCCGATCGCCGGACGGCGGCGGTGTTGCGCCGGCGCTCGGTGGGCGTTGCGGCGAACCGCCACGTCGCTTCGGATCAGGTCGACGCGGCATGCCCGACGGGTCGGTGCCGATCGTGATCCGGGCGGGCTCCCGAACCGGTTCGGTGACGGCGTCGTGAACGGTCGTCGCGTTGGGGTCAGCTGCGGCAGCAACGGCGGCGTCACCGTCGTGCCACGTGAGCTCACCGGTCGTGTCGACCGGTTGCTCCCCGGTGTCGCCCGCACCAGGCGCGGTCCCCTTCCACACGGGCGACTCGGTGGTGAACGACGACCATACATCGAGGTCGTCCGTCGGGCCCTCGGGTGCGGCAACGGCATCGATGCGCGGCACCTCGCCCGTGGCCGGTTCGGTCCAGTGCGGTAGTGCTCCCGAATCGTCTCGCCCGAAACTCAGGCTGGCGCTGTCGTCGGATGGGCCTGGAGATCGCCGTAACTCGTCATCGAACGAGGTGACCGGCTGTTCGGATGTCTCGCCGAAGAGTGGGCCACCGAACTCCTTCTCGTCGAAGGCGTCCATCTCACTCTCGAGCGGCCCGGGTCGACGGGGATTCTTGTCGCCCGGTTTCCAGATGTCGTCGCTCATGCTGATCGCCTTCCGCTCGTCGCTGCAGTTCCTGCGCCGCTCATACTTCGAGCAGTTCCTGCTCTTTACGCCCCAGCGCGGCGTCGACGTGCTCGACGTGCTCGTGGGTGACCTTCTCGAGTTCCTTCTCGGCACGCTCCAGCTCGTCTGCGGAGATGTCGCCGGCCTTCTCCGCCACCTCGAGCGCCTTGCGAGCGTCGCGACGAACGCTACGAAGTGCGATACGACCGTCCTCGGCCATGTGCTTCGCGACCTTCACGTACTCCTTGCGCCGCTCCTCGGTGAGCTGCGGCAGCGACAGACGGATCGAGATGCCATCGTTGTTGGGCGATACGCCGAGGTCACTGTCACGAATGGCCTTCTCGATCGCTTCGAGGGTTCCCCGATCGTGCGGCTTGATCAGCAGCTGACGTGCCTCCGGAACGGAGATCGACGAGATCTGCTGCAACGGCACCTGCGCGCCGTAGTAGTCGATCGTGATCCGCTCGACGAGCGAGGGAGTCGCACGTCCGGTCCGAACGGTGGCGAACTGCGACTGCGTGTGCGCGACCGCCTTGTCCATCTTGTCCATCGCTTCCAGGAGCGTCTCGTCGATCACGTCGACAGCGTACCCAGGCACGTCGCGGCAGTGGGAACACCGCGCGATCGGTCGCGTCTGAACCGGTCAGAGTTCGTGGACAAGCGTTCCTTCGGTACCGCCCTGCACGATGCGGCGCAGCGAACCCTTCTTCGACATGTCGAACACGACGATCGGGATGCCGTTGTCACGACAGAACGCGATCGCCGTCGCGTCCATGACCTTCAGGTCCTTCGTCATGACTTCGAGGTAGCCGACCTCGTCGTACTTGGTGGCTCCGGAATCGGTGCGGGGGTCGGCCGAATACACGCCGTCCACACCCGAGTGCGTGCCCTTGATCAGGACCTCGGCCTCGATCTCGGCTGCGCGCAGTGCCGCCGCGGTGTCGGTGGTGAAGTACGGGTTGCCGGTGCCGGCAGCGAAGATCACCACGCGACCCTTCTCGAGATGCCGAATCGCTCGACGCAGGATGTATGGCTCAGCGATGCGCGGCATCTCGATCGCTGACATCACTCGCGTGTCCTGGCCGACCCGCTCCAGCGCGTCCTGCAGTGCCAACGCGTTCATGACCGTGCCGAGCATGCCGATGTGGTCGGACTGGCTCTGGTCCATCCCGGTCAGCGAACCCGTGCGGCCACGCCAGAAGTTCCCACCGCCCACGACCACCGCGACGTCGACGTCGAGGTTCTGGCGCAGATCCATGATGTCCTCGGCGGTGGCGGCCAACGTGGCGCCGTCGAGGCCTTTGCCGGACTCCCCTGCCAGGGCCTCACCCGACGGCTTGAAGACGATGCGCTTCCAACTCGGACGCGACCCAGGGGTGCGTGAGGTCATCGGCTCGGTCATCGGTTCTCCAGGCGTGGTCGGGTTCGTCGCGTGCGATCGGGTTCACCCGGCCGGACGTCGGAGACGACCGTAGTGGACTGGAGCGGCTGACGGCAGATTGACGGTGCAGGAACCGCGGGCGACGAACTGGCGCGCAGCCAATGAGTCGCTTGCCGCCCGAGGGAAGCGCGAGCGACGAGGCTGGCGCTCGGCCGACGTCGACCGTTGTGACGAGACTCGGCGTGAGGCCGAGCCAATGATTACGTCAGCCGATCTCGACTTGAGCGAACTTGACGATCGTCGCGCCGCCGAGCACCTGGCTCACCGACTGCTTGTCGTCCTTCGCATACGGCTGATCGAGCAGCGCGACGTCTTTGAAGAAGCCGTTGAGGCGGCCGTCGACGATCTTGTCGATCGCTGCTTCGGGCTTACCCTCGTTCAGCGTGATCGTGCGCAGGGTCGCCTTTTCGGTCTCGACCACGTCGGCCGGGACATCGTCACGGCTGAGGTAGGTCGGACGAGCGAATGCGATGTGGACGGCGATGTCGTGGGCGAGCTCCACGGAGCCTCCGGCGATCTCGACGAGCACGGCGTTGACGCCACGGCCACCCTGAATGTGGTGGTAGCTGTCGAGGACGTTGCCATCGGCTGCCTCGATGCGGACGACCTCGCCGAGGGCGATGTTCTCCTTGAGGGTCACCTTGAGCTGCTCGAGCTCGGTTGCGCGCTCCGAGACCGCCTCGGGCCCCTTGGCCAGCACCAATGAGGTCAGCGCGTCGGACTCGGCCTTGAACTGGTCGGAACCGGCGACGAAGTCGGTCTCGCACTTGAGTTCGACGATCGCGCCGACGTTGCCCTCGACGAGGAGGCTGACGACACCTTGCGCGTTGTCACGATCCTCACGGTTGGCGCTGGCGGCCAAGCCCTTCTCGCGGAGCCAGACCTTGGCGGCCTCGATGTCGCCGTCGGTGTTCTCCAATGCCTTCTTGCAATCCATCATTCCTGCGCCGGTGGAGTCGCGCAGGGCCTTCACGTCTTGTGCGGTGAACGCCACGTTGATCAGCCTTCCTTGCTCTCGCCGTCGAGTTCCGCCTCGACGGCTTCCAGTTCTGCTTCGGCGACGACTTCGTCGACTTCCACGTCGACGAGCACGTCTTCGATCGCTTCTTCGACCGCGACGGCCTCGGCCAGTTCTTCGATCACGGCGTCTTCGATCACGGCCGCCTCGACGGCTTCCTCGAGCAGTTCCTCGGCAACGACCTCAGCGGCAGCGGCCTCTTCGAACCGACCCTCGGCAGCGAGTTCCTCGGCGACCTCTTCGACCGCAGCGGCTTCCGCGACCAGTTCCTCGACGAGCGCGTCGGCGACGACGACCTCGTCGATCAACTCGTCGATGACTGCCTCGGTGACGACGGCAGCTTCGATGAGCTCTTCGGCGACGACCTCGTCCGCGACGATCTCGTCGACGAGCGCACCTTCCTCGGCGACGAGCGACTGCTCCTTGGCGGCGGCGAGACGGGCATCGCGATCGGCCTGGGCCTGGGCGGCGGCGGCGCGGGCAGCCTGCTGAGATGCCTCGAACTCGGCGACTTCCTCAGCGGTGCGCTCGACGGGCGGCGGCGGGGCCGGGTTGCGCTTGTTGGCGATGAACCGACCCTCTTCGACGGCGTCGGCGATGACACGCGCGAACAGGCTGTTCGAGCGGATCGCGTCGTCGTTGCCCGGGATCGGGTACTGGACGACTTCGGGGTCGACGTTGGTGTCGACGACGGCGACCACGGGGATGCCGAGCTTGTTCGCCTCGGTCACCGCGATGTGCTCCTTCTTCGTGTCGAGCACGAAGATGGCGTCGGGCGCCTTGGTCATGCCGCGGAGGCCACCGAGGTTGCGCTGCAACTTGGTGAGCTCACGGTCGAGCATGAGGGCTTCCTTCTTGATCATGGCGTCGAACTCGCCGGAGGCCTGCATGCGCTCGTATTCGAGCATCTTGCCGACGCGCTTCGACATGGTCTCGAAGTTGGTGAGCATGCCGCCCAGCCAACGCTCGTTCACGTAGGGCATGCCGCACTTGTCGGCGTAGCTGCGCACGGGATCCTGGGCCTGCTTCTTGGTGCCGACGAACAAGATGGTGCCGCCACCGGCGACGAGGTCGCGCACGTAGCCGTACGCAGTTTCCACACGACCGAGCGTCTGCTCGAGATCGATGATGTAGATGCCGTTGCGCTCGCCCCAGATGAAGCGCTTCATCTTCGGGTTCCACCTGCGGGTCTGGTGACCGAAGTGGGCGCCGGCTTCGAGCATTTGGCGCATCGTGATGACAGCCATGTTGGTTCTCCTTGAGCGGTTGCGGCCATCCGATCGGCGCCGAGGCGACCGCTTGTTGAACGGATGGACAGTCACGTGGACGCTGCGAACAGCGGCCGAATCTGGCGATTCGACCTGCGCAACGCTATCGGCCCTCGTTCCGACTCCCTACTGCGCGCCGTGCGGAGATCCGCACCGCAGGCGTGGCAGCGGGGTGGGGCGCGGCGGGCGGCCATCCGTCGGAATCAATCGTCGTCGGCCGACCTCGACGCCCAGGTACGGCGCCGGATCCGCGTACTCGTCGTCGATACGCAAACCGAAGAAGAAGTGGTCGAGCGTTCGGCCGACGATCGAGCCGCGCACCACGACGTCGCCGGCGGCCAGCGTGGTCGACGCCACCCGGCCGTAGGTGAGCTTCCATCCGGATGCCAACTCGACGACGACGTACCGGTCCCCCGCGATCACTCCGCTGAAGGTGACCGTGCCGGCGGCCACCGCTCGAACGGTCGAGCCCGCGACGACCTCGTACTCGATTCCTCGGTTGCCGGCGCACCACACGCACGGCGGCTGGCGGAACGGATCGGTCACCGTTCCGACGACAGGAGGAACCCAGCACGGCGCACCTGCTGCCGCACGCTGCGCGATCCCCACTGCCAAGACAACGAGCAACACCACGCCAACGCCAACTCGGCGTCCTCGACGTCGATACATCTTCCACCTCCGGAGCGGTACGGCGGGCCGGAAGCGGCCGAAGTGTGAGCTCACGAGGTCGAAATCGACCGGACAGTTCACCGATCCGATGAGCCGTCCGAGGTGACGACCGAGGTGTGAGCCGTGAGGCCGATATCAACGTGCGGGCTCACACATCGAGGGCCGAGCCCGCACGAAGGGCCGATCGAACGGCGAGGGAGGAGGCGTGTCAGCCGACGCCAGCGGCCGACAGCCGCGAACGCAGGTGCAGCACAGATTTGGTGTGGATCTGGGACACGCGACTCTCCGTGACGCCGAGCACTTGTCCGATCTCCGAAAGCGTCAGGCCCTCGTCGTAATAGAGCGAGAGCACGAGCTTTTCGCGCTCTGGCAGCTTCTTGATCTCCGCCCGCATGATCTGGCTGAGTTCGTGATCCTCCACGACCGCCGACGGCGACCCCGAACCGGGACCATCGAGTGCAGCCGGCTCGGCTCCTGCGGCGATCGCTCGATCGAGCGGACCGATCGTGGTGCTGGCGATCGCCGCCAACCAGCGGGTGAGCTCGGCCGGCGAGATGTCGAGGTGCTGGGCGAGTTCCTCGTCGGTGGGCCCACGGCCGAGACGGTGTTCGAGTTCGGAGAACGCCCGCTCGACACTGCGGGCCCGGCTGCGAACCGATCTCGGCACCCAGTCGAGCTTGCGCAGACCGTCGTAGACCGCCCCGCGGATGCGAGGCACCGCGAACGTCTCGAACTTGACGCCGCGCTCGGGGTCGAAACGTTCGATCGCGTCGATCAGGCCGAACACGCCCGAACTCACGAGGTCACCAGGGTCCACGCTCGACGGCAAACCGGCGCCGACACGGCCGGCGACGAACTTCACCAACGGCGAATAGTGGACGATGAGGTGCTCGCGAGCGGCAGGATTCTTGCGGTTCAGCCACCGCGTCCACTGCATCTGGAGGTCGGCGTCTTCGGGAACGATGCTCATGCTCTGGGGTGGGCCTCGCGATAGGCAGCCGACAATCGTTCGCGGCTGACGTGAGTGTAACGCTGCGTCGTTGCGACGTCGCGATGACCGAGCAGCTCCTGCACCGCGCGGAGGTCGGCGCCCCCGTCGAGCAGGTGGGTGGCGAACGTGTGCCGCAGCGCGTGCGGGTGCGTCGGAGTCGGCGACCGACGATCGAGAATGCGACGCACGTCGCGACTCGTCAACGGGTTGCCACGCTCGTTGCCGAAGAGGATGTCGCCGCGTTCCACCGGTACCACGTCGGAGCGCACCGCGAGCCACCGTCGCAGCGCACGGACTGCCGGCTCGCTGAGTGGGACCCGACGCTCTTTCGAACCCTTTCCCCACACGGTGGCCGCGGCGGTCGCCAACGCGAGCGACGACACCCTCAGACCGCACAGCTCGCCGACGCGCAGCCCTGACCCGTAGAGCAACTCGAGAACGGCATCGTCGCGCCGCTGCCGCCAATCGGGCTCCGACTCGTCGCGCTGCCCGTCGAGCAACCCCGACAGCTCCCGCTGGTCGAGCACTCGCGGGAGACGCCCACCGCCGCCGGACACCGAAACCCCGCTGGTCGGGTCGGTGATCGCGAACCCCGATGCGATGAGCCAGTGGTAATAGCGCCGCAGCGACGCCGTCTTGCGCGCCATCGTGCTGCGAGCGAATCTCCGCGTGGTGAGGTGCGCCAGGTATCGGCGCATCGTCATACGGGTGACGGCGGCTGGATCGATGATGTTGCTGCGCGCGCACCATTCGGCGAACGACCGGATGTCTGACGCGTAGGACGACACCGTGTTCGCCGACAGCGACGTGAGCGCGCCGGTGAAGTCGTCGATGCGCCAAGTCTCCACGGCGGCGATGGTATTGCTCATCGCACCGCCGCGTGGCGGATGGGCGGCCAGCGCGGGTGAACAGCGTCACCCCAGGTCACCCCACACGTCGATCGTTTCGAACCACCCGCCGGTCTCGCGCAGCCACCCCTGATGCTCGAGTCGGGCGAGGCCCATGGCCGCCTCGCCGAGATCGAGCCCGGCCAGCAGCGACAACTGTTCGATGGTGCGCGCCTGCTCTCTGCACAGCCGAACGATGTCGGCCGCTCCACCGTGCGGGAGCGGTCGAAGGTCGACCCGCGAGCGGCCGGCACGCCGGTTGTCGAGGCCGAGCGCCATCAACAACTCGTCGACGTTCGGGGCAGGCGCGGCACCGTCACAGAGCAGTTGGTTGGTACCGGCCGACGCTCGCGAGTCGACCGGCCCGGGCACGGCGAAGATGTCGACGCCGCGGTCTGCCGCCTCCCGAGCCGTGATGAGGCTCCCACCTCGTTCACGACTCTCGACGACGACGAGCACCTCGACGAGCGCCGCCAGGATCCTGTTGCGGAGCGGGAACCTGAACGCGTCGGGCGGCGTTCCGGGTGGCCACTCCGACAGCACGACGCCGCGCTCGCACACCGCCGCCCAGAGCGCCGCATGCTGCTTCGGGTAGGGCTGATCGGGACCGTTGCCGACGATGGCGACCGGCCGCGACGATTCGGCCGCCAACGCGCCGCGGTGCGCGGCGCCGTCGATGCCTTTGGCGAGACCGGACACCACAACGATTCCGTGCGACGCGAGTTCGTACCCGAACTGTGCGGCAGTTTCGCGTCCACGCTGGGTGGCATTGCGCGTCCCCACGATCCCGACCCGTCGCGCGTCGAGAGCGCCGAGGTCACCGCAGGCGAACAGCACCGGCGGCGCCGCCGGGTCGTCGAGCAACTGAGCGGGGTATCGCTCGTCGAGCCGCGACAGCACCGAGACCCCTGTCTCGAGGCATTGCGACCAACACCGCGCGGGATCGCGAGCAGACTTGTCGGCCCGCCATGCCGCCGCAAGTTCCGGATCCTTGGCGAGCAACGCCGCGATGTCCGGCGGCGGCCGAACGTCGCCGACGGCAGCGGCAAATGCGTCCCTCGGTTCGAGATGCGCGAGCACCGACGACAGGCGCTTGGTCGTCATCCGTGAAAACCCCGCCAGCGACGCCAGGTATGCCCCCTGGGGCAACTCGGCCCCGCCCTCCGTCATGGGTTCCATCACGCCGCCCGACCGACCCGAAAGGTGCGCCGGAGCCCGGTACGCATCTCGAGTGCGAGCGCGACGTCGCGCTCGGCGACCGACGACGCTCCCGGATCGCGAAGGTCCGCGATGGTACGGGCCACGCGGCGAACCCGGTGGTAGCCGCGCCCGCTCAGCCGATCGGACTCGAGCTCGCGGCGGAGCACCGCACGGGCATCCGAATCGAGCGGCGCGACCACATCGAGATCGCGAACGCGGATCGACCGGTTCAAGCTGCCCTGGCGAAGCTCCGCAGCCAGGCGCGCCGCCGCGACGCGGGCCGCGACCACCACGGTGGACTCGTTCGGTTCCGTTGCGAGCAGTTCATCGATCGCCGGCCGCATCACCGGCACACGAAGGTCGAATCGGTCGACGATCGGCCCCGAGATCCGGCGCGAGTAGCGCTGGAGCGCTGAATCGGCGCAGACGCAGTCACCGGGGCCGCCGCCACCTCCGCCACACGGGCAGGGATTCATCGCGGCAACGAGCAGGAAGTCGGCCGGCAGGTCGACATTCACCTTCGCCCTGCCGACACGTACCACCCCCTCCTCGAGCGGTTGACGGAGGGCGTCGAGCACCGAGGCAGGGAACTCCGCGATCTCGTCGAGGAACAACACGCCGCAGTGCGCCAAGCTCACCTCGCCCGGCCGAACGACGTTGGAGCCCCCACCGATCACCGACACCATCGAACTGGTGTGGTGCGGCGCGCGGAACGGCGAACGATCGACCAAGCCGGTCGCCGGCAGCTGGATCCCTGCCGCCGAGTGGACCATCGTGACCTCGAGCGCACGGTCGCGTTCGAGCGGCGGCAGCAAGCCCGGCAAGCGCGAAGCAAGCATCGTCTTGCCGGAACCGGGCGGCCCGACGAAGAGCGTGTGATGGCCACCGGCCGCAGCGATCTCCAGCGCCAGACGTGCGAGTGGTTGGCCGTGCACCTCGGACATGTCGGCGACGGGAGCCACCAGAATCGGCCGCGCCGATGGTTCGTGATCGGGCCACGGCATCTGCAGACCGAGCACGTCGACGAGCTCGGACAGCTTTCGCACGAGCCGGACCTTTCCGAGTGCAACCACCCGCGCTTCGGGCGCTGATTCGACCGGAACGACCACGTCGGACTCGCCGAGCGTGCCGACCATGGGCGCCACTCCGCGCACCGGTCGCACCGAACCGTCGAGGCCCAGTTCACCGATGAATGCGAGGCCCTCGACCGATTCACGGGTGAGCACCTCGGTCGCCACGAGCACCCCGACCGCGATCGCGAGATCGAAGCCTGATCCGGTCTTGCGCTCCTGCGACGGAGCAAGGCTGATCGTGACCCGCTGCCGCGGCCAGTCCTGTCCGCTCGACAACACCGCCGCGCGGACACGGTCGCGCGCCTCGCGAATCGACTCGTCCGGCAGGCCGACGATGTTGAACGCCGGCAACCCCTTGCCCACGTGCACTTCCACCGTGATCGGCTGGCCCACAGCGCCGATCAGTACCGCTGACGAGATCGAAGCAAACATCGCTTCTCCTTGATGACGCGGCAGAGCCGCTGACGGACATCAGGAAAGGCGGATCGGGCCCCACGACCGGCGGTCCTCGATCGACGGATCGTCGACGGATCGCACGGTGAACGCTACCGGAGGGGTCTGACAGTCCTGCCCCGTCGCCTCGAAGAACTCGGGCGCCGCCGAATCGAGCGCGTCCCGTGCGACACTCTGCGCCGTGAAGACGGCTCGGGCGACCACCACTGCGGCGGTACGAGTCGTCGTCGGGGCGGCCACGATCGCGTCCTTCATCAGCGTGCTGGCCGCCTGTGGAGACAGTGAGGCGGGCAGCGCCGAGCGCTTCTGTGGCGAGATCGCCGAGAACAAGGACGAGCTCGTTGCGCCGACGCTCGAATTCAGCGACGACATCGAACCGTTCCTCGACCTCTACCGAGGAATCGGCGACCTCGCACCGTTGTCGATCGAGGCGGAGTGGACGAACCTCGTCGACGCGTACGAGACCGCGAGCACCGTGGTCATCGATGATCCCGAGTCACAGCAGGTCGCGGCAGCCGCGATCTACTCGTCGGAGGAATCGGCCGCCAGGATCGACAGCTGGCTGATGGCGAACTGTGCGGTCGACATCGGCCCCGTGGTCACGCTCGTGCCACACGAACCCTGAGGTCGACTGCGGACGAGCCCCGTTCGGTCAGTGGATCTCGCCCCGGTGCAACAGCACCTTGTCGACGAGGCCGTAGTCCTTGGCAGCGTCGGCGGTGAACCAGCGGTCACGCTCGGAATCGGCCTGGATCTGCTCGAGCGGCTGACCCGAGTGCTGGGCGATCAGCTCGGCCATGCGCAACTTGGTGTATCGGAGCTGCTCGGCCTGGATCGCGATGTCGGAGGCCTGGCCACGGAGGCCGGCAAGCGGCTGGTGCATCATGATCCGGGCGTTCGGCAGGGTGTAGCGCTTTCCGTCGGCACCGGCGGTGAGGAGGAACTGGCCCATCGAAGCGGCAAGGCCGAGGCACACCGTCGCGACGTCACAGGAGACGAACTGCATCGTGTCGTAGATCGCCATTCCGGCGGTGACGGAGCCGCCAGGGCTGTTGATGTACAACCAGATGTCCTGCACCTCGTCTTCGCCTTCGAGGTAGAGGAGCTGCGCACAGATCTGGTTGGCGATCTCGTCATTGACGTCGGAGCCGAGCATGATGACCCGGTTCTTGAGAAGTCGGTCGAACACTGCCGAACGAGGATCGAAACCACCGTCGAGGGCATATGGCGCTGCGATGTCGGACATGGACCCAGACTACCGGCGAGGGCGGTCCGAGTAGTCGAACCGGCGGCGGCAGCCAGGGAGCCCGAGCACCAACTACCGTCGCGGGAATGACGATCACGGCGGTGCTGGAACCCGCGAGCACGACCTCGATGCCCGGAGCGACCGTGCCCGTCACGCTCCGACTCCACAACCCCGACACGACAGCGCAGATCGTCACCGTGCGTCCGAGCGGAAGCCTCGCCGAGTACACCGCGGTCGATGCGTCGTCGGTCATGGTCGAGCCCGGTGAATGGGCCGAGGTCGGCGCCGTGATCACGATCCCCTCGTCGCTCCAACCCGGCCACCACGTCTCGGAGATGGCCGTGACCGTGGGCGACCTCGACGTCAGCACCGCGGAGGCCACTGTCGACGTTGCGACCTTCGCCGCCTTCTCCGCCGGGATCGCCCCCCATACGTCGAAGTCGGCCTCGACCGGGCGACATCGCATCACGGTGGTCAACGCAGGAAACGTGCCGATCGACGTGTCGCTGACCGCAACCGGCCACGATCCCTCCATCACCCTCGAACCAGACGTCGCGATGCTCTCCGTCGCCGCCGGGCAGAGTTCGTCGATCGACCTCGCCGCGGCCCCGCTGGCGAGGTTCTGGAACGGCGCGCCGGTTCACCATGACTTCGTCGTGACAGCCGTCGGCAGCGATGGGGAAACTGTCGAGTTGCCCGGCACCTTCGAGCAGCGTCCCCGGCTGAGGGCGTGGTGGGGGCCCGCTCTGGCCGGTGCGTTCGCCGCGCTGATGATCGGCGCCGTCCTCTGGTTCGCCGTGCTCGCTCCGTGGGTCGAATCGACCGCCGACGACGCCGCCGAGGAAGCGAACGCGGCTGACCGCAACGCCCTGAACGCCAAGATCGACGAGCTGGAGGCGGCCGCTGCGGAGGCCAAGGAACTCCCGCTCGGCGACCCCGCGGACGTGCGCCTCGCAGTGGAAGCCGCCGCCGGAACGACTGAAACAGACTCGTTCCGCGTGGGTACCTCGATGGTCTGGTCGATCACCGACATCATCTTCCAGAACCCGACCGGTGCGGCCGGTCAGGTCACACTGCTGCGTGACGGCGAGGTCCTGATGGAATCGGAACTGGCCAACTTCCGTGATCTCGACTTCCACCTCGTTGCGCCCCTGGTGTTCGGCGGAGGAAGTACCGTCGAGATGGAAGTCACGTGCGACGCGCCGGGACCTGGCCAGGACTCGTGCTCGATCGGCACGACGCTCGCCGGCTTCACCGACGAGGCGGACTGACCGACCGCGTCGTCACGACGCGAAGCGGCCGCCTGCGGTTTGGGTGAGCGTCGACGACGAGCGGTCCGATGTGTCGGTGATCAGGACCTCGCCGGCCACCGAGTCGAACAGGTCGACCTGCCCGACCACGGTGACGTCGGCCGGGCCGCGAGGCGTGTGCGACATCACGATCACGGTCTCGACGAACGCCCCAGACGCATCGACGTCGATCCGCAGTGGTGGTTCCTGACCCAGCCACGACAATTCGATCGTGACCCCGGCGGGGAATCCCGAGCCCTGGATCGCGACGACCTGCCCGCTCGACGCCACACCCGGGACGACGCTGACGACCGGAGGCGGTGCGCCGGTGCCCGCGACCGTGCCGTACACCACGCTGCCATCCGAGAGCGACGCCACGATCTGGGCCGACGCGTAGCCGTCCGAGACCGGCGCGTAGGACACGGCGAGGTCGCACGAGCCAGCCGGCGGGACCGGCGACGCGTCGCATGCGTTCTCCAACACACTGAACGCCCCGTCGGGGTCGCCATCGAACGTGACTGCGGTGACCGAGACGGCGTTGTCGGTCGGGTTGGAGACCGAGAACGTCGCCGTCTGGCGTCCGGCATCGACGATCGTCGGCGAGAACTCGACACCGCTCGGAACGAACGCCACGAACTCGATCGGGCCGGTCGAGAACGTGGGCGTCGAGCCCGTACCGACCGGACGGGAACCGTTCCCGCTCGAACCGGATCCGGACGCGCTGGGCGGACGTGAACCGGACGAAGATGCCGGAGGTGCCGGGCGACCCGGGCTGGATGTGGTTGCCGGGATGGTCGTCGGTGGCGGCCCGCCGGCGGTCGGCGGCAGCGATGGCCGCGTGGCGGTCGACGGCGGCGGGGCGGACCCGCCCGACGGCGTGGTGGTGGGCGTGCCTGGTGCTCCCGGCGTCGTGGTGGTCACGGCCGGCTCGTCTTGGACGGTTGGCCGGGCCCACACGTGCGCGCCGGTGCCGAATCGAGTGTCGGACGACAGAGCCGCACCGCTCGTGTGGTCGAAGACGGCCACACTGCCGTCGCCTGACACCACCGGTCCGGTGACCGAGGGACCCGCCGATGTCGATCCGTCGACGCCGATCGACAACGTGGCCTCGCTGGTGTCGGCGAACGGCGTATCGCCTCCGCCCACCCAACGTTGCAGCTCTACCCCGGTCGGGGTGTCGTGCACCACGGCCGTGCCGTCACCCGAGATCGACGGCCGGGACGCGTCGTCCACGAGCACATCGGCGGTTCCGGCGGCGCGGTCGACGACGACGACGAACGGTGTCTGCGAGGTCGCGGAACCGCTCGCATCGATGTCGTCGCTGCTCGACTCGTACACGACGATCCGACCATTGCCGGAAACAGACGGCCAGGCGGAGTCACCGGTTCCCGGACCACCGGTCGTGGACGCTGACACCAACTCCGTCGCAGCCACCTGCGGGCCGGCATCGTCGGGATCGTCGTTCCACGCGAAGACGTTCGCCGGGTCGGGTTCGTAGCCGACCGATCCCGGCCCGGCGACGAAGACCACCACGGTGCCGTCGTCGGACACATCGACCGTCGATCCGGTCGCGACGGGGTCGGAGCCGACGATCGACGCCGGCATCGGGATGACCATCTCGTCGTATCCGGTGGACGATGCGACATAGCGCGTGATCGTGCGTCCCGTCGACCACACGATCACCGATCCGTCGTCCGAGAGTGCCGGAGCGGCGAGGGCGCCGGTCGGGTCCGCCGAGGCGGTGACCGTGTCGACGACCTCCGTCGACCCGATCAGCGCGCCACCGGGGTTGGTGCAACGGTCGAGGGCGATCAACCTCACCTGGCCCCCTGAAACGGGCACGGAGTAGGCGACGACGCAGCCGTTCCCGCTGACACCGGGATGCAGGCTCGGCTCGTCGGGCACACGCTGGGTGGTCTCGGCCTGCCGGTTGCGGATCGTCACGACGGCGGTCGACACCGGTGCGGTCGGTGGCGAAGGGGTGGTCGAAGTCGTCGAGGTCGTCGAGGTCGGATCATCCAGGGTCAGGGACGAGTCGAAGACGACGATCGAACCGTCGTCGGACACCCTCGGCCCCAGGTTGTCCGGGGTGCTCGGCGCACCATCGGTGGTGGCCGACACGATCTCGATGGTGGAGGATGCCGGTTGTGCGCTGCCCGGGCTGCTCAGGGCCGCGCCCGCACCGACGACGCCGAGCACGGCGGCGATGGCACCCCAACGGGCCCACCCGAACGGGATCGAAGAACTCGTGAGGCCACGCTAGTGGCACTCCGAGGCCCACCACCAGCGGGTCCCGGCGTCGTCGCACGCTGCAACGACCCGCTGCACGGACCCGCTGCACGGAGTCTCAGCGGGCGACGCCCGTCATTGCGATCGCAATCCGCTCGTCGTCGCCGAGACGACCGCTGCCCGCCGCTGTCCGGAGCTCGAGCACGCCTGCGAGTGCCGCCGACCCGGTCGGGCTCGCGTCGTACCCTGCGTCCCGAGCGAGCCCGTGAGCGCGTTCGATGTGCTCTTCCGTGGCGACCACGGGTGATCCTCCGTTGCGTCGCATCGCGTCGAAGACACCGATCCAGTCGTACGTCTCGTCGTCCAGGATCCCGTCGGCGACCGAGTGCGGTTCCGGCCACACCGTCATGACGTCGCCCCAATGTTGCGCCGGTCGGGCGTACCGGCTCGCGCGGTCCCACGCAAGCGCGATCGGGGCGCAGCCTGCTGCCTGCACCGCGTGCAACGCCACGGATGACCCGTCGGCATCGAGCCCGTCGCTCAGACACGTTGCGAGCGCTCCCCCGCCGACCTGGGCGAACACCCGGTCGAGCCGCACGCCGAGATGTTTGGCCTGTGCCGCGATCTCCCATCCGATCGTTCGACCGCCGTCGAGACAGAGCGCGTTCTCCGGACCTTGCACGGTGAACGGAACCGAGCCTGCCTCGACCGCTTCACGGAACCGGTGCATGGCCGGGTCACCCGGCGGATCGGTGGGGAGCCGCTCGCAGCGATGGATCGTGGCACCCAGCGCGTCGAGGCGGTCGCCGAAGGCAGCGTCCATCCACGTGGGAACGTAGACGTCGATCGGCCACTCGACCGCCCTGGCGAGCGTCGCGGCGGCAAGGGCAGCGTTCCCACACGACGCGATCGCCAGGCGCGGACGGTCGAGCAGCAGGCCGACGATCTCGGCGGCGCGCAGGTGCACCAGGATCGACATCAGGTGTCGCGCCTTCTGGCTGCCGGCAACGCCGTGGGTCTCGTCCTTCACCCACACACCACCGTCGGTGCTGAAACCCAGGGAGTCGGAGAGTTCGTCGGAACGTCCGAACGGCGTCACCCGGAAGCCGACCCCATCGACGGTCGCAACGGCGCGGTCGAGTTCCTCGACCAACCGCCGCCGATCGTCCGACCTCATCCCGTGAGCTTCCGCGAATGCGGCCCACGCGAACCGATGGTCGAACGCCACGAACGGGTTCGAACCACCGTTCCCGTGAACCTGTTGCGCACCCTCGTGCGCAACGAGTTCACGAGACCGGAGCCGGAGCAGGTGGTGACGGTCGGTCAGCGTGGCGCTCGGGCAGCGGAACGGGAACGGATCGGCGATGCTTCGCGTCGCGCCACACACTGCGCACTCCCACCCGAGCGCCGACATCTCCGTCATCAGGAACCAGCGGCGACCCGGGCGTTGAAGTCGTCGATCATGTCGTCCCACACGCCGACGTAGCGACGCAGCGCCTTCCAGAAGTCCTGGTGGCGACGGGCCTCGAACAGTTCGAACGGCGTGCCTTGTTGTTCGACCCAGGTGTAGTAGCCGAGGTTGAAGATCCGCCGACGGTCGGCTTCGGTGCACTGGATCATGTCGGCGGTGGTCACCGAGCCGAGGTGCTCACCGAACGCCTCGGCGGCGTCACCCGCGGAGAACGACCCGCCATAGTGCCCCGCGATCAGCTTTGCCCGCTCGCTCGGATACAGCGCTGCACCGTCGGTCGCCACGGTGATGATCGCGTCGTCCGGTCCGAGATCGAGCAGCTTCGCTGTCTTGATCGCCGCGAGGACGTTGGCGATCGAGGAGAACCCGAAATGCTCCAGTGCGGCGATCACGTCGGCGGGAACACCCTTGCGCGCGAGCAGCGCGCGCCCTTCCTCGGTGTTGAACATGACGTCGAGTTCGTCGGTCGACGTGTCGGAGATCGCGACGACCACGTCGGTGTTCATCACGTTGTGGATCAAGGGGATGTGCTTGTCGCCGATGCCCTGGATGTTGTGCTCCCCGAAGCCGTTCTCGAGCATGGTCGGACACTCGAGCGCTTCGACGGCGACGATGCGCGTGCCGTACTGCTCCTTGAGGTGGTCGCCCGCCGCGATGGTGCCTGCCGAGCCGGTGGCCGACGTGAACGCGGCGAGGGTGAGGTCGCGCCCGTCGGCCGCCTTCGCGGCGTCGCGAACGGTCTGGAACACGTGGTCGAGCGCACGGCCGGTGATCGTCAGGTGGGCCAGATGGTTGCCGAACTCGGAGAACTGATTGAGCACGAAGTTGTCGGGATCCTTCGCGAGCTCGTTGCAGGCGTCGTAGATCTCCTTCACGTTCGACTCGGTGCCATGCGTCTTGATGACGTCGTCGGCGGGATTGGCGCACCATTCATCGAGCCAGTCGAACCGCTCCTGGCTCATTCCCTCCGGCAGGATCGCGACACCGCGGCTGGCCATGATGCGACTGATCGCGATGCCGCCGCGGGCGTAGTTGCCGGTCGAGGGCCAGATCGCTCGGTGACGGGTGGGGTCGAACTGACCGGTGACCACGCGCGGGGCGAGGCAGGCGTACGCGGCGAGCACCTTGTGCGCAGTGATCATCGGGAAGCGATCGCCGAAGACGACGATGATCGGGCTCTCGACGCCGGTCAGGCTCGACGGCAGCACGATGTGATCGGGCACGCTGACCCGGTTCCCGGCAAGGTCGTTGTACCAGTGCACCCGCCAGAGGTTCCGGGCGTCCGCTCCCTGCGGATCGGCATCTCCCACCATCACGTCGTGATCGAACGTCGACGGATCGGCGAGCTGCGCGAACGTCGGCAGCGTGATGCCTTGATCGCGAAACCGCTCCACGCTGTTCGCGAGCGCGCCCTCGTCGACGATCCGGTCGGCAAGCCCGAACTGGTTCTCGAGCGCGCTCGTGGTGTCGGGACTGTCGGTGGTCGATGCGGTCAACGTCACTTTGACATTCTGTCAAGCGAGTCCGCCTGCCGCTCGACGTTCGGGCGGGTTCTCCACGCAAGTGTGAACTCACACGTCGAAATCGACGCGTGCAGTCACACCTGCGTGCTGGATCTGACACACGGCCCCGGGTCCCGCCCGAAGTGTGAGCGAACGCGTCGAAATCGACCTGTGCGGTCACACTTCGCTGCTGGGCGGTCAGAACGGTCGGTCGTCGGGGGGCAGGGTGCTCGGCCCGACGTGGGCGTCGAGCCAGCCACACACGTCCGATACATCGGACCACGACTGCCGGATGCGAGCGGGCACGGTTCCACCGTGGATCCATTTCGGCGCACCGAACTCCTTGACGGCGATCAAGCCCTTGCGCCGCAAGAGCCCGATGCGCGGGTGGTCCTTCGAGTATCCACGCGGCGCTGACTTGAGCTCGTCGATCGCCCCGATCTGATAGCCGCGCTTCGTCGCGTCCGCGGCGAGGCGGGCGATTTCGGCTCCGGTTGCATCAGCATCGACGGCGGCACGGAAGCGGGCGAGTTGATCGCTCGCCATCGCGTAGTAGCCGGCGCCGGCCATCAGGCCGGTCGAGGAGAACTGCACGTAGAAGCCCGCCCCTCCCTCGGACTCGCCATACGCGCCCTGCTGGGTCTTGTACGGGGGCTTGTTCTTCGAGAACCGAAGGTCGTTGTGCGGCCGGAACAGGTGGAACGGCCCGAAGTCGGTGAGCTCCCCCGTCAACTCGATCATCGGCTGCTTGACCGACGCGTCGTACCGTCGCTTGTTCGCCTGCCAGAACGCACGCGAGTTGTCGGCCTCGAGTTGCTCGTAGAACGCGATGCCGTCGGTCGGGAAGCCGCTGAACGCCACGGGTCTTCACCGTAACCAACACGATCCGACCCGGGGGACGTCGCAGATCTCGGACTCGGTACTCTCCAGGCATGGCTGACCTGCTGCTCGGTGGAGCGATCGATCCGGCGACGCACGAACGGATCGACCCGACCGCTGCGGGTCATCTCACGCTCGCCACCGATGGCTTCACGACGCATGGCGTGATCGTCGGGATGACCGGATCGGGCAAGACCGGGCTCGGGGTCGTCCTGATCGAGGAGGTGCTGCGGTCCGGGGTGCCGGTGATCGCCATCGACCCGAAGGGCGACCTCACCAACCTGCGCCTGATGTTCCCCGACCTCGCGCCAGCCGACTTCCGACCGTGGATCGACGAATCGCAGGCCAAGAACGCCGGCCAGTCCCCTGACGAGTTCGCCGCCGCCCAGGCAACCCTGTGGACCGAGGGACTCGGCAAATGGGGTGTCACGGGAGCCGACATCGGCTCGTTGGTCACCGCGACCGACGTCACGGTGTACACGCCCGGCTCGACCTCCGGCATGCCCGTGAATCTCGTCGGGTCGCTCCAGGTTCCCGCCGACATGTCCGACGCGGAGACCGTCGCGGACGAGATCAACGGCTACGTCTCCGGATTGCTCGGCCTCGTCGGCATCGCGGCTGACCCGCTGTCGAGCCGCGAGCACATCTTGTTGTCGAACCTGATCCACCATTCGTGGGAACTCGGCCAACCGCTCGACCTACCGGCGCTCGTCGGGCAGGTCGCCACTCCCCCGATCCGCAAGCTCGGTGTGTTCGAGCTCGACCAGTTCTTCCCCGAGAAGGACCGGATGGCGCTGGCGATGAAGCTCAACGGCCTCCTGGCGTCGCCGTCGTTCGCCGCGTGGGCCGAAGGCGGTCCGCTCGACATCGCGTCGATGCTGTTCGCCCCCGACGGCTCCGCTCGCTGTGCGGTGATCACGATCGCCCACCTGTCCGACGAGGAGCGCCAGTTCGTCACCACACTCGTGCTGTCGAAGCTCGTCACGTGGATGCGCCAGCAGAGCGGCACCACCGACCTGCGGGCGATGCTCTACATGGACGAAGTGGCCGGATACCTTCCGCCCACCGCCAACCCACCGACGAAGCAGCCGATCATGCTGCTGATGAAGCAGGCACGAGCGTTCGGCCTCGGGGTGGTGCTCTCGACCCAGAACCCGGTCGACATCGACTACAAGGCGATCTCGAACGCGGGGACGTGGATGATCGGCCGGTTGCAGACCGATCGCGACAAGGCCCGCCTGCTCGACGGCATGACGAGTGCGTCCGGCGGCGCCGATGTTGCGGCGATCGATGCGACGATCACCGGGCTCGGGAAGCGGGAGTTCGTTCTGCGTCGTGCGGGTAAGGACACCCCGGAGGTGTTCACGACCCGGTGGGCGATGTCGTACCTGCGTGGGCCGATGACACGCGACCAGATCTCCCAGATCACCGTCCGCCCGGAACCCGCGGCGGTCGTGCCCGCCACGACCGCGACAGGTTCGGCTCCCCCGCCTCCACTACCTGGCCCCGTGGGGACACCGCTCCCGCCGCCACCGCCACCGGGAGCAGCGCCGTCACCGCCAGCGCCGTCGAACGTCGCCTCGCCCAGCACCGGCACGCCGGTCATGCCTGCGGTGGCGAGTGGCATCGCGGTGCGGTTCGTCGACATCGCCGCTCCGTGGTTGCCGGCGGTGGGAGGCGATTCCACCGGCACCACCCGGTCAGCGGCGATCATCGCCCGGGTCGCGCTCCGATACGACGAGACGAAGGCCGATCTGATCCACGACGACGAGTTCGAGGCGGTCATCCATCCACTGACCGAGCAATTCGACGCGACGACCCTGATCCCGGTCGACTACGACGACCGAGATCTCCTGGTCGACGCGCCAGCCGGGGTCGTGTTCGAACTCCCGGCGGCCCCGGTCGCCACCAAGACCTTCTGGGCCGCCGCGGAACGAGACATCCGGGACCAACTCGTGCGGACCCTCACGCTCGACCTGCCGGCGAACGTCGGTCTGAAGCTGTACGGCCGACCGGGCGAGACGACCGAGCAGTTCGTCGCGCGCAGCCGCGACGTCGCATTCGACAAGGCCAACGCCGAGATCGCCGCACTCCGAACCAAGTACGAGAGCAAGGTGGCGCGTGCGCTCGAAGAGCGCGAGGCCGCCGATGGGCGCGCCGACGTCCTGCGCGAGGAGGCTGACGGCAAACGCAACTCCGAGGTGTTGTCGACCACCGGATCGGTGCTCGGCGGTTTCCTCGGCGGACGGAAGTCGGCCGGCGGTTTGCTCGGTGGCCTGTTCGGCGATGCCAGTACGGCGGCACGAAAGCGCGGGAGCACGTCGGCGGCCGACCAGCGTGTCGCTGCAGCGCAGAAGAAGGTGTCACGCCTCGACGGCGAGATCGCCGATCTCGAAGCGGAGCTCGAAGCCGAGATCGCGGTGATCACCAACAAGTGGGCCACGACCGCCAACACCCTGACGACGCTCAAGGTCGGTCTGGAGAAGACCGACGTGAAGGTCACGCAGATCTGCCTCGCCTGGATCCCCGTCGCGACCTGAGCCCCAACCCTGTTCGCGCGGGGTCTGTCCCGCGCGAACCGGGTTGCGAGGTGCCGACGGAGAGACTCGAACTCTCACTGACGGCGACCTAAACGCCGTGCCTCTGCCAATTGGGCTACGTCGGCGTGGGGTGCGAGCACGCGCCGGCTCGATTGTACGGGGGTGTTGCCGAGGTGGACACGTACCCTGCTGCGGTGCGTTCAGGCGGGATGCGAATTGCCGAGATGGTGGGCTGGCTCGCGGTCGCCGTGGCCGGGCTGGTGATGCTCACGCAGGCGGTCGGCTGGGCGGGATTCCGCACTGCGGCCGTCGTCCAGTCGTTCACGCCGTACATGGCACTCGCCATGGCGCCCCTCGCCGTCGCCGCGCTCGCTTCGGGGCGTGTCTGGATCGCGTTCACGGCGGCCGTCATCGGGATCGGGGGGATGGTGCTCGCTTGGCCGATCGTCTTCGTCGCCGACCAGCCGGCAGCGGTCGAGGGCGCGACGGGAACCAGGATCGCCGCGGTAAATCTGCTGTACACGAACGAGCGGATCGACGACGTGGCACGCGATCTCGCCAGCCGTGACCTCGACGTGATCGTGTTCAGCGAGTACACCGCCGAGCACCAGCGCGTGTTGCGGTCGAGCGAACTGTCCGACGAGTTCGAGTTCCAGATCGATCGGGCCGGCCTGTACGCAGGCGGCACCGCTGTCTGGAGCCGGTCACCCGTGCGCGTCGACGAGCACCCCGACACGGTCAACTACAGCCTCGATCTGACCATCGACCGCGCCGACGGACCGATCCGTCTGATCGCACTCCATACCCCGACCCCGGTCCACGACTTCGATGCCTGGCTCCACGATCTCGAACTGGCCGGCAACCTCGGCCGCACCGGCGACACGCCGACGGCGATCGTCGGTGACTTCAACGCGTCGTTCTGGCATCCCGCTTTCCGCGAGCTGCTCGACGACGGATACACCGACGCCCACATCGCCAACGGTCGGGGATTCTCGGTGTCCTGGCCGACGGGCCGGACGTTGCCACCGTTCGTCCGTCTCGACCACGCGCTCACCACCGACGGGCTCGTCGCCACGAGCGTCAACGACTTCGCGGTTCCCGGGAGCGATCACCGTGGATTCGTCGTCAGCGTTGCGCCAGCGCGTTGAGCAGTCCCCGGAACGCCCGTCCCCGGTGTGACAACGCGTTCTTCTCGACGTGGTCCATCTCGGCGAACGTACGACCGTCGCCGTCGGCGGGCACGAAGATCGCGTCGTAGCCGAAGCCGACCGAACCACGCTCTTCGGTGGCGATCGTCCCCGCACAGACACCTTCGAACGCGAGCTCGGATCCGTCGGGCCAGGCGATCATGGCGACGGTCTTGAACGCAGCGGAACGGTCGACGACCCCGTCGAGCTCGGCCAGCATCTTGGTCCGGTTGTCGGCGTAGCTACACCCTTCGCCGGCGTACCGGGCGGTGTACACCCCAGGGGCGCCGCCGAGCGCGTCGACCTCCAGCCCGGTGTCGTCAGCGATCGCCGGCAGGCCGGTGGCCCGCATGATCGCGACAGCCTTGAGACGAGCGTTGCCGATCAAGGTGTCGGCATCCTCGACGACATCGGGCACGTGGTCCGGGCGTGGCAGCAACTCGACCTCACCCGCGAGCAGACGCTGGATCTCGGCGACCTTGTCCGGGTTGGCCGAGGCACAGACGACCCTCATCATCGTGCAGGGATCATCGGGCCGGGCGCGCCGGCGGCGGCTCCGCGATCAGCTCCGCCTGCAGCATTCCGATCTCGGTCAATCCACCCTCGGCGAGCGCGAGCAGCGCGTCGAGCTGCGCCCGGCTGAACGCCACACCTTCGGCGGTGCCCTGGACCTCGACGTACTGCGCTTCGCCGCCGGTCATCGGCTGCAACATCACCACGTTCATGTCGACCTCGGCCCGGCTGTCCTCGACGTAGGGAAGGTCCAGCACCGGTGTGCCGTCGACGATGCCGACGCTGATCGCCGAACAGAACGAATGCAGCGGGTTGGCGGCGATGCCGCCGCGCTGCACCACTCGTTCGAGCGCGTCGTGCAGGGCGAGGAACCCTCCACAAATGCTGGCCGTGCGGGTGCCGCCGTCGGCCTGCAGCACGTCACAGTCGACGATCACCTGGCGCTCGCCGAGCGCCGTCATGTCGCACGCGGCGCGTAGCGACCGGCCGATCAGCCGTTGGATCTCGACCGTCCGCCCACTCTGCTTGCCTTTGGCCGCCTCGCGGTCGATGCGCTCGGGTGAGGCACCCGGCAGCATCGAGTACTCGGCGGTGACCCAGCCCTTGCCGCTCCCTCGCATCCATCTCGGGACGTCTTCGTCGATGCTCGCCGTGCACAGCACTCGGGTCTTGCCGAACGTGACGAGCACCGAGCCGTCGGCCATCTCGGTGTAGTCGCGCTCGAACGAGATCGGGCGTAGTTCGTCGGCGGCGCGGCCGTCAGGGCGTGGCATGGTGGTCTCCAGCTGGAAGTGGTTCGGATTGCGGATGATGGTCAGGATGATGGTCAGGATGATCGCGCAGGCGCGGGCGGTTCCCACCGCTCGGTGTGATCGAGTTCGGGACCGAGCAGGTTGCTGCCGAGTTCACGGAACACGTCGACGTCGCCGCTCGAAACGAACCGGTGCGTACCGACACGACCGGTCGATTCGAGGATGCCGAGTGTGCCGAGCCGTTCGCGCACGGCGAACGCGGTCTCGTCTGCCGAGCTGACGAGCGTGACGCCGTGCCCCATCACGTCGCTGATCGTCCGGGCAAGGAACGGGTAGTGGGTGCAGCCGAGCAGGAGCGCATCGACGCGGGCTTCGCGGACAGGGGCGAGGAGTCGCTCGGCGAGGACCATCACCTCGTCGCCGGTCGTCTGGCCCCGTTCGACGAACTCGACGAACCCGGGACACGCGGCGCTGGTCAAGGTCACGGGAACGCCGGTGGCCCCGATCGCTCGCACGTACGCTCCCGAGGACACCGTTCCGACCGTTCCGATCACGCCGACCCGCCCGGTGACCGTGGTCCGCACCAATGCTCGTGCGCCCGGTTCCACGACGTCGAGAATTGGAACCGGCAGTTCGAGGCGCAGATCCTCGAGTCCGGCGGCGGTCGCCGTGTTGCACGCAACGACGATCGCCTTTGCGTCATAGTCCTTGACCAAGCTCCAGGCGAGCTCACGGGCGTATCGGCGGACGTCGGCGAGTGGCTTCGAACCGTAGGGATATCGACCCGTGTCGCCGATGTACACGAGGTCTTCCGACGGCAAGAGGTCGATCAACGCCCGTGCCACGGTGAGGCCACCGAAGCCGGAGTCGAACATCCCGATCGGTCGCTCCACGACCGGCGAGCCTATGGCGCCGAGCGGCGCGTGCCTGAACCGTCAGTCGGCGACCGGTTGCATGACCCGCCCGATGACGTAGAGGATCCCGTTCTCGGTGGGAGGGGCCTCGACGAGGATCGGCGCACCGCCGACGGTGGGCGGTGACGCCCCGCTGTCGATCTGCTGGGGCCCGCCGAACATCACCGACACCTCCGACAGCGCCAGCAAGGCGGCCTCGGGGAAGGCTTCGCCGTCGTGGACGTGCACGAGCAGCAGGTTCTGGAGCAGCTCCGTGTCCATGTCCTCCGGGATGCCGCCGAAGGCCTCGTCGATCGCGTCGTTCGACGGAGCGAAGAGGGTGAAGGTCGCGTCCGGATCGTCCAAAGCGTCCTGGAGTCCCGCCTGCTCGATCAGCTGCTTCAGCGATGTCAGATCGTTGTCGCGATTGATCACGTCCCAGAGCGTCTCGCCGGGTTCGGGAATGACATCGGGAATCGTCGTCGTCGTAGTCGTCGGTGGAAGCGTGGTGGTCGGTGCAGCCGTGGTGGTCGGTGCAGCCGTGGTCGTCGGCGCAGTCGTGGTCTCGGGCACCGCGGTGGTCTGCGGCGCGGCGGTGGTCTCGGGCGCCACTGTGGTCTCGGGAAGCAACGTGGTCTCGGGAAGGATCGTGGTCTCGGGAAGCAGCGATGTGGACGTGTCGGAGATCGTGGTGTCGACGATCACTTCGTCGTCGTTGCCGTCGTCACCGGTGAGGAGCCAGATCAACAGCCAGATCAGCAGCGCTGCGATGAGCACGATCACGACGATCGGTCCCGGCTTCTGATACCAGGGCTTCTCCGGGTCGCCGTACTCGGGTCCGAGGGGACCACCGGGCCCACCCGGACCGCTCGGGCCTGCCGGGCCGCCCGGGTTGATGACCGCGACCGGTGGCATCATCGCCGTGGGCTCCCCCGTCGTCGGGACACCGGCAGGTGGCGTCACCGGGAGTTGCGTCGTGGGTGGGACCACGGGGTCCGACGAGGGCGGGACCGGAGTCTGCTCTGCGATGAAGATCGGCTCTGGTTCGGGCGTAGGTGCCGGAACGGTCGGCTCGAGCTGCGTCGGCGCGAATGCCGGATCGGCGCTGGTGGGAGGCTCCGACCAGACGGACGGCTCCCCCGGGGACGCCGGTGGCGGTGAAGGTGGTGTGGAACCTGGCTCCGACGGCGGGACGGGCGTCTCAGAGTCGCTCATCTCCAGAGCTTCCCACGTCAGACGACCGAGGTGTTGGCTCCTCGGGTGCGGTTCAGAAGTAGATGATCGACTCGGCGTTGGCTTCGGCGACATCGAGGTCGTCGGTGTAGGCACCGGTCGACAGGTATTTCCAACCGCCGTCGCACACGATGAACACGATCGTGCCCTCATCGATCTGGCTCGCCACCTTCGCCGCCCCAGCGAGCGCGGCTCCCGAGGAGATGCCGGCGAAGATGCCGCACTCGTTGACGAGACGGCGGGTCCACTCGATCGATTCGCGGGGCCGTACGACGCGCTTGCGGTCGAGCAGGTCGTAGCCGTTCCAGTTCTCGAACACCGGCGGGATGTACCCCTCGCCGATGTTGCGGAGACCTTCGACTCGCTCCCCGAGCGGCGGCTCGATGGCCACGATCTGGATCTCAGGATTCTGTTCCTTCAGGAATCGACCGGTTCCCATGAGCGTGCCGCTCGTGCCGAGTCCAGCGACGAAATGGGTGATCTCCGGTGCGTCACGCCAGATCTCGGGTCCGGTGCCCTCGTAGTGGGCCCGGGGGTTGGCATCGTTCGCGTACTGGTACGGGAAGTACCACTCGGGGTGCGCCGCCGCGAGCTCTCTCGCTCGGCTGACGGCCCCGTTCGAGCCTTCCTCCCCGGGCGTGAGGATGATCTCGGCGCCGAACACTTCGAGCATCTGACGCCGTTCGATCGAGACGCTCGTCGGCATCATGATCTTGATCGGGTAGCCCTTCATCTTGGCGATCGCCGCCAGGGCAATCCCGGTGTTGCCCGACGACGGTTCGATGATCGTCTGGCCCGGCGACAGGCGTCCGTCGGCTTCCCCGGCCTCGATCATCGCCTTCGCGATACGGTCCTTGACCGACCCGAACGGGTTCTGCATCTCCATCTTCGCGAGGATGCGGACCCGGGGATTGGGCGACAGATTGCTGACGTCGACGAGCGGGGTGTTGCCGATCATGTCGAGGACGCGGTCGTAGCGCATGCTCGGCAGTGGGATCGAAGGTGCGCTGAAGATCGTCATGTGTTTGGTATTCAACGTCGGCCGTCGGAGAGAGTATTCCGACTAATCCGATTGATGTAGTCGACAATCTACCAATCTTCCCGAAATTGTCGACGATCGCGCTGTCTGACGATGCGTCAGCGAACGGTTTCGGGAACTACAGGATGGCGAGGGGTTCGCTGAGGATCTCGCCGTCGACGATCCGGTAACTGCGGACCTCGGGCGCCTCGCGCTTCAGGCTGATGATCACGTAGTGCCAGTCGGGATCGGGCGCTGCGGCGACATCCGTCGGGCTCGGGTACGGCTCGGAGTGGGTGTGGCTGTGCACCACGCCGTTGATCGCGAGGTCCCGATCCTCCGCATCGCGTTCGATACGCAGGTGATCCTTCGGGTCGACCGTGTACACCCGTGCCGATGCGGCCAGGTTCGTCGAGCTGTGGAACTCCGTGGCCCGGCTACCGGACGGCCCTGCGATCAACCCGCAGGCCTCGAGCGGGTACTCGTCGAGCGCCAAGCCGATCATCTCGTCGTAGGCAGTCCGTGAGATCTCGAGCACGCGCCGATCGTACCG
>JANNNB010000316.1:0-14672 GCA_031398325.1 Actinomycetes bacterium
CGGCAACCAGTTCGGGGCGAGAGTGGCCATCGATGGCGACACGATTGCGGTCGGTGACTTCGCCGCCCAGAAGCCCAACTTCCCGTACCGAGACGGAGCGGCGTACGCGTTCCAGTTCGACGGCGTCGACTGGATCGAGACCGACGCGCTGCGTGCCGAGGACGGCTTCGACGGCGAGGGCTTCGGTTGGTCGATCGGCCTCTCCGGCGCGAGCCTTGTGGTCGGCGCACCGTCCGACACCAACAGCAACGGCGACGAGGCCGGGGCGATCTACACCTACGACGTCGCGCCGACGTCTGCCGGTCTGACGTTCGGTCTCGGCTTGGCCACCGGCTCCGGCCCGGTGACCACGCCGTCGGGCATCGCCGTCAGCGAGTTCAACAGCGAGCCGCTGGCGGGCGGTACGGCATCGGGCAACGTCGCAGCGTCGTCGATCACCGCCGCCGGGGTGGAAGACACCGCGATCGCCAGCATCGCTCTCGGCGCCACCCCACTGCGCTCGATCGTGCTCGAGTCGCCCGAGCTGTCGCGCATCCCACTCACCAAGATCGCCCTCAGCACCCCCGGCGGGTGGTCGGCGATCATCGCCGGCGACGAGGCCCTCGAGGCCGAACCGCTCGCCAGCTTGACGTTCGGTCAGGTGCTCGCCGCCGACACCGAGGGTGTTGCCGACACCCCGTCGAAGCGCCTCGCTGCGATCCCACTCCGGTCGATCGACGTCGACGGGACACCGTTGCGGTCGATCCCGATCGCCGCCATCGCCCTCGGCGCGACACCACTTCGCTCGATCCCGCTGCGCTCGATCGACGCGACCGGGCCCGACGACGAGAATCAATGGTGTGCGATCATCGCGGACCTGCTCGCCCAGGACAATCAGAGCTGCTCGGACGCCCTCGACGACCTGAACCTCGTCGAGGTCACCGTCCGCGGCGTCTCGATCGACAGCATCCCGTTGCGGTCGATCCCACTCCGTTCGATCGACCTGGAGGCGAGCCCACTCCGGTCGATTCCGCTGCGCTCAATCGACATCGCGGCGAGCCCGTTGCGGTCGATCCCGTTGCGCTCGATCGATCTGGAGGCGAGCCCGCTGCGGTCGATTCCACTGCGGTCGATCCCGTTGCGGTCGATCCCCTTGCGGTCGATCCCGCTCGACGACATCGGCGTGGGTGCCACCCCGTTGCGTTCGATCGAGCTCGACGCGACCCCGCTCCGGTCGATCGAGGTCGAGGGCATCGCGGTCGACGGCACCCCGTTGCGGTCGATCCCGTTGCGTTCGATCCCGTTGCGTTCGATCGATCTCGAGGCGAGCCCGCTCCGGTCGATCCCGTTGCGGTCGATCGATCTGGAGGCGATCCCGCTCCGCTCGATCGAGCTGTACGCGTCGCCGTTGCGGTCGATCCCGTTGCGCTCGATCGATGTCGCCGGGTCGGCCCTGTCGGGCATCCCTCTGCGGTCGATCGATCTCGAGACGAGCCCGTTGCGGTCGATCCCGTTGCGGTCGATCCCGCTCCGCTCCATCCCGTTGCGGTCGATCCCGCTCCGCTCGATCGACGTCAACGGCACACCGTTGCGATCGATCCCGTTGAGCTCGATCGACGTGCTCGGCTCGCCGTTGCGTTCGATCCCGCTGCGCTCGATCGACCCCGCCCTCGTCAACTGTGCGCTCGTCGCCTGCGAGACGGCCACCCTGGGCGACGCGGTTGCCGCCGGCGCCCTGGTGGGCGACCCGGTCCTCGCCGACATCCTCGACGCCGCAACCGGAATCTCGCTCGGCGCGCTGGCCCCGTTCCTGATCGGTGTCACCGAGGCTCAGCTCCGCGCGGCCGTCGATGCCGGGGATGCTGCCGGTGAGTTCACGTTGGCAGACCTCGCGACGCTCGACGGGATGACGCTCGGCGATCTTCCGCTCGGGCTCGCCGTGTTCAACACGTTCACCCTGGAAGACCTGGGCGAGGCGCTTGCCTCGGTCACATACGGCGACCTGATCGGGGCGATGAACGCCCCGGAGACGAACCGCCCGCTCACCGCCGACGACCTGACGGCCGAACTCGACGCCTCGCAGAAGACGGTCGGCGACCTGACCGACTTCGGTTCGATGACGATGGGAGACCTGCTGACTGCGGCAGACCGGCCGATCACGCTCGCCGACCTCGGTTCGCTGCTCGACTTCATCACGGTCGCCCAGCTCGGGGACGTCCTCGGGGTCAACTTCGAAGATGCGGTTCGTGACCTGTCGAACGCCGCCGGCGATCCACTCACCCTCGGCGACATCCCGGACGGTGACTTCGGCAAGCTCACCCTCCTCGACCTCGCCGGAGCGTTCGGCACCGGCACGCTCGGCGAACTGCTCGACGACCTCGGCGCACAGGATCTGCTCGAGGGGTTCACGCTCGGCGATCTGCTGCTCGCGCTCGTCGGCTCGAACTCGCTCGCGCTCGGTCCGCCCGACCTGTCCCGCGTCGACCTGACCCGGTTGCCCGCCGGCGTGACGGCTCCCGCCACGTTCAGTGCCGATTTCACGATGACGGGCGCCGCGACGCGCAACGTCGACGTCGAGGTGTCGCTCCCGTCCGGGGCCACCTATCAACCCGGGTCGGCGTCGATCGACGGAGTCGCAACGGAGCCCGAGGTGTCGGGTGGCACGCTCACGTGGACGGTCCTTGCGACGCCGGGGCAGAACTACGGCATCGAGTTCGACGTCTCCCCCTCGTTGCGGATCGGCTCGACGTCGCTCGGGGCCGTCGCCCGGGTCGTCGGTACCGACATCGCGATCGCCGCCACGGCCAACCTGACGATCAGCGAAGGACTCGAACCCAACGACTTCGAGTTGGACGAGAACGAGGAGCGCGAGACCACCCTCGCCTCGGAGGACATCGTCTACCTCACGTACATCTCCGCACCGAGCGACATCGACGTGTTCGAGATCGTCGTGGCCGAGAACGACCAGCTCATCGCCCAACTCTCCAACCTCTCCGCCGACCTCGACGTGGCGCTCTGGCGACGGTCGCCCGGCGGTGCCGGGGCGAGCGCGCTGTCCGACACCGGCGCCGATGCGCCGATCCTGCCCCTCGTCGATCCCGACGCCGGGGCATCGGTCGAGGTGTTGTCCGACATCCCGAGGCTCGACGCCGTCGATCCGGGGGCCGGTTCGGGAGTTGAACTGGTCACGAGCTCCAACAACCGCGCCTCGAAGACCGAGACCATCCGCACAGGCCGGCTGCCGGCCGGCACGTACTACGTCCAGGTTTACGGTGCCAACGGTGCGGTCAACGTGACGCCGGCGTCCCTGCAGCTGAAGGTCCTCGAAGCCGACGACCTCCCCGAATGCAGGGCAGTCGATCCTTTGCCGGCGCGGGTGAACGCGCCGACTCCACCGCAGGAGATTCCGACGGACGCGAACACGTTGATCCTGCTCAACGAGACGCGCACACAACAGCTCTACAGCGCGTCCGAACGCGCGGATGTGCTCGACGCCGTCGCCGACCTCACCGACTATCTCGCGCTGAACCCGGACCTCGGCATCAAGCCCGTCGTCGTGCCCGTCGACGCCTACGAGGACGTGCGCACGGCGTACGACGCATGGGACACGACGGCGCGGTCGTGCGACCCCGAGGCGGCCAACGCCGTCGTCGCCGCGATCAACGACGACATCATCGACCCGCACCGTGACCAGTTCGAGCACATCGTGTTCCTCGGCGGCGACGAGCTGATCCCGATGGCCCGCCTCGCCGACAACACCGTGATCGCCAACGAGTACGAGTATCGCAACGAGTTCGACGGCGACCTCGCCGGTGGGGCCGCCCGCAACGTCGTCAACGCCTCGGCGTGGGCGAGCACCATCCTGTCCGACGACCCCTACGGCGAGAGCGCAGCCCGATCGTTGGGCAACCGCTTCCTCTACGTGCCCGACGTCGCGCTCGGCCGTGTGGTCGAGACGCCCGACGAGATCGTCGACGCGCTCGAGACGTTCGTCGCGTACGACGGAACGCTCGCCATAAACACCGCCACGGTGCTCGGCTACGACTTCCTCGCCGACGGTTCGGCGCAGGTCGCGGGTGAACTCGACAGCGCCGGGCTCGATCCCGACGACGACTTCGCCGACGGCACCGTCGGGGGGCCGACCGGACGACCGTGGAACCGTGCCGACGCCACGACGAAGCTCGACGGCGACGGCAACTCGCTGGTGTCGCTCAACGCCCACTTCGACCACTACCGGGCGCTGCCCGCCGACGGCGACCAGGTTGCAGGGTTCAGCGACCTCCTCGTCGCCACCGACGTCGCCGCCGCGATCGATGCAGGAGCGCTCGAGCAGTCGCTCGTGTTCTCGATGGGCTGCCACTCCGGACTCTCGGTCAGCGACGTGCTCGTCGGGTCGACCGACCAGGACTGGGCGCAAACCCTCGGTCGTGAACGTTCGCTCTTCATCGGAAACACCGGGTTCGGCTACGGAGACACCGAGACCGTCGCCTACACCGAACAGCTGATGGCGCTCTTCGCCGGCTACGTCACCGCGCCGCTCGACCTGGGCACGGCCGGCACCGAGCAGTCGAGCACCGTCGGTCAGGCGCTCGCCTGGGCGAAGAACGACTACGTGTCCGGGCTCCAGACTTTCAGCGTCTACGACGAGAAGGCCGTGATGGAGTCCACGTTCTACGGCTTGCCCTTCTACCGGGTCGGCCTACCGACCGACGACCTGCCCGCCCCACCGACCCGGCAGACGACGCCCGACCCCCGCACCGGCACGGCCTCGTCGACGGTCGACGTCGACGCGGCCAACACGCCGGTGCCGACCGGCACGGGCACGTACTACGCCAACCCGGCACCCGGCGGCGGCGAGGACCTCATCGTGGCTCCGGGCCAGCCCATCCAGCCGAAGGTCACGACCGACATCTCCGTCGTCTCCCCGTCCGACCCCTCCCAGCTGGGTCAGGTCGCCCACGGCGCCATCGTGCTCGGGCTCGACTCCACCTACGTCGCTGCGCCGAACCCGGTCGTCGCGACGCCGGTCTTCGACGAGTCGTCCAGCCAGCCCGAACCGGCGTTGGCCGATGCTGCCTTCCCGGCCAAACCGGTCACCATCACGTCGTCGACCGGTCCGGGCGGCCACCGCCAGCAACTCCTCGTCGCCACCGGCCAGTACCGCACCGACACGCAGACGCAGCGACTCGACGACAACCTCGACGTCGTCGTGTACTACGCCGGCCCGAACGAGACCGACTTCACGCCACCGACGATCGGCCAGGTCCAGGCGATCAGCGAGAACGGACTCCTGTCGGTCAGCGTCACCGTTTCCGACGAGAACCCGGTCGACCGGGTGTACGTGCTCGTCGCCCAGAACCCGGGCGCGGGGGGTTCGACGTGGACGGGTCTCGATCTCGTCTCGACGGGTGGAGGCCGGTGGGCCGGATCGCTTCGGCTCCAGGCGTCGACCACCGCGGTCGAGTTCCTCGTCCAGGCCAAGGACGCGGCGGGCAATGTCGGGGTCTCCTCGAACAAGGCGGACAACTTCGACAGTTCGGCGCCCGCCCCCGCCGTCGTCCCGCCGTCGTCGGACATCCTGACGGTGCAGCAGCCCGCACCGTTGCCGTCGGGCGTGTACGACGATCCGGCGACCTTCACCGTCACGGCGCTCGCCGGAACCGCCTCACTCGTGGTCGATGGCGTATCGAGAGGGCCGATCACACGCGACGGGTCGTTCACGATCAGCGGCGCAGGACCGCACACCTGGTCGGTCACGACTCCCGTGGGCTACTCGGCGGCGGGGTCGCTCTTGATCGACAAGCCGCCCGTCGTGACGGGCACACCCGACAGGGACGCCAACCCAGCCGGGTGGTGGAACCAGCCGTTCAGCATCGACTGGTCGGTCGACGATCCGTCTGCGAACCGGCCAACTTCCACCCCGGTGACCGACGAGGGCGCGGATCAGGTGTTCACGTCGGGTGAGTCGTGCGATCTGGCCGGCTCGTGCTCGACGGGAACGTTCACAGTGAACCTCGACTTCCAGGCTCCGACGATCACGGCCTCGGCCGCCCCGACACCGACTCCGGCGGGGTGGAACAACACCGACGTCGTCGTGACGTCCGTGTGCGAGGACGAGCTGTCGGACATCGACTCCTGCCCCGAGCCCGTCACCGTGACCAACGTCGGAGCGAACCAGTTCGTCACCGTCACGGCGATCGACGTCGCCGGCAACGTGGCGTCGACCACGTCGCGCGAGATCAAGATCGACCGTACCCCGCCGGTGGTCACGCTGAACGCACCGGCGAACGGCGCGACGATTCCCGAGAGTGCGTATGCCACTCCGACGTGCGCGGTCAGCGATGCACTGTCGGGGTTCGATGGGGTGTGCTCGATCGTCGGGCTCTCCGAACCCGACATGTCGACTCCCGGTCGGGCGGTCTACGACCTCGCCGCGACCGGAAACGACAAGGCGGGGAACTCGACCACGGTCACCCGCTCGTACACGGTGCTCACCGACCTGGCCGGTCCGATCATCGACGTCGATCCGACGCCCCCACCGAACAGCGCAGGCTGGTGGAAGTCGGCGGTCACCTTCCGGTTCTCGTGCACCGATCCGACGGGCGTACAGACCTGCCCCGGTGACCGGACCCTCAGCGGCCAGGGCGCCAACCAGTGGTTCACCGTCACCGCAACCGACCGGAAGGGCAACGTGACCGAGCTCAACGTCTCGGGCATCAACATCGACCTCACGGTGCCGACGGTGACCGTCACCGGCCCGTCCTCGGTCGGCCCGCTCGACATGGTGACGCTCACGTGCGCGGCGTCCGACGCGCTGTCGGGCCTCGCCACATCGACCTGCGCGAACCGCACCATCCCCGCCAGCGAACTGGTGCCGGGCAACAACGTGTTCACGTTCACAGCGACCGATGTCGCCGGCAACGTGAAGACCGTCACCAAGACGGTCACGCTCGTGATCCCGGCCAACCCGGCTCCGGTCGTGCGTGCCGACATGGGCGTCGCCGGCCTGAACGAGATCGGGTTCCAGTCGAACGTCGTCATCCTCGTCGGCGAGTACTCCGATCCGAGCGGGCCGGGGCCGTACAAGGCAACGGTTCGCTGGAGCGCTGGCGGGACGTTCGGACCGCTGGCGTTGGCCGGTGACGGCTCGTTCGCAGCCGCAACGATCTACCCGTCGACCGGCACGCGAACCGTGACGGTCAAGATCTGCGACGCGGGTGGCGCCTGCGGGACCGACGACGTGGTCGTGCGCACGAGTGTGGGGCAGAAGATCACCCCCGTGGCACAGTGCGTCGTCGACCGTGGTGCCGGCGCCAGCCCTCGCTATCAAGCAAGGTGGGGCTACGACAATCCCGCCCCGTTCGCGATCGCTGTCGCTGCGATTCCGGTGATCGAGAACACCTTCACCGCGGCGCCGTTCCTCCGTGGCCAGCCCCAGGTGCTGCGCCCCGGCCAGCAACGGAACGTGTTCACCACCACGTTCCACTCCGGCAGTCACACCTGGCGGATCAACGGCAAGACCGCCACCGTCAGCTCGTCGAGCCCCCGCTGCTGACCGGTGCGGTCCGGTGATGGACCGGGTCGATCAGAGTTCGCCGGGCAGCGGTGGTGGGTGGGTCACACCGAGCCCTGCGAACACACCGTCGATCTCGTCGAGCCGCGCCGATCGCAGTGCCGTGTCTGGGTCGATGGCGACGAGCACCCGCAGGCTCTGCGCACGTTCGAAGTCGGGTGCACCGTCGATCGCCGCGATGCGCAAGACCGACTGCTCGCGCCACGCGAGATCGTCGGTCAGCAGCGCTCGACACCGCTCGATCCGTGACAGCCGGACCGGGTCTCCGGCGAACCGGCCGGCGAGTTCGTCGCATCGGGTTCGCGAGGCGTCACCTCGGAGCACGTCGAGCTCGAGTTGGCGTGTGTCGAGTTCATCGAGGTGTTCGAGCATCCCGAGTCGCCTCATCTCGGTGCGTGCTGCAGCGAGGCGTTCGTCGGCGACGTCGAAGTCGCCGCATCGCGTCGACGCGACCGCCGAGAACAGCCAGGTGGTTGCGATCCCGGGCGCGTAGCGCACCGACTCGTAGTTGCGCAGCGCCTGCTCGAACAGTTCGAGCGCCCGATCCCAGTGGCCCTGGTCGGTGAGGACCTCGGCGCTGTTGATCGCTGCCGTGGCGGCGACTACGACGCTTCCTGCGCTCTGCGCGAGCGACAACGCTTCGAGGTAGTGATCGGTCGCCTCCGACCATCTCGAGTCGTAGTAGGCCTCGACGCCGAGATTGGTCAGGGTGCGAGCCATGCCGCTGTAGTCGCCGAGTTCGCGGTGCAACTCGAGGGCCCGCCGACCCGCGCCAGTGGTGTCCGGCGCACCGAGCCCCACCAGGCCGAGGTGCAGACGTTCGAGCGCAAGCGCGGTGACTCGTTTGTCGCCGGCACGCTCGGCATCTGCCAAGGCGCGCGTGGCGAGCTCGACACACACATCGTCCTCGCCGAGACGTGTGCGCAATCCGGCTTCAGCGACGGCGATGTCCGCACGGATCGTGAGCCACTCCGGATCGCGAGTGGTGCCGGGTACGGCCTGTGCGGCGCGGCGGAACCAGCGGATGGCCGACGTCGGCTGGCCCCGACGCTCCTCGACCGATCCGATCCGCCGCATCAGGCTGACGCGTGTCTGCGCATCGGCGCCGGCACGTCGGGCGAGTTCGAAGAGCCGGCGGGCGTCGTCGAAGCGGCCGAGGATGTAGTACTGGTCACCGAGACGTTCGGCGACGTCGGCCCGGTCGGCGGCGGTGAGGCCCCGTGCGTGACGCGCCGCTCCGAGGGCCCGCTCGTAGGCAGATGCTGCCTCCCAGGTCGCATGCTGCGACTCGGCGCTGGCCGCGGCGACGAGCGAGTACCGCCAAGCCTCGTCGTGGAGCCGCGCCTCGCTGTAGTGGAGCGACAGCAGTGGGGCGATGTCGGCGTCGTCGGCTTCGGATCTGAGGACCCCCGCCACCTCGCCGTGCAGTCGTCGCCGCTGCCGGAACGGAAGCCCCTCGTAGGCGACGTCGCGGTACATCGCGTGCACGAACCGGTACCCGTCGCCGTCACCGACCCGCTCGATCATCTCGTCGAGCTCGGCCCCGATCGCCACCGGCTCACGGCTCACCGCCGACACCTGGTCGAGTTCGAACTCTCGCCCGAACACCGACGCGATCCGCAGCAGGCGTCGTTGTGCGGCCGGGAGCGCGTCGATGCGTGTGGCGATCACACCCTCGATCGAGTCGGGGAGCGCGTCGCCACCACTGCGCGAGACGGCGCGGCTCAGCTCGATCGCGAACAGCGGGTTGCCGTCGGATCGTTCGACGATCACGTCGAGGTCGCGATCGGCGAGGGCGCGTTCGCTGACCTCGATCGCCAACGCCCGGATCGCGTCGGGCGACAGCGGCAGCACGTCGAGGTTGCGGACGTGGTCGACGTCGTCGGGGATCTGCCAGGCGCCTCCGGGGCGCCGGGTGAGCACACCGGTCCAGGGGCGTGACGCCGCCGCCCTCATCAGATGGGTCAGCAGTTCGGCGGATGCGTCGTCGATCCAGTGCACGTCCTCGACGACGAGGAACACCGGGCCGTCGAGGGTCTGGTCGAGGAAGTCGACGACCACGTCGTGGATCCGGGCGCGGCGGAACTCGGGATCGATCGCGGTGGCCTCGGGGGAGTCGGACACGTCGGCGCCGAACGGCACGGCCAGGAGGGGGAGCATCGGCAGGATCGACGGGGCCGCCTGCGTGACGATCTTGGTCAGCAGTTGGCCCGCAGTCGCGGGATCGGCGCTCACGTCGATGCCCGACCCGACGCGCAGGAGCGGTCGGAACACGCTGTACGGCGATGCCGCACCGTATGGGGTGCACGAGCCCTGGAAGGCGGTCAGCCCCTCGGCGACGTCCCACGCTGCGTCGAGCAGCCGTGACTTGCCGACTCCGGCCGGGCCGGTGAGCACGATCACCTCGCCGAGCTCACCGATCGACCGGCCGACGATCTCCAACTCCTGTGCCCGGCCGTACAACCGCGCGGAGGTGTTGTCGCGCCGCACTTCGTCGGAGGCGGCGTGCACCTTGTGCGCGGTGATCGGTTCGGTCTTGCCCTTCACCAGGAACGGTTCGAGTTCCTCGCTGACGAACACGGTCCGGGTGTCGGCCACGACCGATGCCACTGCGACGACGTCGCGGTCGGCGGCCTTGCCGAGCATCCGCGCCGCGGTGTTGACCGGGTCGCCCATCAGCGTGTAGGTGCGGCGGAACTGGCTGCCGAGGAACCCGGCGAACACCCTGCCGGTCTGCACCCCTTGGCGCAACACGAAGGGTGACTCGACCGCGGCGATGGCAAGGGCAGCCTGCAGCATTGCGTCGCTCGTGTCGCCCGGGTTGACGGGGGCGCCGGCGCACAGCACGAACTTGACGCCGTCCGGGGCGATGTCGGTGTGCAGCACGGTCACCCCGAACGTGGTGCAGGTGTCGACCACGTCGTCGACGAGCCAGTGGAACGCCCCGGCGACGTGGTCGTGGCCGTGCTGTTCGACGAGCGCGTCGACGCCGCCGACCATCAGGAAGCCGACCGTCACCAGTCGGTGCTCGCCACCCAACCCTGAGAACCCGGCGAGTTGCTGACGGACGGCGGTCGGCACGAACGGGGTGAGATCGGCGTCGGCGTGGTGGCGTGGCGCCGGGCCGCTCGTCGGGTCGCCCGTTCGACCCTGCACGACCACCCCGCCCGACTCGTCGCGCACCAGCATCGTGTCGGGCAGGAGTGCGGCCAGATCGGTCGACACCAGTGTGTCGCCCTTGGCGGCGGCGCCTTCCAGTCGAATCACCTCGCTCGCCCGCTCGCCGGTGACGAGGATCTCGCGGTAGCGGCTGCCGGCGAGGTACACGTCGAACGGCCCGCCGGCCACCCCCACGGTCATGGTCAGCTGGGCCCGTTTCGCCGCCGGGGCCAAGTGGAGCGCGTGCTGCATCGACAGGCCGGCGTCGACCGCTCGGCGACCGTGTCCGTCACCGCGGAACAGCACGAGCAGCGCATCGCCGCCGAACTTCAGGACCTCGCCGCCGTAGCCGTACGCGGCGTTGATCAGGGCCGTGAAGCACTTGTTGACCAATTCGGTGATCTCCTCGGCGCCGGCCTTGCCCTTCCCGGCGAGTCGTTCCGACAGTGCCGTGAAGCCGGAGATGTCGGCCGACAGCATCGACCCGTCGATCGAGGCCCACGATGGCGCGCCGTGCACGTCGAGTTCAGATGCGAGCCGTGGGACGAACGCCGCGAGCGCATCGTCGGTCGTTCGATCGTCCGATCCGTCGTTCGTGGCGATCGCCGCCCGTCGGGGGCGCCGAGCCGATGTGTCCGCTGCCATCAACTCCCTGCCTTCGGTACTTCGTAGACGAGCGCGCAGGCCGTCCGCTCGTTTCGGTCCGCTCGAATCCTTCGCGTCCTGGTGGTCGGGCCCTGTGCCGATCATGTTCCTACCATCTCGGTGCCGCCAGCGCCGGATCTTGAACTCGGCAGACCGGGGAGTCGGTGACGGGCGTCCGCACGTCGAGCACCTCGTAGCGCGTCGGCGCGAGATCGGGGCAATGTGCGACCGACCTCTGCCAGCCATCGGCGGTTCGAGGAAGTCAGGTGCGATGCCCGAACGGCGAGCGGTTTCTGATGGGGGTGCCGTCGGTGCCCTCGTCGGTGGACGAATGCCCGCGCATCCACGCAGTGAGTGGACGCGCGGTGATTCCATGGGCGACGACGCTGAGCAGCACCGTGAAGACGATGGTGGCGAGCACCGTCTGCACCCGCTGGTCGTCGGCGGGGAGCTCCTCGATGATCAACAATCCGAAGACGACTGAAGCGAGACCACGCGGCCCGAACCATCCGATGAACGCGATGGCAGGTCGGCCGTATCCGGCGCCCATCATGCTGATCGCAACCGGCACCATGCGCACCACCGTCAGACTCAGCACCCCGTACACGGCGATGCGCCAGTCGATCAACTCGAGCCCCTGCCACAGCAGGCCGGCGCCGAAAACGAACCACACGGCCAGTGCCAGCACTTGACCGAGCAGTTCCGGCAGTTCGGTGACCTCGTCGTCGTCGTGGCCGATGCCGGTCCGGAAGGCGACGCCCGCCACAAAGGCGGCCACGAAGTAGTTGACACCGGCCGCCTCCGCGACGAGGAACGCCATCACGGACAGCATGAGGGCGACGATCCGGCCGCCGCCCGGGTCGATCCACTGGTGGTCCCTGGCCCGTGTCAGGGCGAACCCGCCGAGGTAGCCAGCTATCGCTCCGATGGCAGCGCCTCCGATGAGGTCGACGACGGCGCCGATCCCGTGTGTCGATGCCGTGTCCTCGAGGACGCCGACACCGATCACGACGGCGGCCGAGGCGATGAGGGCGGTGACGACGGGAGTCGCGATGCCGTCGTTGAGGCCACTCTCGACGTTCAGCGAGCGACGAATCGATTGTGGGAGCGCCGTGTCGGACACGACGCTCGCACTCAGCGCGGCGTCGGTGGGTGCCAGCACGGCGCCCAGCAGCGCGGCGAGCTCCCACGGCAGATCGGTGAACAGGAACGCTGCCAGCCCGAACCCGAACGCGAGGGTGAGCGGCAGGCCGATGGCCAGGAGCCGGATCGGGAGCCCTGCGCTGTGCCGCAGGTCTTGCGGGTTGATCCGCGCCGCGTCGGAGAACAGCAGCAGGGCCAGTGTGATCTCAGCCAGTGTGTGGACCGCGCTCGTCTCGACCGAGACGTCGATCAGGGCCCATGGCCCATTGGCCAGCGCCAGACCGGCGGCAACGAACAGGATCGGTCCGGTCACGTCGAGCCGCTCGAGCCGTCCTGCGACCAGCGACCAGCCGATCAGGAGTGCGACCAGCGCGATCGCCGCCCCGGCATTCATTCGCGTTCTCCCTCTCCGGTCGGTGGGGGAGGGCACCACCCGTCAGGCGAGGACACCGAGCCCCTTGGCTGCGAGGTCGACGCCGAAGACCAGGAGCAGCACGGCCATCACCGCGTCGTTGTGGGTGCCCAACCACACCTTCAATTCATCGAGCTCGCGCACGGCCTTCTCGCCACCGACGAGGTAGTACGCGACCGGGCCGACGATGGTGAGACTGGCGATCAACACGTACACGACGAGCGAGCCGACAGCGTCGCCGGTCGGGAGGCCGAGTTGCGCAAGGGCCGTGCCGGCCGCCACCGTGAGCATCAGGTTCTTCGGGTTCACTCCGGCGAGCAGGACTCCGAGCCCGAGTGACTTGCCCGGCGTCAAGGTGTCGATCTGGGCCATCCACTTCGGCATCTCCGGCGTCTCGCCCGGCCCCGGACGTCGCTTCCAGACACGGCCCGCCATCGCGAGCAGGATCAGACCGAACGCGACCTTGCCCCAGGCGATTCCGTCAGCGGTACCGCTGCTCGTCGATGCGTCGGCGCCGTCGGCGAGCGCATAGGCCACGCCGCCCACGATGGCGAGCGCCGCCATCCAACCCAGCGCGAACACCGGCCCGTTGACCTTCGCCTTCGGGGTGAACAGCATGAGGATCACGGCGATGATCGGGAACGGGCTGATCGCCACCCCGATCGCGAATCCGACGACGACACTGATTCCCTGTCCCACTTACGCCCTCCTGCCGTGACTCATGTGTGAGCCGGACCACCCTTCGTTGCTCGGCTGGTGATCAGGCGTCAGTCCACCACACTGGTGGCTGGAGAGGTGCGTTCATCGCTGCCCCTTCTCGACCGAGGCTCATACGATGCCGGTGGACACGCTGTCGACGAGACGACCGACGCGAGTGATCAGAGACCGCGGACGACCTCGACGCGACCGTCGCGCTCGGCCTGGACGAGGGCGTCGTAGTCACGCTCGTTCTGGTCGGCGTACGACTCGGAGAAGTCTGCGACGGCCTGGTCGAAGACGTCGCTACCTCCGAGATAGGAGCCGATCGCGATCCGGTCGCCGGAGCGGGCGTGGGCTCTGGCGAGCGTCCAGCCACACATCCGTCCGTAGGCGGCCATCGCCTTGGGCGTCATCGCCTCGACGATCGCCGAGCCCTTCCAGTCGCGGAGCTGTCTCACGTAGAAGTCTCGTTCGGCGCCGTCGGGCGCGACGACATGTTCGAAACCGAGGAAGATGTCGCTCGCCTCCTGCATCAGATGCTGGCCCTGGACCACGCGTTCGCCGTGAGTGGCAGCGTGGCTGGCTCCGACGAAACCTTCGAGCACCGAGGCCTGGGCCTCCTTGGCCTGCAGGAAGAGCGGGTCGTTGTCGTCCCTGCCGAACAACAGCAGTATCCATGCACGAGAACCGACGCTGCCGACGCCGACGACCTTGCGGGCGACGTGGGCGAGGCGGAACTCCTCGAGCAGGTGACGTCGATCGGATTGCAGGGTTCCCCGGTAGCCACGCACGATCATGGTGATCAGCGCCATGAGCTCGTCGTGCTGCGCTCCGTCGCTGAGTTCCTCGATCGGCTGGATCAGCGGTGGGTCGCTGATGATGCGCCGCTCCCCATCGACCAGATGGGTGAGCTTGTCGAAGGCCTGCGTGCTGTCACGGGTGCGTGCCTTGGCGAGGTTGGCCCTCGCCCGCTTGACCGTTGCCGCGTCCATGCCGGCCGACAGCTCGTCGAGGGCGGCCTGGACGTCGAGATGGGAATACCAGACGTCGAGTGTCTTCATG
>JANNNB010000319.1:0-14432 GCA_031398325.1 Actinomycetes bacterium
TGCTGTGGTTCAACGGTATCCGTCGCCTGCCCACCGCAGCCCCGCCCCTGCTCGGCCTCGCCGCACCACTCACCGGCGTCACACTCGGCTGGCTCGTCCTCGACCAATCCCTGAACGCCGTGCAACTCCTCGGCTTCGCCATCACGATCGGCGCAATGGCACGCGGCGCAACGTTGCGGCCTCCCACAGAACGGGCGATGCCCGCTTCGCTGGCCCCGACCCGAAATGCGGCGTGCATCACGCATGGCCGACGCACACCGCAGTCGCTACGGGTGCCCTCCGCTCCGCACTCGGCGTCCACCGGGAACGTCCGCCGAACGCCTGCTGGCATCCCGCAACGGGATCAACCGAACGGCAGGTAAGCCACGAAGCCCAAGACACTCCATGCTGCAAGGCACAGCATCGTGCGCTCGACCGAAGTGCGGTCCCCTCGCCTCAGCAGCCACCACGTCGTCACCGCAGCAACGACGATCAGGAGGACGATCCAGCCGACATCACCCGACGTCGTGGTCTCGTGCGCTGCCTCGGAGAGGAACACTGCGGGCAGGGTCGCCGACGCCGCAGCGCCGGTCCACGTTCCAGTGCGCGTCGACAACGCACCTGCAGCCCCGAAACTCACCCCTGCACCGATGCCCAACGCCAGCCACACGATGGCCACCGTTGACCACAAGTTGGACGCATTGGCATCACGCACGAGGACATCGGCGACGTAGTACGTCTCGACGCCGACCACCATGACGACGACGGCTCCGACGACCGCCGGCACGAGGTCGGTGGCCCATCGACCGAACATGAAGGCCGCTGCCGCCCAGACGGCCGGCGAGTTGAACAGGTTGGCATAGGGGTACGGGCTGTGCACTTGGCCAGCGAGATCGAGCGGACCGAGCAGCGCTCCAGCGAGCGTTGCGGTGATGAGGACCGTTCCCCACCGTCGCCCGCGCTGGTCTGGGTGGCCCGCACGGTGCGCATCGCCGATTTCTCGCACCGGCGCCGTGTTCACGCAGATCATGATGCCATCGCCCAACGAGTCAGAGACGTCGCCCAGGCGACGACACCCGCGAGCGCCCCGCCCTGCGGCCCGATACGGCGGCGCGGTCTTCACCGCCAGGATCCCCATACGCGCCCTGACCACAGTGATCAGCGCATCGCAATCGACGGTGTGATGACCCTCCTCGGCCGCTGGCGTCGCTACGGGACCAGCACGACCCGGCCGAATGCCCGTCGACTCTCGAGGTGGGCGTGGGCCGCGGCCGCCTCGGCCAATGGGTAGGTGGAGTCGATCACGACCTCGAGTTCGCCCGCCGCCACCAAGCCCAGCAGCCGGTCGATGTTGTCGTGGGCGCGACGCCCCACCGCCAGCTCGGCGCCGAGGAAGACCCCCGTGATCGTCTGGTTCTGCTGCTTGAGCACGCCGACATCGAAGGGCTCGGAGCCGCGACCAGCGTCGCCAACGTAGGAAATGCGGCCCCGGTAGGCGAGCGACGCGACGCTGGCTCCCAGGGTGGTGCCGACGGACTCGACCACCAGGTCGACACCCCGGCCGTCAGTCAGCCGGCGGACAGCGGTGACGAGGTCGTCGTCGCGGTAGTTGATCCCGTGGTCGAGACCGTAGGCCTCGAGCCGGCTCAGCCGGTCGTCGCTGGACGCGGTCGCCAAGACCGTGGCGCCGGCCCGCTTCGCCAGCTGGATGGCGGCGAGTCCGACGCCGCCGGCACCGGCCTGGACGAGCACCGTCTCACCTTCCCGGAGCCGGCCGAACTCGAAGAGGCAATCGTCGGCAGTGCCGAAGGCGATGGGCACGCAGGCCGCCAGCATCGGGTCGAGTCCCTCGGGCACCAGCCACGTCGCCCCGGTGGAGACCGCCGCCAGTTCGGCGTGGGATCCGAAGGGCATCGTGGCCACAACCCGCTGGCCGACTTCGCGATCGGTGACGGCAGCACCGACGGCCTCGATCGTGCCACCGCACTGATAGCCCACGATGTGGGGGCGGGCGTGCATCTCGCCTCCGAGGCGGTTGAGCGTGTCACCGCCCTCGATGCTGATCGCCTCGACCCGGATCAGCACGCCTCGGGGTGTGAGCACCGGGTCGGGAACCTCGGCCAGGTGAAGAACTTCGGGCGGTCCGGTCTCGTCGTACACGGCGGCGCGCATCACGACGACCGTACTGCGTCTGCGTGGCTGACGATTCTGCGAATCGCTCCGCCGTCGAGCACGACGCCGCACGCGCCGGATCTGTGGATCATTGTCGGTAGTTCTCGATGGCCGACTCGCTGCGCATGACCGCATCGTCGGGGTTCTGTCCGGCACGCCGTCGAGCCGGTGGATCTGATGGGGCCGGGTTGGAAATGACGTCGACCGTCTCGTAGCCCGCTTCGAGCAGCTGCTCGATCCGACGAGCGACCGCTGCAAACTCTCCGGGCTCGAGATTGGGTCGCACGACGACGTGTACCTGATCGGTTCCGATGCGGACGATGCTCGCCGGCACGCCGGCACCAATGGACGGATGCGGGGCGACGGCACCCGGCGATGCGGACGTGTGAGGGAGCGTGTCGACGTCGGCGGAGCGGGCGCTTCTCGAGAGCATCTCGGAGCGGAGTGCGGGTCGGCGCCCTACCGGTCTCGGTTCGGCCTTCTCGGTCGGTGCATGTGATGTCATTACACCGAGTTTGAGGACCGCACTTCAAGCCAACATGAAACTCGACTCGGAACTCGCTGAAAGTCATCGGTGGGATGGTTCGATCCGGGTTGTGCCGGGCCTGCGCACGGCCGTGTTCGGTCAACGAGACGTCGGAGCGTCCCGTGTGCTTGCGTTCCCGGCTCCACTCGGTGTCGCCGTGACGGGCGAGGACGAGTTCGGGCCTCGACGTCGGAGTGGTCGGCATGGTGCTCCTCGGTGGGTGGATGACCGGATGTTCACCGGGTGCCGGGCGGCTTCGTTCAGTCGAACACGGCGGTTGCCTCGATCTCGACGAGGATCTCGGGGACGAAGAGGATGTCGACTCCGATGAACGAGATCGGCACCGGGACCCAGAGCATCTCTCGGCGGATGTCGTCGATTGCGGCCTCGAACTCTTCGAGCTTGTCGGGCGTCCAGCGAGCGGCGTAGATGGTGAGGCGCACGAGATCATGCAGGTCACCGCCGACGGACTCGAGCGCGGTGTTGACGTTTCGGAATGCTTGGACGAATTGCTCACGGAAGTTCGGCGAGACGAGTTCACCATCGGCGTTCCAGCCGACTTGACCGGCGATCGTGACGCTTCGGGTCCCGGTGGCAACGGCGACGTGGTGGTAGAGACCGGATGGGATCGGGGTCGGCATGGTCTCGGGGCTGGTCAGGGTGACAGGCATGGTGTGGCTCCTTGTTGGTTGCATTACTCGCGCTCGTCCCAGCGGAAGCCCTTGTAGGCGACTGCAGCGGCGATGAGGGTCCATGCCGCCAAGGTGACGAGTGGACGACCCATCTCGGCGAACGTGCCGGCGAAGTCGGTGGCTGCGACGCTGTCAGCGACACCCACGACCTTGCCTTCGGCTCCGAGGTGCACGAGGTCGGAGATCGCGGCGTACGGGGTGAGGTCGACCACATCGGCCACCGCTTCGGGCATCGGTTCGCGTGAAGTGGAGAGACCGATGATCGCGACCGCCATGACCGGCAGCGCGGTGATCTGCGCGGCCTCGGCGTTCTTCGTCACTGCACTGGTGGCGAGGGCGAGCAGCGCGAACAGCGGTGCGCCCGCAGCGAGGGCGATGAGAAAGGCGAGGGGGTTCACCGGCGCTGGCGCCCCGGTGGCGTAGACGACGGCACCGACGACGATCGCCGACACGACGATGAGGCCGAGGCCTGGCACGGCGGGAGCCATCAGGATCTGGCGGTCCGTGGCCTCGCCGGTGCGGAGTCGCTTGAGGACGCCCTCGCCGCGGCGGGTGGTGACCATCGACAGCATCGGGTAGAAGAGCACGAAGACCAAGGCGTACATCGCGTAGCTGTCGAGTGCGGCGGCGACGCTGCTGGCGGTCGCGCCGTCCTCGCTGGCGCGAGCGATGAAATAGAAGACCAGCGGGACCATGATCGGAAACGCGACGCCCATGAACATGAGCGTCTTGTTGCGGCGGAACTGCAGGTACTCGGCCCGCGCCAGCGCTGCGAGGGGATGGCGGCGGAACGTGTGACCGGAGGTGACCCCGTTCGTCGCGGCGTTGGTGGCGGTGCTCATGAGGTGGCTCCGATCAGTTCATTGCGGGATGAAGGGGCGGCATCGGTCTCACCGGCGAGGTCCAGGAAGACGGATTCGAGGGTGGCGGCGCGGGCGTCGAGGCCCTCGAGATGGATCTGCCGATGGCGTGCCCAGCTGAGGAGTTCGAACAGGTCGTGTTCGAGATCTGGTGTGGTGATGACGACTCGAGCCCCGGCATCGATCCTCGCGCCCGGGATCGGCGGCATTGGTTGGCCGGGGTCGTCGAAGCTGATCGTCGCCGGCCGGTCGTGGACAAGATCGCGCAGCGTGCCGGTTCGACCGATCGTGCCTTGGTGCATGATCGCGATGCGATCCGCCAAGGCTTCGGCCTCCTCGAGGTAATGGGTCGTGAGCACCATCGTCACGCCGGAGTCGTTGAGGTCGGTCAGCAGCTTCCATGTGTGGCGTCGGCTCTCGGGGTCGAGACCGGTCGTCGGCTCGTCGAGGAACAAGAGCCGGGGCTGGCCGAGCAGGGCGCTGGCGAGGTCGACTCGACGCTGTTCGCCGCCCGACAACGAGCGGACGCGAACGTCGGCTCGGACCGAGAGTTCGACCTGTTCGAGAACGTGGTCGACTGTGGTCGGGTTGCTCGTGGTGCCGCGCCACATCGTGAGGGTCTCGCGAACGGTCAGCTCGGCCGGGAGTCCGCCGGACTGGAGCATGATCCCCAGCTGCGGACGCACCTGCTTGCGGTTCCGGTGCGGATCGAGGCCGAAGATCTCGACCGTGCCGTCGTCGGGACGGGCGAGCCCCTCGAGCAGGTCCAATGTCGTGGTCTTGCCGGCACCGTTCGTGCCCAACAGCGCGAACACCTCGCCATCACCGACGTCGAGGTCGACGCCACGAACCGCGTGGTATGCGTTGCGGCCGCGCCCGTACGTCCGGTGCAGCCCCCGAGCCCGGACAGCTGCGCTCATGAGCGCCGCCAGTCGGTTGCCGTCACATCACGCACAAGGCGGTGCGATGAGATGCGGGCGGATTGGCGGCGTGCCGGTATCGATTCGGAATGCTTGGCGGGCGCACGTGCTGTCATTGCATCGAGTCTGAAGACCGCACCTCAAGGCAAGGTGGAACTCGACTCGAAACTCGCTGAAAGTACGGTGGGCGGAGCGCTTTCAGTTCTGGGTCGTCGTGATTGTTCCGGCGGTCTGCGGTGTCGACGGTGTCGACGAAGCCGTTGAGAAATCGTGGTGGTGCGATGGGGAAGGCCAGGAAGATGGCGAGGCCTGCTGCGTCGGAGAGGAAGATCGCGCTTCGGTAGTGGCGGTACAGCTCGCGACGTCGGGCGTTGTGGTCGATGTGCCAGATAGCTCTCGGAAGCCGCTCAGAAGGGCGAGCAGGTCGAAGTTGTTTGCTGCCGTTGATTGTGATGGTGATTGCAGATCGAGCGGCTTCATCTCGGACTGAGCGAAGAAGTGCTCGGACTCGTCACTGGGTCGTGATCGGATGGCGGTGTCGGGTGCGACAGGTGGAGGTGTCAGGCAAGCGACGGTAAGACAGTGAACTTGACGGCCTCTCAGACTTCGTGTGGGAGCATCTTGGAACCGGTGTTCGTCGGGGTGTCGATTCGAGGGAGGTGCACCGTGAAGATCGCGCCGGTGGGTTGATTGGCGCTGTGTTCGATGGTGCCGTGGTGGGCGGCGGCGATGGCTGCGGCGATGGCGAGCCCGGTGCCTTCGGTGGATGAGTGGTTTGATGTCGGGGCGCGATCGAAGCGGTCGAAGATGCCTGCAGCGCGGTCGGAGCTGATGCCGGGTCCGGTGTCGGCGACGCCGAGTTGGGTGGTGTCGGCGATGGTCTCCAGGGTCACGGTGATGGTGGTGCCGGGCGGCGTGTGTGTGCGGGCGTTGGTGAGCAGATTGCCGACGAGTTGGCGGAGGGCGTCGGGGTCGCCATCGACGAATGCGGCACCGGTGCCGAGGTTGGCGTCGATGCGATGGCGGGGGCTGGCGGCACGGGCATCGTCGACGGCGTCGGCGGTGATTGCGCTGAGGTCGACCGGCTCGGGTTCGAGGCGACGAATCTGGTCGAGGCGGGCGAGGGTGAGGAGGTCGTCGACGAGGCGTCCCATTCGTGCGGATTCGGCGTTGATGCGGGTCATTTGTTTGTTGATCGACGTGGGGTCGGTAGCGGTGCCGGAGAGGTAGAGCTCGGAGTAGCCGCGGATCGAGGTGAGCGGTGTTCGAAGTTCGTGCGACGCATCGGCAAGGAACTGTTTGAGTCGTGCCTCGGCGGATTCCTTCGCTTTGAAGGACTCTTGGATGCGGTCGAGCATGGTGTTGAGCGCACCGGCCAGGTGCCCGATTTCGGGCATGCCGACGGGTGCGGTGGCGCGTCGGTCGAGGTCGCCGTGGGCGATGGCTTCGGCGGTCGCGATCATGTCGTCGTAGGGGCGAAGGCTTGCGTGCAGGATCATCCAGAACACGGCGCCGAGCATTGTGACGACGGAGAACAGCGTGACGAGCAGGGCAAAGCGCAAGGTGTAGACCACCTCTTGGAGGCCGTCGAGCGGTTGAGCGAGCGCAATGTAGCTGCCGTCGTCGAGTCGCGCTGTCAGCACCCGGTAGTCGACGTCTCCCGTGAGGCTGTCGACTTGGAATGGCGTTCCGTCCCGGTTGACGATCATCGACGCCGTGACGTCGGGGTGCGGGAGTGGGTCAGCGCTGAGCCCGGCGGGGACGTAGACGATTTCGTCGCGACCGGCCATGATGATCAGCGCTCGTTCGTTGTCGACATCGAACTCGAACACGGTGTCGATATCGGCGGGGTCGAGGGCGTTGACAAGGGTGACCACGCCGTCGAGCGCGGTGCGCAAGTCGCGGTCGACGGCGTCTTGCAGGCGGTCGCGAACGACCACGACGGTGACGACGGAGGCGAGCACGTAAACCGCGATCAACAGGCCGAAGGTCAGCCCGAAAGCGCGGCGACGGCTCATCGCGAGCCCTGGCGCAGGCTGTAGCCGACGCCACGAATGGTGTGGATGAGTTTCGCTTCGAACGGTTTGTCGACCTTGGCGCGCAGGTAGCTGATGTAGGTCTCGACTGAGCTGACGTCGCCGCCGAAATCGTACTGCCAGACATGGTCGAGGATCTGGCGTTTCGACACGACCCGCTCGGCGTTGAGCAACAGGTAGCGCAGCAGCTTGTACTCGGTCGGCGACAGCTCGACGGCTGCACCCTGGCGGGTGACCTGGTGGCGGTCATCGTCCATCGTCAGGTCTTCGTATCGGCGAACGGTCGCTGCTTCGGTGTCGGTGTGCCCCGAGCGTTTGAGCACGGCTCGGATCCGGGCGATGACTTCTTCGAGGCTGAATGGTTTGGTGATGTAGTCGTCACCGCCCTTGGTGAACCCGCTCAGCACTTCGTCGCTGGCGTCGCGGGCGGTGAGGAAGATCACCGGGGTCTGATCGCGGTCGGCGCGCATCTTGCGGCACACCTCAAACCCGTCGATGTCGGGCATCGTCACGTCGAGAAGCACCAAATTCGGGGCGAACTCGGCGACCTTGCGCAGCGCCACGAACCCCGATCCGGCAGTCTCGATCTCGAAGCCCTGGAACCGCAACGACGTCGACAACAGATCGCGGATGTACTCCTCGTCATCGACGACCAGCACCCGCACTGCAACGCTCTCACTCACGTTTGTCACCTCCTCTGGCTTCCGACGACCGGCATCGATCCGTCGAAGTGAGTCAACCTCATCATCCTGAAAGAGTCCTCAGAGTTCTCGCAGACCTCGTCGAAAGCGCGTGCGTTGAGTGTGCTCGTCGACTGCGGGATTCCGATGACTTCCTTGAGCTTCTCTGAGGGCGCTTTCAGGTCGGCGGAGTGGGATGAAGGTCGGCCTCGATCTTCGGGACCCCAGCCCTCCCTGGGCTGCGCCCTACAGCTTCACCTCTCAGGAGGACCCCATGTCCAAGCTCTTGTACCGTCTCGGAAGGTTCTCGGTCCGTCACCGTGGACTGATGCTCATCGGATGGGTCGTCGTGCTGGCGGCGGTCATCACCGGCGGGAGCATGGCCGGCGGGGAGACCTCAGACGAGTTCTCGATCCCGGGCACCGAGTCCCAACAGGCGTTCGACCTGCTCGACGATCGCTTCCCCGATCAGTCAGGCACCTCGGCCCGGATCGTGTTCGCCACTCAGGACGGTACCCCGATCGTCGAGACCCGCACGGCGATCGACGACACACTCGCTGAAGCCGCTGCGTTGCCGGGAGTGGTCGCCGTGTCGAACCCGTTCGACGACGGGACGGTTTCGGCCGATGGCACGACCGCCTATGCCGACGTCCGCTACGAAGTCGAGACTGCCGACGTCGGTATCGGCGGGCTCGACGCGCTGTTGGAGACAGCGGCGATCTCCGAGGCCAACGGTGTGCAAGTCGAGTTCAGCGGCGACGTCGTGTCCGGCAACGCCGAGGACGAACCGCCGACCTCGGAGCTGATCGGTCTGGCCGTGGCAGTCGTCGTGTTGCTGTTCGCGTTCGGGTCGGTGCTCGCGATGGGTCTGCCGTTGTTCACCGCACTGCTGGGGCTCGGAATCGGCCTGGGCGGGATCACGCTGATGTCGGCCTTCATGGACCTGTCATCGGAGGCGCCGACGCTGGCGACGATGATCGGACTCGCCGTCGGGATCGACTACGCGCTGTTCATCGTCACCCGCCATCGGCAGAATCTCGCCGACGGATTCAGCGTCGAGGAGTCGGCGGCTCGCGCCAATGCGACTGCCGGCTCGGCTGTCGTGTTCGCCGGGGGCACTGTCGTCATCGCGATCTCCGGGCTCGCCGTGGTCGGAATCCCCTTCCTGACCGTCATGGGCCTCGCCGCTGCGGCCACCGTTTCGATCGCCGTGCTCGTGGCCATCTCCCTGCTTCCGGCCCTGCTCGGTCTCGTCGGCACCAACATCGACCGCTGGAAAGCTCCGTTCACCAAGACGCGCACATCCTTTGCCGACCACGAGACGTTGGGACATCGTTGGGCCCGCACAGTCACCGCGCGGCCCGGCGTGTCACTCGTGGCAGGTCTTGCGGTGATGGGCGTGCTGGCGATCCCGATGCTCGACATGCGCCTCGGCATGACCGACGACGGCACCCAACCCGAAACCTCGACCGAACGCGTCGCTTACGACCTGCTCGTCGACGGCTTCGGTCCTGGCTTCAACGGCCCACTCACCGTCGTCATCGACACCAGGGGCAACCCCGACCCGCAGTCCGTGGTCGCTGCCTACAGCGACGCGATCGTTGCCACCGAGGGGATCGACAGCGTCGCGCCTGCCGAGTTCAACGAAGCCGGTGACACTGCCGTGCTCTCAGCGACCCCCACCACGGGTCCGAGCGATGCCGACACCGAGTCGCTGGTGAACGAGCTTCGCAACGACGTGTTCCCCGGCATCGAAGCCGCCACCGGCACTGAAATTGCGCTCACGGGGGGTACGGCATCGAACATCGACGTTGCGCACAAGATGAGCTCAGCGCTCCCGACGTTCATGATCGTCGTGCTCGGCCTCACCTTCGTGTTGCTGCTGGTCGCCTTCCGGTCGTTGCTCGTCCCGCTCAAGGCGTCGCTGGCCATCCTGCTGTCGATTGCGTCGAGCTTCGGTGTCGTCGTAGCCGTGTTCCAATGGGGATGGCTGCAGCAACTGGTCGGTCTCAACACCACGGTTCCGATCGTCAGCTTCATGCCGATCATGCTTTTCGCGATCTTGTTCGGGTTGTCGATGGACTACGAGGTGTTCATCATGAGCCGCATCAAGGAGGAGTACACCCGTACCGGCGAGCCCAAGGAGAGCGTCGTCGCCGGGTTGACCTCGTCGGCCCGTGTGATCACCGCCGCTGCGTTGATCATGATCAGCGTGTTCGCCGCATTCGTGCTCGGCGACGAACCGGTGATCAAGATGTTCGGTGTCGGACTCGCCGTCGCCGTCTTCTTGGACGCCACGGTCGTGCGCATGCTCATCGTCCCCGCGGCCATGTCACTGCTGGGCGAGGCCGCGTGGAAACTGCCCCGCTGGCTCGACCGGATCATCCCCAATCTCGACATCGAAGGCGAACACCTGATGGCCGAACTCGAATCCGATCCCGCGACGCCCAGTCACCTTGGCGCCGACGAACTCGACAATGAGTTCGACCGGGAATCAGTCGGCGTCTAGTCCGGATACCGACGGCCACCCACCACGCCGGAATCGGCCCCCGCAGCCACCTGCTGCGGGGGCCAGCCAACCCGCTCGCGAATGGAGACACCATGTTCAGAAGAAACCGCAACCACGTCGAGACCGGATTCCCTCCGCCTCGACCCGACACCGACCCGGCAGCGCTCGTCACCGTCGCCGTGGGGCTGCGCGACGTGACGCGAACCTACGGCGACGACCCCAACCCCGTGCGCGCCCTCGACAACGTCTCGATGTCGTTCGCCAGCCGCACGTTCACCGCGGTGATGGGCGCCTCAGGTTCCGGCAAGAGCACGCTTCTCCAGAGCGCGGCGGGTCTTGACGCACCGACGTCGGGGAGCGTCACCCTCGGCGGCACCGACCTCGGTTCGCTGTCGGAGAACAAGCTCACCGAACTCCGCCGGGCCGACGTCGGCTTCGTGTTCCAGGGGTTCAACCTGTTGCCGTCGCTGACTGTGCTGCAGAACGTGCAGTTGCCGCTGCGCCTCGCCGGCAAGCGGCCGGACCGTCGCCGGGCCGAGGCGATGCTGGACAGCGTCGGGCTGTCGGGCCTCGGCGGCCGTCGGCCCGCCCAACTGTCGGGCGGTCAGCAGCAGCGGGTGGCGATCGCAAGAGCGCTGATCGCCGATCCCGAGGTGATCTTCGCCGACGAGCCCACAGGAGCACTCGATCCGACGACGGCGCACGAGATCCTCGGCCTGCTGCGCCGCGCCGTCGATCAACTCGGCGCGACCGTGGTAATGGTGACCCACGACCCGGTGGCGGCATCGTTCGCCGACCGCGTGGTGTTCCTCGACGGCGGCTCGATCGCAGGGCAGCTCGACCATCCCGATGCGGCGACAGTGGCCCGTCGGCTGAGCGAACTCGTGACGCGTTCGCAGGGGGTGGCCTCATGAACGGCTTGGCGCGTGCGTCGATCCGCTTCCGCCCGGCGTCGTTCATCGGCACGTTCGTCGCTTTGCTGGCCGCGTCCATCGTCGCGATGGCCTGCGGGTCGCTGCTGCAGACCGGTCTCACTGCGCGCGTCGAGCCGGTCCGTTACGCGGACGCGCCGATCGTGGTGTCGGCCGATCAGTTCGCCCGGCGCGTCGTCACCAGCGCCGGAGACCGCGAGGAGATCGCTGGCGTGCTCCCCGAGGGTGCTCGAATAGACGCCTCGCTGGCGGCCACGATCCTCGCCGTACCGGGCGTCGCCGACGCCATGCCCGACTTGGCAGTTGAGCTCATAGGTGACGACATCGGAGCGCTGACCGGACGCGACTGGTCGGCTCGCGAAATCGATCACGCCGCCAGGACCGCCCTCGTCGACGGGGACGCGCCGGGTCCCGACGACGTCGTGCTCGACGCGCAAACCGCTCGATCGTCCCGGCTGGCAGTCGGAGACATGGTTGCGGTGACCGCTCCCGACGGTGTCCACGAGTTCCGCGTTTCCGGGATCGTTGCGGAGCGTACCGCGACGGCATCGGACGGCCCATCGGCCAGCACTGCGTCAGCGTGGTTCGCCGATGGCGTGGCTCCCTCGCTCGCCGGAGCTCCAGGTCGCGCCGATGCGATCGCCGTGTTCACCAACGACGGGACCGACATCGGTGATGTCAAGGACGAGCTGAGCAATCTGCTTGGACCGGACGGGAAGGTACACACAGGCTCAGCGCGCGGCGAACTCGAGGCACCCAACCTCCCCACCGCGAAGGAGCTGCTGATCGGCCTCGGCGGTTCGTTCGGCGGCGTGGCGACGTTCGCGTCCATCTTCGTCGTGATCGCCACGATCGCACTGGCGATCAGTCAGCGCGGTCGAGAAATCGCCCTGCTGCGCGCGATCGGCGCGACGCCCAGACAGATCCGTCGAATGGTCGCGTCCGAGGCCGTGCTCGTCGCCCCCCTCGCCGGTGCCGCAGGGATCCTGCCCGGTTTGCTTCTCGCCAGGTGGTGGTTCAGCCAGCTCATCGACCGCGGCGCCGTGCCCCACGGCGTGCAGATGTCCACCGGGTTCATTCCCGCCGGGGCTGCCGTCGGCGCCGGGCTGCTCGCCGCACTGACAGGCGGCTACGCCGCATCGCGCCGGCCCGCCCGCACGCCGCCGAGTCAGGCGCTCGGAGACGCGGCCGTCGAGCGTCGCAGTCTGGGTCGCGTCAGGCGGGTCTTCGGTATCGTCGCGATCGGCGGCGGAGTGGTCCTGTCCATCTTCAGCTACCAGCTCGATGGTGGCAGCGCGGCGATCACGTCGATTCTCGTCGTGATGATCTTCCTGATCGCCGTCGCCCTGCTCGGCCCGGCGATCTCCCGGGCGGCGACCGCCGTGCTCGGTCTACCGCTGCGTCGCGGTTCTGCATCGAGTTCGCTCGCAGCTGCGAACTCGGGCGCGAACTCACGTCGCCTCGCGTCGGCGATCACGCCCATCGCCCTCGTGATCGGCTCGAGTGGGGTGCTGCTGTTCATCCAGTCGACGGTCGCCGACGCGACACGGGCCGACATCCGCAACGGCCTCGTTGCCGACTACGTGATCACCAGTGACGGGCCCGGACTGCCGGCCACGACCGCTGCCCGTGCGGCCGAGGTGCCGGGTGTGGATTCAGCGGTGGGCGTGTTGCGCTCCGACGTGCTCTACAACGGGTTCGAGGAGTTCGAGGCGGCCGACGCGATCGGCGTCACCGGTGACCTCTCGCAGCTCGACGAGGTACTCGACCTCGGGGTCACGCAAGGCTCGCTCGCCGACGTCGGCGACACGACGGTGGCACTCGACCACCTCCTGGCCCAGGGCCTCGAGGCCGACCTCGGCGACACCGTCGACCTCAGACTCGGCGACGGCACCAAGCACTCGCCCCGAGTCGTAGCGATCTACGACCACGGTCTCGGGCTCGGGCAGGTAGTTCTACCGTACGACCTCCTCGCCGGCCATGTTCGGGCCGCCTACGAAGCCGAGGTGCTGGTCGCGCAAACGGGCGGGGCCGAAACCACAACGGTGGCCGACGGGCTGCGGGCACTCGACATCCCGGGCGCGACGGTGACCGACCGTGACGGATACGCGGCCAGGGTCGACAAGGACCTCGAGCTCGAGGCCTGGACCAGTCGTGTCATGGCTTCGGTGTTCGGTGGCTTTGCCGCCATCACCGCCATCAACACGCTCGTGATGGTCGTGTTCGATCGGCGTCGAGAGGTCGCCCTGCTCCGGCTCACCGGTACGACCCGACGACAGGTGCAAGCGATGTTCCGCTGGGAGGCGGCGATCGTGGCCATCACCGGCATCGGCCTCGGCGTCGTCATTGCAGGGGTCACGCTGAACGGCTTCGCACGAGGCGCGACCGGCGGGTCGCCGTACGTGCCGCCGCTACAAGGGCTCGGCATCGTGGCGGGCGCCGCGATCATCGCGTTCGGCGCAATGGCACTGCCGGCGCGCACGCTGATGCGACGTCCCCCCAAGGCCGGCGGCGAGTAGCCGCAACGAAAACGCAACCACCCTGAAGACAGAACCAACTTGAGAGGTCACCATGAGCATTCCGAAATTCTCTGTCAGCGGCGGGCCGATGTCCGACCGGCCAGACCTTGATCTGGTCTTTTGGCCGGGCTCGGTGCGAAACTTGCCCTTCGAGGACCATGTGACAGCTGCTGCGGCCGGCGGCTTCACCAGCATGGCCATTGCGCCGGACTTCGTGAAGGAGGCAGCAACCCGGGGCAAGACGATTCGAGACCTCGTCTCGATCGCCGAAGATGCCGGTGTCCCGATCCGGCACCTCGACACGATCACCGACTGGGCACCTGTCCGGTATCCCGCCTGGCTCGAGGGTCCGTTGCTGAGTCGATTTGACGTGTCGATGGACGAAGGCCTTCGGATGGCGGAGGCGCTCGGGGTCGACACAATCTTGGCGTTTCCAGGGTTCGACATGTCCGAAGCTGCGCCGCTCGACATTCTTGCGGACGGATTCGGGCGCCTTGTCGACCGAGCGGCCGACATCGGCGCCGCCGTGCAACTCGAGTTCGCACCGATGCTTGGCGTACCGAACCTCGCGAGTGCCTGGGACATCGTTCGTGAATCGGATCGGCCC
>JANNNB010000332.1:0-34407 GCA_031398325.1 Actinomycetes bacterium
CGTGGGACCTGTTCGAGTACCTGGCCCGCAACCTGATCGACGAGAAAGCTGTGCTCGTCGGCACGTACCGCGCGAACGAGGTCGCCGGCCACCCGGGCCAGCGTGGCCGGCTCGCCGAGCTCAGTCGGCTGCCGGCGGCTCATCGCATCCACCTCGAAGGGCTGGACCGCGACGAGATCGCCGAACGCGTCACGTCGCTGCTCGGCGGTCCTGCGCCGATCGCTCTCGTCGATCAGGTGCTCGCGCGTGGCCGCGGCAACCCCTTTTTCACCAGCGAGCTCGTTGCCGCGCACCTGTCGGGCGAGGCCATCCCGATCGTGCTGTCCGATCTGATCTCCGCCGAGATCGCCGATCTCGACGACCGCGCCCGCCTCGTGTTGGGTGCGGTCGCGGCAATTGGTCGCGACGCGAGCCACGAGTTGCTCGCAGCGATCGTCGACCTGTCGAATCACGACGTGGAAACCGCAGTGCGGACCGCGATCGACGCGCGGATGCTGATCGTCGACAACGACAGGTACCGATTTCGGCATCCGGTGCTCGGTGAGGTCGTCTACGCCGACCTGCTCCCACCACAGCGAGCGCGCCTTCACCGCAGCATCGCCGCGTGCCTGCAGGAGCAGACAGTCGACGTGTTGCGTCGCGCGGACCGGGCCGGGGAACTCGCCTTTCATCTGGACCGGGCGGGCGACAGCGAGGCGGCCTTCTCGGCGTTCCTCGCTGCGGCCGACGCTGCCGAGACCGTCGCCCCGGGCGCTGCCTTCAGCCATCTCGAGCGCGCATTCGAGTTGTGGGACTCGGTTGGCGAGCGCTCCGCGGCGGCCAATCGGAGCGACCGATTGTGGCAGGCCGCCGACATCGCCACCTCCACCGTCGGCAACGAACGAGCAGTTCAGTTGGCGCGCTCCGCCTTTGAGCTCGGGTCGCCGCCACTCGGTGCCGCCTGGGGTCACGAACGACTCGGGCGCTACCTGTGGGCCACCGGCCGGCTCGAGGACAGTCGCGCCGAGTTCGGACTGGCCTCTGCCATGCTGGCCGGCGACGTCGATAGCCGGGCCGCGGCGGTCTATGCGGGTCTCGGGCAAGCCGAACTGATGGCGGGCAACTACCCCACGGCCCAGGCGTGGTGCGCGAAGGTCTTCGACCTGGTGCCCGCACCCGACGACAACCCGCAGGCCTGGGGGATGGCGAGGCGGGTACTGGGCATCGTCCGAAGCAATCAGGGTGACCCGGCCGCAGCCGTCGAACTGTGTCGGGCATCGGTTGCCGCTGCCGCCAACGCGCAAAGCCGCGCCCTTGCCACCGTCTACCTGTGCGTCGCGCTCACCGACGCCGGCGACTACCAGACGGCCCTCAACACGTCCCTCGACGCGGTCGCAGAGGGGCAGCTCACCGGCCTCGATCGCGGCTTCGGCTGCTACTTCGACTCGCTCGCCGCAGAAGCGCTCACCCGTCTCGGTCGCTGGACCGAGGTTGCCGGTGTGGTGGCCCGCCAACCCCTCGACGACACGCTGCCGGTCGGTCTGCTGCGTCTCGCACGAGCCAGGGCAATGCTCGCTGCTCGACGCGGCGAGACCGATCAGGCGCTCGACCAACTCGCCGTGGCGTACGCGTTGCCGATCGACGGCTGGCATCAGACCGTCCGCGATGCCACGACGGCTGATGTCCATCTGGCGCTCGGCAACTGGAATGAAGCGGCGCAGGCAGCCGAGCAAGGTTGGACGGCGACGTGCACGACTTCGGTGCTGTGGGCGGCGCGCTTCGCAATGTTCTGGGTCGTTGCCGAGGTGGAACGAACACTCGATCAGCGAGCCCACCGCGAGCCCGTCGACGTCGACGCAACAATCGCCAGACTGCGACAGCGAGTCGAGGCTGCCCGTTCCTTCGCGGAAGAAGTACCTGGCGGGCCGCAAACCGACACTGCGGCGCACCTCGCCCACGCTGCCGCGAGCGTCTCCCGGCTCACCGTCTCGGCTGCCGATGTGTGGGCTGAGGCCGTCAGATGTTGGAGCGAGCTCGGCGATCGTTGGGCGACGGCTGTGGCTCTCGTGCGCGAAGCGGAGGCGGCGGCTTTGGCGGGCGCAGCAGATCGAGCGGCCGCGTCGCTCCGACAAGCTCACGCGATTGCAGCCGAGCTCGGTGCCAGCCCGCTGCTGGCCGAGATCGACGCCGTCTCCAGCCGCACCCGGCTGAGCATCGAAGCCCCAACCAGGGTCATGCTCGATGAGAGCTCCACCGAACGCCTTGGCCTGACGCCCCGCGAAGCGGAGGTGCTGGCCCTGGTCGCCGCCGGCCGTACCAACCGTCAGATCGGCGAGGAGTTGTACGTTTCGGACAAGACGGCGAGCGTGCACGTGTCGAACATCTTGCGCAAGCTCGGCGTGAACAGCCGGGTCGACGCAGCCGCCGTCGCGCAACGGTTGGGCATCGCCTGAGGCGAACCTCGTGATCTGAGGGGGCGCGCCCGATGCGCCCGAAGCGGCCTTAGGCCGACGATGAGGTCATGCCCTCGCCGACCGACCCGTCGATCCGACCCCCGCACGACGCTGATCTCGACCTGTGCGGCACCGTCCCGGCCGGATTGTCCGGCCGGCTGGTCGGGATCGATCGCGCCGGCATCTTCCACTCGGTACAGGTGCGTGACGGCCGCGCGTCGTACCTTGGCCGTCGGTTCCGCACCGAGGCGGTCGCCCGCAATCTTGTCGGCTTCGGAGGCTCGATTCTGGCGTTCGGCGACGACACACCCGCCTACGAGCTGAGAACCGAGCTGGACACACTGCGCCGTGTCGACCTCGCCGGACGTGAACGCGGGCTCACCGCGTACCCGAAGCACGACCCGGCGACCGGCGAGCTGCACGTCGTCGCATACGACACCAACGGGGTGCAGGCGCACGTCGTCGTCTCCGCTGGTGCACTCACTCGCCGCAGCCGCCCCGTCCTCGACACACCGGGCCGCATCAAGGATCTCGCAGTCAGCCGCGACCACGTCGTCTTCGTCGCTGACGGTTTCGTCGGCGTCGCCCCACGCGATGGCGAGCTGCGCACGACGTGGATCGCAACCGGTTCCTTCGCCGCGCATCCCGTGCACGCTCACGATGCAAGTGACACCGTCGTCGTGCTCGCGCTCACCCCGTTGCTCGAGCGATGGACGCTGCACCCCGGAACCGGAAGCTTCCAGCGCGAAGTGCTGGATCCGACACCTCGACGCTTCGCCCACTGCGGTCGTGAAGGCATTGACAGGGTGCAGCGTTTCCTGTGGACGACGGGCGACCGGACGATCGGGCATCACGATCTCACTGACTCGCACCACGTGCACTACAGCCTCGGGACGGACGTGCCCGGCGACCTCGCATTCGTCACCGACCCGACACGAGAGCGCGACGGTGCCGGCGGCTGGCTCGTCGGGTTCGTCCACGACGCGTCAGGCATCGCGACCGAATTCCGGGTGATCGACGTGGCCGACATCAACGGTCCGGCGATCGCCATTGCCCGCATCCCTGAACCCCTCGCTCAGGGGCTCCGCTGCACATGGATCGCATCGACCCAGCAATGACCGCCACCACCACCAAACAAGGAGAACTGACCATGAACACCATCCATCACACCGAATCAGCGATCGAGGAAGCCGTCATCACCCGTGGCGAGTCGGTCGTCGACGAATCCCGGCGAGAACCCGTCTGGCGGGTGGTTGGCGGTTCGCTCACCACCGGCTTCGTGGGAGCGATCGTGCTGACGCTGGGTGTCTTCGGCGGTGCCGCCGAGCACGTCATCTCCGGCTGGGCACTGCTCGCGTTCGCGGGCGGCTGGGCGATGCTCTCCCTGCTGTCGAGTCGCTTCACCAGTCAGCCGCAACGCTGGGCACGAGTGCCTGCAGCCTTCATGGCTGTCGCCGGGCTGATCCTGCTGATCGCACGGCCGAACGATCAGGCGCTCAGGAGCGCTGGGTGGGTGTGGCCACCCCTGGTGCTCGCGCTCGCCGGTTGGATGGTCGTCCAAGTTCGCCGTCACCTCGACGGTCGTGTTCGCTGGCTGATCTACCCAGTCGTCGCCTCGCTCGCTGTCGGCGCCGTCGGCGGAATGTACGAGACCGCTGTCCGGGCGCACGACCAGAACGCCTACCCCGCGCCCGGCACGCTCTACGACGTCGGCGGTCACCGCCTGCACCTGAACTGCACGGGATCGGGCAGTCCCACGGTCGTGCTCGAGAACGGGCTCGGAGCGACATCTGCCACGTGGACCCGAATCACCGCCGAGGTGAGTCGCACCACCCGAGTCTGCGCCTACGACCGCGCCGGCCAAGGCTGGAGCGACGACGTCGACGTTGCACAGGACGGTCAGGCAATCGCAGCTGACCTGCACTCCCTGCTCGCGCGATCAGGCGAACCGGGCCCGTACCTGCTCGTTGGCCACTCCGCCGGTGGCCCATACGTCATGACCTACGCCGCGACGTACCCCGACGAGATCGCCGGCATGGTGCTGCTCGACTCGATGAGCCCATACGAGTTCACCGAGCTCCCCGGCTTCGCCACCGAGCAGTCGATGATGAGCCGAGGACTCGGGATGCTCCCCACCCTCACCAGGTTGGGTGCCGGACGGATCCTGCCCACATCTGCGTGGTCGAGCCTCCCCGAGCCGGCCGCATCGCAGGTACGAGCATTCGCTGCGAGCGCCCGTGGCATGCGCAACATGCGAGACGAACAGTCGATGTACCGCACCGTGTTCGAACAGGCCAAGGCGCTGACGTCACTCGACGGCAAGCCGCTCGTCGTCGTCACCGCGACCGAGCTGATGCAGAAGCATGAGGAATGGATCGACCTCCAGGACCGCCTCGCCGCTCTGTCGACCAACAACGATCACCGAGTCGCCGACGCAACCCACGCCGGGCTGATCGACGACCGGGAGAGCTACAAGTTCTCGGTGCAGGCCATCGTCGACGTCATCCAGTCTGTCCGGACCGAGCAGCCGGTGACCGTCAGATGAGCAACCGCCCGACGACTCCAGACACAGAGACCGTGACGATGCGAGCCGTCGTGCAAGACCGGTACGGCTCCAGTGATACGTGGCAACTGACCGACATCGACTGCCCCGAGATCAACGACCACGAGGTACTTGTCCAGGTGCACGCCGCTGGCCTCGACCGTGGAACCTGGCATGAGATGACCGGCCGCCCGTACCTGATGCGCATCATGGGCTTCGGTCTGCGCTCACCGAAGAACCGCGTGCCCGGACGCGCCGTCGCTGGGACCGTCGCCGCCGTCGGAGCGAACGTGACCCGCTTCACGGTCGGCGACGAGGTGTTCGGTGCCAGCCGAGGAGCGTTCGGCGAGTACGCCGCCGCCAGCGAAGACAAGCTCGCCCGCAAGCCCTCGACCCTCACCTTCGAACAGGCTGCCGCCGTTCCCATCTCAGCGCCCACCGGAACGCTCACGCCGAGCATCGATGTCACCAACGCGCTCGACCAGGCGCGAAGCGCGATGCGTCAACTCGAGGCGGGCACGGTCCGCGGCAAGATCTCCATCACGATGCCGTCCCGTTTGTCCCGAACCGTTGTTCATTCAGCCCTGTAGCAGGGCTTGCATCTCGGTGATCTCTGCCTGCTGCGCGGCGATGATCTGGTCGGCGAGAGCGAGCACGTCGGGGTTGGAGCCGTCGGCCTTGACCGTCTCGGACTGGCTGATCGCACCTTCGTGATGGGCGATCATCATCTCTAACCACATGGTGTCGAACTCGGCGCCGGTCGACGACGCGAGACCGTCCATGTCCTCGACGCTCATCATGCCCTCCATCGCCATCATCTCGTCACTCGACATGTCCATCACGGTGGTCTCGCCGGCGGCGGTCAGCCACCCCGTCATCAGGTCGATCTCAGGTTCCTGCGCGGCCTGGATACGGGTGGCGAGATCCACGATTGCGGCGCTCGCGCCGATGGTCGGGTCGAGCGCGATCTCGGCCATTTCGACGGCCTGTTCGTGGTGACCGATCATTCCTTGGGCGAACTCGACGTCGGCTTCGTTGAGGGTCACCGCACTAGCAGTTGCGCCCGCGTCCGTGCCGACGGCTGCGACGGTCGTGTCGGCCGACGATGCATCGTCCGACCCGCAGGCCGCGAGGCTCGCGGCGGCAGCGAGGGCGAGAGCAGGAATCATCAGGCGGCGGTACATGGCGGATCCTTTCGAAGGGCGGCAATTACTACAATGTGTAGTTTACAGCGTCTGGGGCGGCGTCGGACGCGCCCGCCTCGGTCGAGCCGACCGCCGGAGGTGACACGACCATCGCCGCCGTGATGCCGACGATGACGAGGCCGATCGCGAATTCGCCGAGCACGGCTTGGCGCAGCGTGCCGAGATGGCGGGGCAGGGTGGCGGGATCGTCGAGTTGGGCGTCGACGCGCCGTCGGTTGAGCCTGGCCAGGCCGAGCATCCCTGCGACGATGACGAGTTTGACGACCAGCAGGCGGCCGTGGCCGGCGTCGAGAAGGTTCGCCGGATTGCCGACCAGGCGCACGCTCTGCACGATGCCGGTGACGACGAGCACGGCGACGCTGATGGCAGCGACCCGTGAGAAGTTTCGAACCGCAGGAATGAGGACATCGGGTGCGGTCTTCGGGATGACGATCAGACCGATGATGGCCAGCCCGCCGATCCATGCGGCGGCCGCGGCGTGGTGCGCGACGTCGGTGAGCACGCCGAGGGTCGGCCAACGCATCGAGCGCGAGTGGCCGGCGAATGCCCATGTACCCAACAGAGCGAGCCCGGGAAGGGTGACGGCGGTCCAGTAGACGTCAGGGTGGTCGATGCGCTGCTGGAACAGCACGATCCACATTGCCAACGCGATCACGATCCGGACCATCAACGCCATACCGGCGTCGGTAGTCATGGCCGCGTCGATCGAGCCGAACGACGACCATGCCGCATCGCCGCTCACATCCGACGCGATCACGAGCACCTGCAGAAATGCCAGTCCAGCCGTGACGAGCAGCGAGTAGCTGAGGATCCGTCGCAGCAGGGGCTGTTGCCCGACCCCGGCCCAGACGTACGCGCTGGTGAGCAGGATCCCGACCGTCGCCATGATCGCGAGGTACGACCCGTATCGCAGCACCCACCTGACGGCCGACGGTGTCGACGAGGCGCCGCTGTCATCGTCGATGACCGCGGTGACGTCGGTCGAGGGAGCGGTCGTGACAGGCGTGTCGGTGATCGTGGCTGTCGCCGTGGTGGTTGTCGGGGTGGGTGTCGGGGTGGTCGTCGGGCCTGTGTCGAGGGTGAAATCGACCTTGCCGGTGATGGGGTGACCGTCGGGTCCGACGAGACGCCACCGGATCGACACGGGCCCTGGTTGCAGCGAAGGAAGCGGGGTGATCACCTCGGTATCGCCCGCCGAGCCGTGCGTGGACCCGAGTAGTTCGCTGCGGACGCCGGTGGCGTCGATGAGGGTGGCCGTCATCGTGTCGAGCGGCACCGAGTTGTCGAACTGCCAGGTGATCTGCGTCGGTGCCGTGGAGAGTGACGCACCGTCGGCGGGATCGCTCGACAGCAACGTGTTGTGCGCAGCGACCGGTTCGGGGTTCAGACCGACCGCAACCGCGGCGAACGAGAGGACGGCGAGCGCTAGCACGACGAGACGCGGAAGCGAACGGGGAAGAGAACGGGGAGGCATACGATGGCGGGAATCGTGGTACCCGGTCTGGGCAACTACACGATGTAGGAATATAGTGGTCGATCGTTGCCGACCGGTAGCACCCCTGTGGAGGAAGTGAATGCCACGACGACCTGACGGCGCACTCGAGACGGATGTGCTGCGCGTGCTGTGGGAGGCCGACGGTTCGCTGCTGCCCGGGCAGATCAACGAGCGGCTGGACGCGGGGTACGCGTACACCAGCATCGCCACGATCCTCACCCGGCTGCAGGCCAAAGGGCTCGTGACGCGGACACCCGCAGGTCGGGCATACGCCTACGAGGCAGCCGTCGACGAACCCGACCTGGCTGTGCGGCGCATCGGCGAGCTGCTCGACTCAGCGTCGGACCGGTCGCTCGTGCTGAGTCGATTCGTCGACGGCCTGCCTGCACGTGAAGCCAAGGCGTTGTTGGCGATGCTCGACAAGTCGAAGGCGACGAACCCTGAATGATCGGGTTCGTTGCGTTCCCGCTCCTGGTGGCTCTCGCCCTCGCGGCAATCACCACCTCGACCCATCGGCGACTGCCGCCACGGCTCGCCACCCGCTTCGTCACGATCGCCCTCGTCCTCGTCGTCGCCGCCGCCCTACCGACCGCGTTCGTCGTGGCCATCGCGTACTTGGCGCACGTCCCGGTCGTCGGTGTCGGCTTCCAGTGGTGCGCACAGGTGATCGGCCTGCATGGCGCCGTCACGCCATGGATCGGGCTACCGGTGCTCGGCCTGCTCGTGGCCGGAACCGTGCGGACCGTACGTCTTGTGCGTGAGCACCGACGCTTGCGCGTGCACGACGCGCGCCCGGTCCACATCGCGCACAGTCAGAGGCCGTACGCGGTCACCCTGCCAGGGCGCGCCGGCCAGATCGTGATCTCCACAGCGATGGTCGACATGCTCGATGACGACGAACGACGCATCGTCATGGCCCACGAACGGGCCCACGCCCGCTACCGACACGATCGCTACCTGCTCATCGCCGAGCTGGCCGCTGCCGCACTCCCCCCGCTGCGAGTCATTGCCAGGCGGGTGAACTTCTCGATCGAGCGATGGGCCGACGAAGCCGTGGCTGCGGCCTGCGGTGATCGTCGACTCGTCGCCATGACGCTCGGCAAAGTGGCACTCCAGACACATCCGCCAACGGTCGCGAGCTTTGCCGGCCTCGGAGTCGCCGCCCGCGTCGGTGCCCTCCTGGATCCACCGATCCCCACTCCTCATCGCTCGCACCTACTGCTGCTCTGGTCGAGCCTCGCCGTCACCGCCGGCTTCAGCCTCTACCAACTCCACCACCTCGAACGACTCATCGCTGCGCTCTGCCCACACTGACGTGCGGACGTCATCGTCGTCCCGCGCCGCTCGCCATCGTCCCAGGGGTTCCGACCCGCTTGCTGCCACAAAGCCGGCGAACGCATCAATCGCCGTTGTAGTGCCGTTCCCGATCTCCCCCGGCGAACGCCACCCAGGTCTCGAACTGCGTGACGCATCTGGCAGACGCTGGTGGGTATCCGAGAGCGTTGATCGCCCACCGCATTTGTGATTCGAACCCGGCGGTGGAGTCGAGCCAGTCGAGGTGGTGGTTCACCTCGAGTGAAACGAGTCCGTGGAACAGGCCCCACAGCCCGAGGAAGGGGCGCATTTCGTCATCGTTGAACGGCTCGGTAGCGGACACGGAACGCGCACCGCTGTGTTGGATGATGGGACGAGCGATCGGACGGAACACCGCCACTTGCGCTTCGATCGTCGGCCCACCGGGTTCGGCGGCGTATCCGGGGAGCTGGTCCGTGAAGACCAGGTTGAACTCGGGCCGGTGATCAAGTGCCCAGCGCCGGTATGCAAGCGGTCCGATCAAGATCCGATCGCCGAGTTCGTCATCGCGATGTGCGACTTCGGCGTCGTGTGTCGCTGCGGCGAGGTCGGCGTAGGTACGAAGGATCAACTCGGTGAACAGCTCGTCGAGCCCATGGAAGTAGGTGTACAGCGACGCGGGGCTCATCCCGACCGCTCGTGCCAGGCCTCGCCATGTGACTGACCCGGCGCCACCTGCGGCGAGCTGACGACCGGCCTCGGCACAGAGCTGGTCGACCAGTTCGCGCCGGTGTCGGTCGCGCCGGGTTTCGCTGCGCATCGTTTCCCCCGGCTGCTGTGTCGTGGCCATGTGACCAACATCATACCACGAAGCCGAACATCCGTAGATTTACGAACAGTGTTCGGTATATGGTTTCCGAACACTGTTCGAACTTCACGAAGGAGCGTCACATGTCCACCGACACATCGCCACCACGAGACTCCCGCCATCACGTCGTTCTGGGCGCCGGCCCCGTCGGTCGGGCCGTGGTCGAACACCTCGCAGCTACCGGCGCCCGATGCACGATCGTGACGCGCTCCGCCACCTCGCTTCGGGGCGCCGCCAGTCGGCAAGCCGACCTCAATGACCCGATTGCAGCCAAGGAAGCGCTCCGAGATGCCGACGTGGTGTACCAGTGCAGCCAGCCTGAATACCATCGCTGGCCCGACGAATTCCCCGGCCTGCAACGTTCGATCGTCCAGGCTGCGGCTGCCGCAGGTGCCGTCGTGGTTGCCACGGAGAACGTGTATGGCTATGGGCCGGTGCCGCTCGACACCGTCGGCCCGTTGACGGAAGACCTCCCCCTGGCCGCAACGACTCGCAAGGGCGCGGTTCGCGCCGAGATGTGGCGCGAACTCGAGCAGGCGAACGCCGCCGGAACGGTGCACACCGTCGCCGCCCGAGCAGCCGACTTCTACGGCCCCTTCGTGAGGGACTCGATGCTCGGCGAACGGTTCTTCGAACCACTCCTCAAGGGAAAGAAGGCCGAGATCATCGGCGACCCCGACCGTCTGCACACCGTCACCTACGTGCCCGACCTGGCTGCGGCGATGGTGCGACTCGGCGGCGATCCGAAGGCTTGGGGGCAAGCGTGGCACATCCCCAACGCTCCAACGGTCACCACCACCGAACTGGTCGCACTTGCCGCGCAGGCTGTCGGTGTCGTTCCGGCACACAAAGTCGTGAAGCGCTGGCAGCTCCGCCTCGTCGGGCCGTTCATGCCGAGCGCGAAGGAGATCGTCGAGATGTACTACGAGTTCGACGAGGACTTCGTCGTCGATCATTCGAAGTACGCCGCCCGATACGGCGCAAACGCGACGCCATTGGCGCAGGGACTGGCGGCGACCGTCGCGTGGTATCGCACCCAGGAACAATCGTGATCGACCTCCCCGACTCCGAAACTCGCGCGCCGACACGAGCGGCGAATGCTCGCTGGCTTTCGGGCTGGCCGGCCATCGGACCAGCGTTGTTGGCGGTGCTGCTCTCCTACCGAACCATCGCGATCGCTGGCCTCGAGCCACCGATCGGGTTGAGCATTGCAGCATCGATGATCGCCATCGCATGGGCCGCGTTCACCCGTCGGCGATGGGCAGCACCCCTCCTTCTCGTCGGCCCGATCGCGCTCATCGCCAGCCCTGCCGGAACCGAACTGTCGTTCAACCTGGCGCGCCCGGACGAAACATCATGGTTCGTGTTTGCGGTGCTCGTGTGCGTGAGCGCCGGCTTCTCGCTGGCCGGAGCCGTCGCGCTCCTCGCTCCGACGCCTGCCGCTCGCTGGGCACTCGCGCCGCTGGTGATCGTCGGCACGTACGCCTTTGGCTGGCTGCTCGTCACGATCGATCCGCAACCCGACCTCGGTGCCGATCTGTCCGCTGAGCGCATCGCTGAACTTCCGCAGACCCGACTGGTGAACTTCTCTTACGGACTGCCGCCCAGCGATCTGATCGTCGACGTCGACGGGCAGAGTCGACTGCAGGTCCGCCTCGTCAACAGCTCCGACCTGCCGCACACGTTCACCATCGACGACCTCGGTGTCGACGTCTACGTGCCGGCCGGGCGCCAGGCCCTGGTCGACCTTGCCGTTACCGATGCGCCCGACGTCGTCACGCTTCACTGTGCGATCGGCGACCACCGTCAACTCGGCATGGTCACCGAAGTCGCGCTGCGGTAGCGGCTCTCACCCATGGTGGCGGCGTGTGTGGTCGAGTTGGTCATCGTGCGAGGCGGGCGAAGCCGAAGTCTCGCCCGAGTCCCGTGTCGAACGCGAGGTGGATCCAGAGTGCTGCGGCGTTCTCGACGATGTGTGCGGTGCTGCGGTCACCGATGACGACCGCATCGAAGCCGATGTCGGTGGCGATCTGGGCAACGTCGTCGGCCGCGGGACGGTCGCCGGCGATCGGCAGGAACAGCTTGGTGCCATCGATGGTCGGTTCGATGAATGCTTCGGCTCCGATGGTGTTGAACGCCTTCACGAGGGTCGCTGCCGGGTTGACTGCGGCGATCACGTCGAGGATGCTGTCGGCGCCGTTTGGCAAGGTCCCACCGACGGTGTTCGTGGCGTCCACCAGTGTGGCTTCGCCGATGTCGCCGAGTGCAGCGACGGTGTCGCCGACGGCTGCGAAGGGGACTGCGAGCACGACGATGTCAGCCCCCTTCGAGGCATCGGCGAGTGACACGACATCGAGCGCGAGCGCGTCACGGGCTGCGACGACCTTGTCACTGCGCGGGTTGCGGGCCCCCAAGACGACCCGGTGGCCTGCGGACGAGAATGCGCTCGCCAGGTTGGTGCCGACCATGCCGGCACCAACCACGCAGATCGAGCGGCTCATGCGACCGCCTTGTTCGGCAGCACGAAAGCAACGTTCTTCTGGTTGGACACGTCGTCCACCTTTCCCTTCGGGAATACCACTGCGGCATTCCGATACATCTGTGTAACGCCTTTTGAGCGTATGGCATTCCCGATTTCGTGACAACCTTGTATCGAAATGGGTAGCTTGTGTTCGTGCGGCACGGACCAGCGACACGGGGGCGGCCGAAAGACCCAGACCTCGAGCGGGCGATCGTCGACGCCGCTCTCGACATCCTGCGCTCGTCGGGATTGGACGGATTGACCTACGTCGCCGTCGCGGAACGCGCCCACACGACGCGACCGGCGATCTACCGCCGCTACCCCGACGTCACCCAACTCGCCGTCGCCGCGGTCGCATCACTGGCCGAGGCAACCGCTCCCGAGCGAACCGGCGATCACCTCCACGACCTGACCACCGAACTCGCCACGTTCCGTTCCGGCATTCTCGAAGCCAACGGCTTGAGCCTTACCGCCGTCGTGCTCAGCGAAGCAACCGACCCGACCATCAAAGACGCCTACCGCACAGCGGTCGTCGTCCCACGTCGCGCGCGCATCGCGGAGATCATCGCTGCCGCCGCTGAGGACGGAACCATCCGTGCGGACCGGGCGACACAGCGACTCCTCGTCACCATGGGCACCGGCAGTTGGTATGCCCACGCCGTCGCGGGAACCACCCCACCACGAGACTGGCCACGGAGAACCGCCCAGATCATCTTGACGAGCACAGCCCGCTGAAGCCCAACGGGCCCTCACCAAGGGTGAGGCTGGCCGTCTCTGAAGAATCCTCCACGTGGACCGTCGTCGGGCAGAGTGGCTGCCCACAGGATGCCGGGAACGCTCTCCTCGATGGGACGTGCCCCCATCGACTCTGCGCCGGGCCACGTGGCTGTGAGGTTTGGATCGACGGCGTTGATGAGAATCGGTGAGCCGGCGAGTTCGGCCGCCAGTGTGCCATCTCCTGGGCGCGCAGCTCGCCGTCATCATCGACGGCTGCTACACAAGTGCCACACACCTTGGTGCCGACGGACCTTGCGCTGAAGCTCTCGCATTGGCCCGGAGCCTGATCGCCGATGTCTGACAGACCGAAGGACCCCGTCGCCTACGAACAAGTCCTCATCGATAGCCGAGCCCAGGGGCGTCGTGGCTGTCGAAACACCGCCAACGGTCACCACGAATCTGGCTGGCGAGATGGAAGAAAGGGAGTGGCCATCCGCACTCTGCCCCCGATCGCCTAATGCACGTGTGATCCGGACGGCATCGGCGACGACTTCGAGGGCTGCTGGGAGCGTTGGCGGATGACCTCATTTCCTGTCTTCGTTCGGTCGGTGTCGCCTTCGGGTGAGGCCCGTTATGTGTTGGGTGATCCGGTGGTAGATCGCTATCTCGAGTTCGTTGCGGGTCGCTGCCGGGTGAACACGTTGCGCGCTGTTGCCCATGATCTCAAGACGTTCTTCACGGTCATCGACAAGGCACCGTTGGAGGTGACCACCGCCGATGTGTTCGAGTTCCTGGCGCATCAACGCGGCGATCGAACCGTGATCCGGATCAGTGACGGCGAGTCGAGACTGTCGGCGCGAACGATCGCTCGACGGTTGTCGTCGGTCTCGGGGTTCTACGCGTATCTCGTCGCCCGCGGCGACACTGTCGTGCGGGCGAACCCGGTGCCGCGTGGCATCCCGACTCGTCGACAACACGGCCGACGGCATCAGGTTCCGCTGGTTCGTGTCCCGCGCACGTTGCCCAAGGTGTTGTCGCCAGCGGAGGTCAACGCGCTGCTCGGTGCGCTGCGTTGCCATCGTGATCGGGCGATGGTCCTCGCGATGGTGCTGGGCGGGCTGCGCCGCTGCGAGGTCCTCGGTCTCCGTCTGGCCGACATTCAGGTGCCGCAACGTTCGTTGTTCATCGCCCAAGGCAAAGGCGGCCATCACCGGGTGGTGCCGATCTCGAACATGTTCTTCACCGCCATCGGCGACTACTTGCGCTTCGAACGGCCAGCGAACGCGTCGACGGACCGGGTGTTCGTGACCTTGAAAGGACCGACCCGGGGGCAACCGTTGTCGGTCGATGGGATCGACACGATCATGCGCGGCGCCCGCGACCGCGCCGGTCTGCAACGAGCCACCTGCCATCAGCTTCGTCACACCTGTCTGACACGGTTGCGCGAAGCCGGCATGGAACTCGAAGCGGTGCAAGCTCAGGCCGGTCATGTCTCGATCGAGTCGACCCGCATCTATCTGCATCTGACCGATGACTGGCTTGCCGGCGAGTATCACCGGGCGACCAAAGTGATCGATGCCGACCACGCCGCCGAGCTGCTCGCGATGCAAGCGATCAACCAATGAGCGCTGTCGCCGCTGACACCGTCGAGGTGTGGATCCCGCGGCCGCAGTCGCCTGATGATTGGGCCCAACTCGCCACACGGGCACCGCAGCTGGCTGCAACCATGGGCCGCTACCTGGTGCAACTCACCACGTTCCTGGCGCCGCGCAGCGTCGATGTCGCCGACAGCACCCTGCGTCAACTCGCCCGCTGGCTGACCGACAACACCGACGTCACCGCCGTTGCCGCCATCACCCGAACCCACATCGAGGACTACAAGGTGTGGCTCGCCGCGCAGCGCGGCACCAAGGCACCGACGTTGTCGAAGAACACCCAACGGCAACGACTTCGCATGATCCGCATCTTCCTCGAACGGCTCATCGAGTGGGACTGGCCCGACGCACCGGTCCGCAACCCGATCCTGCACGGCGACATCCCACCGCGCCCTGAACCGCTGCCGAAGTTTCTGACCGATCGTGACGCCGCCCGTTTCATGGCCGCCGCACGCAACCATCGCATCGCCCGCTATCGGCTCGTCGCGGAGATCCTCGCCCGCACCGGGCTACGCGCCAGCGAACTCTGCAACCTCGCCGCCGACGCCGTCACCCTGATCGGTGACGCCCACTGGCTCCGAGTTCCGGTCGGCAAACTCCGCAACGATCGGTTCATCCCCTTGCACCCCGACCTCGTCACCCTGCTCGCCGACTGGACCGCCACCAACGCCGACCACATCCGAACCCAACATCGCCTCATCGCCGACCGGCACCAACCGATCGATCGGCGAACCGTGTATCGCATCGTGTCCACCATCGGCCGCCAAGCCGGCATCGGCCACGTCCACCCCCACCAACTACGCCACACCCTCGCCACCCAAGCCATCAACCGCGGGATGCGCCTCGAAGCAATCGCTGCGCTGCTCGGTCACCGCTCCCTCGAGATGACCCTGGTCTACGCCCGCATCGCCGACCGCGTCGTCGCTGACGAATACGCGTCCGTGTGCGTCCAGATCGACGCGCTCTACAACACCGCCGCCAAACCCGGCGCGCTGCCCGCCGAGATCGAGACCGCAGCCATGACCCGACTCCGCCAACAAGCCCACGCCCGCATGCTCGGCAACGGACTCTGCACCCGCCCCGTCGAACTCGAATGCCACATGGAAACAGCGTGCGAAACCTGCGCCTACTTCGCCACCGGACCCGAGTTCGTCCCCGTCCTGCTCCGACAACGAGACCACGCCCGCGACCACCACCAACCCGACCGCGCCGCCCTCTACGACACCCTCATCCAACGAGCAGGGACAGCCTCTTGACAACGATCACACGTATAACGCCGGTTCGGAGGCCCGTCCTCTTCGCTACAGCCTGCCTCCAACGTTGCAACGGTGCGATCGTCAAACGAACGACACGGCGATCGCGGTGTTCACCAACCGGAATCCGACCGCGGTGGCAACACGATTCGACCAGACGTTGGCCACGTCGCAGTTGTATATCACCATCTGGCCGCCTTGCTGTTGTTGCTGCGACAGCGTGGCGACGGTGGCTACGCCGAGCCCCTGCCCCCTGTGTGCTGGGTGGGTGATGACCGCGACGTCGTCGAAGTTGTGATCGAAGAACCACGGCCTGACGCTCGCAATCGAAGCGATCTCGCCGGAATCGTCGAGAGCGGCGACGATGACCGCGTCGAGTTTGTCGATGTGAAGATCGGCCTGGATCAGGTCCACGTCCGAGCAATCGTCAACAAGGCGCTCGATCATCCCTCGATGACCTGGATCGTCACGGTTCAGTCCGACGATCCGTCGCGCGTGCACTGATTGGCGCGGCGCACGAGTGAGGACGCGGTTGTTCCCGGCGCCGACGTACCGGCCGCCGAGTTCGGTGGTTGCGGTAACGAACTCATCGGCGGTCATCGCTGGTCTGCCATCGAGCGGTTCGAGCAGTGGTCGCAGCTGGTGTGAGCACCACACGATGGTCTCATGCCCAAACGGGTACGCGACCGCAACCATCGAGCCGTCTCGATCGGGCGATGCGACGATCGTGGTTCCAGCTGACAACTCCATGCCGAGGCCGGTGCGTGCAGCGGACCGAATCGCGCCGAAGAATCGATCAACGACCGCGCTTTCGGCGTGAACCGACATGTATGCATTGTGGTCGCTTCCGTCGATTGATGGATGTCACTGGGGTGTCCCCCAACGCCGCAGCTGAGCGCTCAGCGAGTTCTGTCGGAAGGGTTCGCGAAAGCACGGCGAGCTGCGCCCCGAGGTCACCATTCGCCGGAAAGGCGAGGTGCCAACACTCCGACTTGAAGCCCCAGTAGCGAACGTCGGTGATCCGCCACGCTGGATGCGGTCGGAGATCGACGACGAGATCGATGCATGCGCCATCGTCGCCCCGGCAGAAGATCACCGAGGCTTCCGATTCGGAAAAGCCGAGTTGCCCTCGCGCAAACCCGAGCGGTGCGAGCACCGGGTCGAGCACGTCTGCAACCTCGTCCAGCATCGGGTCACCAGGCACATGCACTCCTGCACTCCACGGCACCATGTGAGCCTCGCACCCTGCCATTACAGAGGGCGACCGAGTTCAGGCGCTCGCGACCAACAGCGTCACCGACGCCGGCCGGGATTCGTTACAAAAGGCGCACAGGAGGGTTCCCTCTTCGTCACGTGGGTGCCGGATCATTCAGGTGTTCACGCTGCCTCGGTGGGGCGCCACCTCCCCCGGCGCCTCACCAGCAGCGGACCACCCGGCCGATCAGAGCAGCTGAGAGCGGCCGCAGACCGCCGGCTGGGAGACGCGATTACGTGACGCGGGACTTGGGCCGCGATGCGGCGCGTCCTACCCGAACTCGGTCGTGAGTATGGGGCGCCGATATCGGGTATCCGGGCCGTGCAGACGGGCTCACCGAGTGGAGGACTCATGACCCACCTCCACGAGTTGGATGTCCATGACGGCTGCCGGCGGCAGGGCGTCGGCTCTGCTCTCGCGCCACGGCGACAAGCAGCGTGCCACATATCCAACGTCGGGGACGGCGGTGCCACATCCGTATGCCGCGGGCCATCGGTCGGGCAGCAGCAGAGTTCCGAACAGCCAATCGACCGCCGGTATCGACCCTGCGTAGTTGGTGTTCCACGTGCCGGGCTCGTCGCTGTGGTGCCAGTGGTGGAAGAACGGTGTGGCGATGACGCGCTCCAACACGCCGAGGCGCACGTCGATGTTGGCGTGAACGATCAGCCCCTGCAATCGTTTGAGCGCGAACCAGGTGACGACCGTCGGCACGCCCAAGCCGATTACGAGCACCGGCAACGCCGTCGATGTTCTCGCGATGACTGCGTCGAGAGGGTGCCGCCTGCTCGGTGCCAGCCAGTCCAGGGCGGGTGCCGAGTGGTGGACGCGGTGCATCGACCACAGTGCAGGGATTTCATGGCTCAGCCGGTGTCCCCAGTAGCCGCACACCTCGCTGACCACGAATGCGAGAAGCCAGCGGCCCCACCCGGGGAGCGCCGCCGTCACGTCACGCAACGCGGGCGGGATGCCAAGTCGAATCAGTGGGACGGTCACGGCCAGCACCACCGCCAGGCCGAGACCGGCCAGCACCTCGTTGACCACGAAGCTCGTTGCGTCGGTCATCGCCCCGGCGCGGCGAACGGCCGAGCGCTGATGCCGCAACGGACGCCAGCGCTCCACCAGTGTGAACGGCACGCCGAGTGCCACCAGCGACAACGCAATGTCGGGCCGGTGCAGTGTCGACAACACGAACAGCGCCGCGCCCGTGACCGTCGCCCCGGTGGCGAATGAAAGCAACTGCGCTCGGTGGCTGCTCACGTCCGTGCCCTCAGATCCGGCGGGCACTCACGACGATCATCTCGGTGTCGTCGGCGAGCGTGGGGTTGCGACCCGTGTTGGGGAAGTTGTTGTCGCACGTCAGGAGCATGCGATTCCCTGGCAGAACGAGCAGCGACTCGATCGACTCGCACGCGACCTTGAACGGGTCGCCGAGTCCGACGTCGCCCGGATGAATCTCCGGCAACGAGACGAGGTTGGGGTCTGCAACGGCGGCGAGTTCGACCACCAGCGACTTGGTGGTCGCAGTGCCGAACGAGGCGATATCCACCTTGTACACCGGGCGGGCCAGCGCGTTGACGCCTCTGCCCGCGTCGCGTTCGATGACGAGGAGTCGATGGTGGCCGACGACTTGAGCATCGGCAATCAGTCGGTCCGGGCTGTCGACCACGTAGTCCGCCAGCCGGGTGAACTCTCCACCCCGGTGGTCGTACCGGTACACGCGGCGCACGGATGGGTCGTCACCCGTCACGGCGCCCTCGAGCACGACGATCAGCGCTCGGCTGTCCGCGGTGATCGCCATCGCTTCGATGCCGCGACTGTTCGGCACCGTCGGTGTGCCGACGAGGTGAGGGCTGTTTGGTGAGATCAGTCCGTCGGGAAGGTTGATCGGTGGTTCGACGAGACGTCCGGTGCGGTCGAAGTGCAGGATCCACGGTCCGAATTCGTCGCCGACCCACAGGTCGCCATGGCGGCCGCGCTGGAGGGACTCGGGATCGATGTCCCCACCGGTCAACCAGCGCTCGGGTGTGTCCTCGCGCACGATCGGAAATCCGATGAGACCGTCGGGGTCGCTGAACTGCACGAACTCGCCGACCGCGACGCCGCCCGAACCGTCGCGCGCCGTCTTGAAGTCTGGCGTGACGTAGTAGGCCCGGATCAAGAAGTCCTTCGAGTTCGCCTTGCCTCCGAACCCGTTGTCGGTCATTGCCAGGAACTCGCCCGGCCGCCGGCCCGCGACCATGGCGGAGAACCCCTCGACGGGTTGTGCCGGTGTCGGGAAGTGGATCCCGTTGATCACGGTGTCTTGTTGCCCCGCCGGAACCAGCCCGCTACCGGACGGCGGCCCCGGTGCGTAGGTTTCGACGGGGAGGACGGCGCGGCCGACCAGCCGTGGTGTCGGTCGGTCACGGTCGCCACTGGCGATCGCTGCATGGACCGGTACGAGGGCCAGTGTCGCGGAGGCGAGGGCGATCCTGATGATGCGGTTTGTGGACATGGTTCACTCCATCTGTTGAGGTCCATCGATCCTCCGGCGGCGGCGGTCCCGGCCGCTACTGGCCACGGTCACGTCGCGAACGCGCACGATCCCGACGCGCTTCCGGGCATGATTCGGGACGCGAGTACCATTTTCCCGGGACGGCAGGCGTCGTATCGTGGAGGGTCGGATGGGCATGAACCACAGCGAGGCCCCGGCCGTCGGCCGCCCAACAATGTGGATCATCGGCGCGGTCGCGACCTTCGGCAGTCTCGTCGCGCTGCTCATCGTGGGCTTGAGAATGGCGAACGAGGGCGCCGAGCCGCCGCACGAGAACTGGTGGTTGGTGGCCTGGGTCCTGGTGGGCGTTGCAGACGCAGCGGCAGGTGTGGCGCTCCTCGCCCGCCCGGGTCAGCGTCGGCTGGGCGGGTGCCTCCTGGTGGGTGGAACGGTGGCCCTTCTGGTTGCACTGGCCACTCAGGCGGTCGGGTACACCGCGTCCGTGCCCGCGGGAACAAGGTGGGGGCACGTCGCCGAGTTGCGGAGCTGGGGGCGGCCGATCGCGGTGGGCGTGCTTGCTGCGCTGCTGCCCTGGCAGCTCGTGCACGGAGTTCGCAATCGTCGGGTCGTGGAGACCGTCTGGTGGGTGACCGCGGTGTTGATCGCCATCACTGCGGTGGGATACGGCCTCGGCGTGGACCGCGCTGGGGTCGACATCGTCGACCTTGCCGCCTGGGGTGTGGCGATCTCGGCGACGTGTGCGACCGCCGCCGTCCTCGCTGAGTGGTGGAGAGGCGGGCGGTGGAACGCGGAGGACCCGTTGTGGGGTTGGCTGGCATGGGGCACGGTCGCGGCATGGCTTGCACTCGTACCCGAGCGATTCGACATAGCCGACGGGCGCTTTCCCGCCTCGGATGTGGTGGGACCGTTGCTGCTGCTCGCGACCGTCCCTCTGCTCCTGGTCGGCATACTCGTTCGGGCACTGCGCGACCGCCCAGGTCGCGTACACGGCGCGACTCACGAAATCGTCGCGTGGATGGCCTTCAGCGGTGCCATCGTCCTCGTCTACACCGGTTCGGTCGCAGGACTCGGACGATTCGTGGGCGGCGACGCCCCGACGTGGTTGCTGGTGGGCGCGACCGGGGTGATCGCCGTGGTCGCCGAACCATTCCGACGGCGGGTCGCCAGCGCAGTCGACCGACTGACGTTCGGGGCCCGCGACGATCCACTCCAGATCGTCCGCGACGTCGTCGACCACGTCGGTGCACAGTCGGGCGACGAATTGCTCCCTGCGCTCGCTGCGAGCCTTCGGCGTGAGCTGCGGCTGGATCGCGTCGCGATCGACGTCCGCACCGCATTCGGTTGGGATCGTGCGGCGCTCGTCGGCCCGGAAACCCCCCACGAACGCCAGGTGGAACTCCGTCAGCGCGATGAGGTGGTCGGCCGTCTGATCGTCGGGTGGGGAGACGGGGCGCATCTGCGAGCCAGGGATGAACGCGTGCTCGCAGAGTTGATCGCCCCGCTCGGGCTGGCCGTGGGTTGGGTGGGTCTTGCTGCACAACTTCGTCGATCGAACATGGCAAGCACGGTGGCGCGCGAGGAGGAGCGACGACGCCTCCGCCGGGACGTTCACGACGGCCTGGGGCCGGCGCTCACCGGGGTGTCGCTCGGGTTGCGAACGTCGGTGCGCCAGCTGGAGCGCTCACCGAACGCGGCGTGCCTCGCAGCCCCGCGAGAGCTCCTCGATCGGATCGCTGACGAGGTCGACGCCTTGATCGGGGAGGTCAAACGGATCGCCCGCGATCTGCGACCGACCGCACTCGACCAGTTCGGGCTCGTCGCCGCCGTCAGCGAGTTGACGCGCTCGTTCGGAGAAGCGCTCGAGTTTCGTCTGAGCCTGCCCGACACCGCGATCGACCTGCCCGCCGCTGTCGAGGTCGCGACCTACCGGATCGTGAGCGAAGCGGTGACGAACGTGGTGCGACACGCTCATGCGTCCTGTTGCTGGCTCACGATCTCGGTCGACGACGACGTCGACATCGACGTCTCCGACGACGGAGTGGGTATCGCAGCGGCCACCGCCGGCGGTGTCGGGTGGGCCGCGATGCGGGAGCGAGCGTTCGAACTCGGGGGGGTCTGTTCGATCGAGTCTCGCGAGTCGAGCGGCACCCGTATCCACGTCCGTCTTCCGTTGGTGATTGCGTGACCTTGCAGCCCGCCATCCGGGTCGTGATCGTCGACGATCACCCGTTGTTCCGGCTCGGGCTGGAGGCTGCCGTTCAGGAGATGGACGGCGTCGACGCCGTGGGGAGCGCCAGTTGCGCCAGCGATGTCGCCGATCTGATGAGCGCGACCTCACCGGACGTGGTGCTGCTCGACATCGGCCTGCCGGACGCGTCCGGGCTGGACGTGAACCGCTGGCTTGCCCAGCATCACCCGACGGTCCGCGTCGTCATGCTCACGATGTCGGAGGATCTCGACAGCGTGATCGGTGCGTTACGCGACGGCGCCAGCGGGTACCTCATCAAGGGTGCCGACGCCGAGCAGATCGAACACGCCATTCGGTCCGTAGCGTCCGGTGAAGCCGTGATCGACCGCTCACTCGTGCAGCCGATGACCGAGTTGATCGATGCTCGCCGCACCACGCCGACTCGTCCGTTCCCCCAACTCAGCGCACGCGAATTCGACATTCTGGTGCTCATGGCCCAGGGTCTCGACAACACGACGATCGCCCGCCAGCTCGTGCTCAGCCCGAAGACGGTTCGCAACCACGTCTCGAACGTCTTCGCCAAGATCGACGCCCCTGACCGACCGGGAGCAATCGTGCTCGCGCATCGTCATGGTCTCGGGGCGTGACGCTCCGCACAGCGTCGAAGGCCCACTCGTCTTGCGTTCGGTGGCGCCTGGCCACCGTCGTTCAGGCGCTCTGTATGTCTGCCGGTCTGATCGCAACGTGTGCCGCTGCACACCGACCGGCGCCACCTGCCATTGGAGCGATGCTCGGCGTGTGGCAACCGCCTCCAGACATGGAAAGAGACCCTCCGGAGAGGGCCTCTGACGCTGGAATACTTTGCAGCCCGTACGGGATTCGAACCCGTGCCGCCACCTTGAGAGGGTGGTGTCCTAGGCCTCTAGACGAACGGGCCAGGTTGCGAGCGGGAACGATATCACCGCTCGGAACGAATCCGACCAGAGTCGAAACTCCACATCGGCCAGGGGATTCGTAGCGAGAGGAACGCGCCGCAAGAGCTGGGGTGCAGGGACTCGAACCCCGAACGACAGTACCAGAAACTGCTGTGTTACCAATTACACCACACCCCAAGATGCGATGGTCCTCGTCGCGAGAACCGGTGCGGCGGACGATTGTACAGGTCAGCTCCGGCGATTGCGGTGGCTCAGTCGGTGAGATCGTCGAGACGCTCGAAACCGATGATGCGGCCGACTGCGACTCCCGCCGCTTCGCCGAGCTGGCGCTCCAGCGACTTCGCGCCGGTCACGACGGATGTCGGCGTCGGCGATGTGTAGGCCTCGAGACCGAGGTCTTCGGCGATCAAGCGGCTGCGCAGTGCGTGGTACGGATCGGTGACGATCAAGACGCTGTCGAGCCCGCGGTCCTGCAGCAACTCGGCTGTCGCCGCCAGCGACTCGTACGTCGACGTCCCCTCGCCCTCCTTCTCGATCGACGACGGGTCGATCCCGGCATCGACGAGGTAGGTCGCCGATGCGTCAGCCTCGGTGAAGCGGTCGCCGGGCTGATTGCCGCCCGTGACGACGATCAGCGGCGCGATGTCCTCGGGCCACAGCTCGATCACGTGATCGAGACGGGCTTCGAGCTGCGGCGACGGACGGCCGTCGTACTGGGCGGCGCCCATCACCACGATGGCGTCGACCTGGCGCGCCTCGTCGGAGTTGCCCGCCGACCACACCTGCCACAGCGAGAACAAGAAGTAGCACGCCGCCATGGCGAACACCGCCGCTGCGACCTGGAGCACCCGCGGCCACCACCGGCGTCGCGCCGGCCGCGGAGCCGGCATCGGCCGGGCGCCTCCGACGGGGGTGCGATCGGCCGACGCCGCGGTATTCGCGGTCCAGCTCGATGTCGAACGAATCACCGGATCGGGGCGATCGATGGCAGGCACGTCCCCGGACATCGACCGTTCTTCACCGATCGAGCGGCGGCTCTCGACCTGCTCGATCAACCGCCTGTCGCGGAGACGCTGCTCCTCGGTTCGTCGCTCTCGATCGGTCGGGAGTTCGTCGGACACACCGATCACTCCGGCCTGCCAGCGCTCGTCGACCCGATGGCATGATCCGTGGCCAGCCGCAGGCGTCGCATCGTCTCGGGCTGACCGAGCACCTCGAGCGACTCGAACAGCGGCGGGCCGACGGCACGCCCGGTCACCGCCACGCGCGGCACCGCCTGCGCCTTGCCGAGCTTCACGCCGTGGATCTCCATGACCGCCTCGGTCGCAGCCTTGAGCGCCTCGGCCGTCCAACCGGAGTCGCCGTCGAGACCCCCGTACGCAGCACTCACGTCCCGCAGCAACGGCAGGGCCCACTCGGCGCCGAACGCCTTGTTCCACGAATCGGGGTCGTAGTCGATCGGCGCGTCGAACGGCCAGAAGAGGAAGTCGACCTTGCCGGGCACCTCGTCGAAATGCACGAGGCGCTCCTGGATGTGCGGCGCGATCGCGGCGAAGCGGTCGCGATCCCAGTCGTCCGGAATCTCTCGGGACGCGCGCTCGATGAACGCATCGAGTGGCATCGCCCGGATGTAGTCACCGTTGAACGCGTCGAGCTTCTTCACGTCGAAGAACGCCGGGGAGTGGGTCACGTCCTCGAGGCGAAACGCCTGCTCGATCTCGACCCAATCGACGATCTCGCTCTCGCCGGGTGGCGTCCATCCGAGCGTCATCAGGTAGTTGACCATCGCGTCGGCGAGGTACCCCTCGTCGCGATACTGCTCGAGGGCCACCTTGTCGCGGCGCTTCGAGAGCTTCTTGCGCTGCTCGTTGACCAGCACGGGCACATGGCCCCACGAGGGCGGTTCGTGACCCAACGCCGTCCACAACATCTGCTGCTTCGGGGTATTCGGGAGGTGCTCTTCGGCTCGCACGACGTGGGTGATACCCATCTCGACGTCGTCGACCACATTGGCGAGCAGGAACATCGGTGTGCCGTTGCCGCGCAGGAGCACGAAGTCCTCGATCGTGGAATTGTCGAACTGCACGTCACCGCGCACCTGGTCGTGCACCGTGGTCGACCCCTCCGGCACCCGGAAACGCAACACCCGGCCCGGGCCCGGCCCGAGCCCTCGGTCACGCGAGTAGCCGTCGTAGCCCGACAGGCCGAGCTCCTTGGCCCGCGCCTGGATCTCATCGGCCGTCAGGTCGCAGTAGTACGCATGTCCACTGTCGAACAATCGTTGCGCTGCTGCGACGTGGGCTGCGGCATTGGCACTTTGGAAGTGCGGGCCCTCGAAGTGCGGGTCCGCATCCGAGATGCCGATCCACGCCAAGGCATCGATGATCCCCTGCGTCCACTCCGGACGGTTGCGGGCCGCGTCGGTGTCCTCGATGCGCAACACGAACGTTCCGCCGTTCTGGCGGGCGAGCGCCCAGTTGTGCAGCGCCGTGCGCGCACCGCCGACGTGGAACGACCCCGTCGGCGACGGAGCGAAGCGGTAGCGGCGAGGCGCTGATTCGGTTGGCATTGCGGCGTCGACGCTACCGGTGCGCCCGTCACGCGACGGTGCGGCATCGGTCGGGATTCACACAAGAGTCGTTCAAGACGTCTTGAGGGACGCCGACCGCACCGGTGCTCAACGAGCGACAAGGGTCAGATTGCGCAGCTGCCGCAAGGCCACCGACAGCGTCGTGAGATCGAAGCTCTCCGCACGACGGATCTCCGTGTGCATGGCGAGCGCCTTGCTGACCGACCGCCGATTCGCGGCGATCCAGTCCGCCGGCGATCCGGCCGGGCTGCGGAGCGCAAGGCGAGCGAGCGACGCCAGCACCGTCAACAGATCGTCACGCAGCGCGGAACGAGCCTGCGTCTGCCATCGATCGGAACGGGGCAGGCCGCCGATGGCCTCCCACAACCACAGCACGTCGAACGCCTCGAAGACGGCCCAGTAGGCCGTCGCTGCGCGGTCGATCGGGAACCCCTCCTGCGTCGCGAGGTCGATGATGTCGAAGCCCGGATGCATCCACGGCCATCGAGCGGCCCGGGTCGCCAACTCGGCCGGTACGCCCGAGTCGATCAGGCCGGCGCTGCGGTGTGCGACCGCGGATCCGACCCGGCCCGCCATGAACGCATCGAGCGACTTCTCGATCAACTGGATGCCGGGCCCGAACGACGCGATCGTCTCGCCGATGTCGAACGACGGTGGGCGGTGCCGCAGGATCCAGCCCGCGGCGCGCTCGGTCATGCGACGCGCTTCGAGAAACAGACCGAGTTGGGTCTCGAACCGCACGGTGTCGCCGATGGCGTCGATCTCGACCCAGAGCACCTCCGATCCGAGGATGCTGCGCGCGGCGAGGTACGCACGGGCGACATCGGCCACCGAGCTCCCGGTGTCCTCGGTCATCCGGTGATCGAAGCTGATGCCTGCGAGGTTGACCATGCTGTTGACGAGCGTGGTGGCGATGATCTCCCGGCGGAGTCGGTGTTGCCGGAGCACGCCGGGGAACCGGTGACGCAACGCCGACGGGAAGTAGTTGAGCAGGTCGGCTTCCAGGACCGGGTCGTCGGGCAGGTCGGTGCCGAGGATCTCGTCGATGTCGCAACGCTTCGTGTAGGCGATCATCACCGCGAACTCGGGGGCGCTGAGACCCGCGCCGAGGCTCTGGCGCTCGGCGATCTGCTTGTCCGTCGGGAGATACTCGAGTTCCCGGTCGACCAGACCTTCCACCTCGAGCTGGTCCAGGTACCGAGCGTGGACGTTGACCATCTGGAGCGACTGGTGGCGGGCGATCGTCAAGGCGAGGGTCTGGTCACGGTTGTCGTCCAGGACCAGCTCGCCCACCTCGTGCGTCATGTCCTGCAGGATCTGGTTCCGACCAGCGACGGTCAGGTCGCCGTCCGCCACCAACTGGTCGAGCGCGATCTTGATGTTGACCTCGTGATCGCTGCAGTCGACGCCGGCAGAGTTGTCGATGGCGTCGGTGTAGATGAGTCCGTCCGACAGCGCGTATTCGATCCGGCCCAGCTGCGTGAACCCGAGGTTCCCTCCCTCCCCCACCATCCGGCATCGCAGGGTCGATGCGTCGACGCGCAGCGCGTCGTTGGCCCGGTCGCCAACTGCTTCGTTCGTCTCCGTCGACGCCTTGACGTAGGTGCCGATCCCACCGTTCCACAGCAGATCGACAGGAGCCTGCAGGATCGCCGACACCAGATCATCGGGTCGAAGCTCGTGCGTTTCGTCATCGAGACCGAGCACATGGCGCACCTGGTCGGTGATCGCGATCGACTTCAGCGATCTCGGATACACGCCCCCGCCGGCGGAAACCAGCGCACTGTCGTAGTCGGCCCAGCTCGAACGTGGAAGTTCGAAGAGGCGTCGGCGTTCGGCATGCGACCGGGCTGGGTCGGGATCGGGATCGAGGAAGATGTGCCGGTGGTCGAATGCCGCGACGAGTCGCAGGTTGACCGAGAGCAACATGCCGTTGCCGAACACGTCACCCGACATGTCGCCGATGCCGACGACGCTCAGCGAGTCGTGGTCAGCGTCGATGCCGAGCGCACGGGCGTGGCGTCGCACGCTCTCCCACGCGCCCCTGGCCGTGATGCCCATCGCCTTGTGGTCGTAGCCCTGGCTTCCCCCTGAGGCGAAGGCGTCGCCGAGCCAGAACCCGGCCTCGACAGCGATCTCGTTGGCGATGTCGCTGAACGTCGCCGTCCCCTTGTCGGCGGCGACCACGAGGTACGGGTCGTCATCGTCGAACACGACGGTGTCGGGCGGATGGACCACCGCACCGGCGACCACGTTGTCGGTGACGTCGAGCAGGCTGCGCACGAACCGTCGGTAGCGGTCGACGCCCTCGGCCCGCACTGCGTCACGGTCGGTCGGCTCGGCCGTGGCGGACTTGACCACGAAGCCACCCTTGGCGCCCGTCGGCACGATGACTGCGTTCTTGACCATCTGCGCCTTCATCAGCCCGAGCACCTCGGTGCGGAAGTCTTCGAAGCGGTCGCTCCAGCGGAGGCCACCGCGCGCGATCCGTCCACCACGCAGGTGCACGCCTTCGACGAGGGGCGAACACACGAAGATCTCGAACCTCGGGCGAGGCTCGGGCAGGAAGGCAATCTCGCTCGGCCGGAGCTTGACAGCGATCTCGTCGCGACCGCGGAACGCGTTCGTTCGCGCCGTCGCATCGATCAGGGTGAGGAACGCTCGGCAGATCCGGTCGTCGTCGAGCGACGGGACGGCATCGAGTTGCGCCAACAGATCCGCTCGGAGTGACTGGGTGGTCGCCTGACGGTCGGCGTTCGTCGAAATGGTTCGGGGATCGAAGCGCGCGTCGAAGAGCTCGGCCAGTGATCGAGCGATCGCCGGCTGCCGAACCAGGCTGTGCTCGATGTACTGGCCGCTGAATCGGAACCCGACCTGGCGCAGATACCGGTGGTAGAGGCGGAGCACCGCCACCTGTCGCGTCGAGAGTCCGCCGGCGAGTACGAGACGATTCAGGCCATCGGACTCGATCGAGCCCGTCACCAATCCGACGAACGCACGCTGCACCTCGGCGCATCGATCGTCGTCCATCACCCCGCCGACGACCCGGACGCCGATCTCGTACAACGACACCATCTCGCCGTCGATCTCGAACACGGTCGGGTGCTCGTCGATCGCACGCAACCCGAGCTGGCCCAGGATCGGGACGAGCTCGGCGAGCGTCGATCCACCACCGCGGAAGTACACCCGGAAGCGCCACTCGTCGAGGCTCGAGTCGGGGGCGGCCCCGGCCGGCATCATCGAGGTGGTGATGCGAGCGTCCTCGGGGCGCGAGCGGATCATCGCCGCGACCTGACGGAGGTCGCCGACCGCATCGGCCGGCGCGGTTCGCGCCCGATAGTCGGCGCTGACCGCTGGGGCCACGAGATCGAAGATCCGGCCGCCGTCGGCCACGCCCTCGGCATCGGTCACGGCTCGTCGGACCTGCTCGTCCCAGGTCTCCGACACCCGGTCGATGGCGTGGCCGAGTTCGTCCAGATTCACGCTCGCGGTCGACCGCACCGTCATCGAGACCCGCGCGAGCGAGCTCGCACCGACCAGCGTCTCCACGCCGCGGACATCGCCGCCGTAGTGCGCCTCGACGAGCTCGGTCACCCGGTCGGGAAGCGCCGCCGTGAACCGCGCTCGGGGGAGGTACACCAGCACCGTCGTGAGGGGCCCGACCGGCTCGCGCACGTCGAACACCCGGACGATTCGGCGCTCCTGCAACCCGACGATGTCGATGACGAGCTCGGCGAGCGCATGGGCGTCGAGTTCGAAGACGAGGTCGCGCGGCAGGGTCTCCACGACGTTGCGGATCGAGCGACCGGTGTGACTCATCGCGTCCAGCCCCGACAACCCGACCACCTGGAGCGCTCGGTCTCGGAGCCCGGGGATCGCGAAGACGCTCTCACGGTATGCCGAGCTCGCCAGCTGGCCGAGGAACCGGTATTCGACACCCATCCCGGGCGGACGAACCGAGATGCAGAGCATCCGGTCGGCCCGGTGGACCGTCGACACCTCGTCGGTGCGGGCCAGCACGATCGGCTGGTCACCGCCGAGGCTCGGTGGGTCGACCCGCGTCGCGTCGAGCCGTGCGTCGAGCCTGAGCTGGCCGAGCCCCGATCCGTGCTCGAGGGCCAGGGCGGTCGAACCGCCGTCGATCCCATCGATGCCGTCGACCCGCCGATAGATCGCCGAGGCGAGCAGCACGAAATGGTCGTCGCCGAGCCACTGCACGAGCGCGTCGCCGTCGGCAACCTCGAACAGGCGAGCCTGCATCGCAGGGAAGTCGGCGACGACGAGGTGCACCTCCGCGATGGCAGCGGAGACTTCGCGTTCGATCGTCGATCGGTCGTCGGCCGAACACCGGTCGAGCTCGATCTGGGTCCACGCCTCGAACAGGCTGGTCGATGTCGGTGCGTCCACGATCGATGTCAGCGTGCCGTCGGCGTCGCGCTCGACCGACAAGGTCGGATGCACGAGGAGATGGATGCCGATGTCGCGGCGATCCAGCACCATCCGCACCGTGTCGATGAGGAAAGGGATGTCGTCGGTCACGAAGAAGAGCAGTGAGCGCGACGAATGCCAACCGTCGATGGCATGTTCGGGCGAGAGCACGTCGACGAGCGTCTCGCCGGCCGCTCGTCGCTGTCCCAGACGCAGATGTGCGGCCACCGCCGCATACAGGTCGTCACGCCGCCGGCCCTCGGCGTCGTCGTCGGGAAGTTCGGAGTAGTACTTCGGCAACAGGGCCCCGAGCAGCGCGTCGTGCGGCCGTCGCTCGTGGGCCATCGCCTCGAGTTCGCTCAGAATGTCGGCCACGTCGTTGTGTCCCATCCCTCTGGTTTGCTGGTGTTCACGGTACATGGGTTGCGGTCGTGCCGATGACCGCGTGCGGTCCGTGGTGCAGCCGACGAGAATGGGGCGATGGCACAGCAGGTGAACGTCCTCGGTACCGAACTCCAACCGTGCTCGTTCGACCCGATCACGGGCTACTACCGGTCCGGGTGCTGCGAGAATCGGGGTGATGACCCCGGCATGCACACCGTGTGTTGCCGGGTGACCGACGACTTCCTCGCATATTCGAAGGAGCAGGGCAACGATCTGTCGACGCCAATGCCCCAGTACGGGTTCGCCGGACTGGTTGCGGGCGACCAGTGGTGCGTCTGCGCCGACCGCTGGAAGGAAGCGCTCGATGCCGGACGTGCCTGCCCGGTGATCCTCGAGTCGACGCACATGTCGACACTCGAATACATCGACCTGGCGGACCTCCGCTCCCACGCGATCACCGCATGACGAACGACCAGTCGACCCCGCACGAGGCGCACACGCCGCACCGCTCGGTGTCGGGCGGCCTGGCACGGGCCGCCGTGTTCGGCATCAACGACGGCCTGGTCTCGAACGTGTCGCTGATCCTCGGCTTCGCCGGGTCCGGCGTCGGCAGCGACATCGTCCGACTCGCCGGTATCGCCGGCGCCGTCGCAGGAGCCATCTCGATGGCGGCGGGCGAGTGGATCAGCATCTCGGCCCAGAACGAACTGATCGAACGCGAGGTGTCGGTCGAGCGGCGGGCCATCGAGCGCGACACGATCGGCGAGACCGCCGAGCTGGCCGCGATGTACCGCGCCGACGGGATGTCCCCCGAGGTCGCCGACGCCGCAGCGTCCGACGTGATGGCCCACCCGGCTCGGGCACTGACGGTCCACACGCGCGCCGAGATGGGCGTCGACCCCGGATCGTTGCCCTCCCCGCTCAAGGGCGCTGCCATCTCGTTCGTTTGCTTCCTCGTCGGCGCGATCCTGCCCCTGTTGCCGTGGCTGCAGGGAGCGTCCGGCGTCGCACCGGCTCTCACCTCGCTCACGCTCGGGGTGATCGCGGCTGCGTTCGTCGGCGCGGCGATCGGCAGGTTCGCCGAACGATCGATCGTCGCCTCCGTGGTGCGGCAGGTCCTCATCGTCCTGGTCGCCTGCGCCGTCACGTACGCCATCGGCGAGCTCTTCGACGTCAACATGTCCTGACCCCGAGCCGCTCTTGTGGCCCGTACTGGACGTTTGCGACAAGATGTTGGAGACCCGGTCCCCAGATTTCTTGTCACAAACGTGGAAAGACGGGCTGTCGGGTGGTGCCCCGCTCGGGTACAGGAGGCGTGCCTAGTCTCGGCGGAATGCGTCGGTCAGTCGTTTCGGGTCGATCAATGGCTGCGCGTCGGTCAATGGCTTCGCGTCGGTCGACTGTTCCGGGGTGCTCGATCGTCGCCGTCGGACTGTCGATCGCGATGGTCGTGGCCGGTTGCTCGTCGGGCTCGGACGGCACAGCGGCGGGCGAATCGACGGTGTCAGCCGACGCAACCGCCCCATCGTCGAGCAACACCGACACGGGCACGATTTCCTCCACCGCGACATCGACGTCCAGCACCACGTCCCCGAGCTCGAGCACCACGACGTCCAGCAGTACGACGCCCAGCACGACGACGACCAGCAGTACGACGCCCACCAGTACGACGACGACCAGCAGTACGACGACGACGGTCGTGATCCCGGATCAGCCGGGGAGTGCGCTCGACTTCGACGCACCGGTGGTCGGGCTGGGTCGGTCGGTCGGCGGCGCGCCGATCGTGGCCGAGCGCATCGGCGCGCGGGGAGGCCGCCCCGTCCTGGTGATCGGTGTGATCCACGGCGATGAGGACGATGGCGTCGCGATCATCGACGAGCTGCGGGCCGATCCGGTGCCCGACGGTGTCGAGCTCTGGCTCGTCGAGTCGATGAACCCGGACGGTCAGGCCGCCCAGATCCGTCAGAACGCCAACGGCGTCGACCTCAATCGGAATTTCCCGTACGACTGGGGCGTCATCGGCGCGCCGGGAGACTCCCAGTACGCCGGCACCGGCCCGGCGAGCGAGCCCGAGACCCAGGCCATCGTCGACCTCATCAGCCAGCTCCAGCCCGAGATCGTCATCTGGTACCACCAGGACCTGTTCATCATCAGCCCGGCGCAAGGCCGCGAAGGTCGGGTGCGTGCCCGGTACGCCGAGTTGACCGACTGGCCGATGGGTGGCATCAGCGGCGGCACCTACACAGGCGTCGCCGCCACCTGGGCCCGCAACCAGTTGTCGCCCGACGACGGCGTCGCCTTCATCGTCGAACTCGGTCCGACGCTGTCCCCGGAGGACGCCCTGCTCCACGCCAACGCCGTCCGCATCATCGCCGCCGAAGGCTGAGGATCAGACGAAGCGGGCGAAGACGTCGAGCGGTTCGCGGGCGGAGACCAGGCTGCTGATCGGGTGGTCGGTGTCGGCATGACCGATGGCGACGCCGCAGAAGATCCCCTGCTCCTCGGGCGCACCGACGAACTCCTTGACGGCCTGCCCGTACACGGCCCACGCCTCCTGCGGACACGTGTCGAGGCCGGCCTCCTGGGCCAGCAGCATGAACGTCTGCAGGAACATCCCGAGGTCCGACCACTGCGGCGGACCCATCTGGTGCTCGACGAAACAGAAGATCGCCGCCGGCGCGCCGAAGAAGTCGATGTTCTTCGCGAACTGCGCCAACCGACCGGCCTTGTCCTCGCGTTCGATGCCGAGCGTGGCGTACATGTCCTCGCCGATCTTGAAGCGTGACGTGCGGTACGGCTCGGTCAACCCCGGCGGGTAGATGTCGTACGCCGGGGCTTCGATCTGACGGGTGGCGATGAACTCACGGAACCTCGCCATCGACTCGCCGTTCACGACGTAGATCCGCCACGGCTGCACGTTGCCGCCCGACGGTGCACGCGACGCCACGGTGAGCAGCTTTGCGATCGTGGCGTCGTCGACGGGGTCGGGACGGAACGCCCTCACGGACTTACGGGCGTTGACGGCGTCGGTGACGTTCATCGGAGCAGTCTGACGAACCGGGAGCGGCTGTCGAGAATCGTCGCGTCAACCATGGTCGACCGCCGTGCTCGACGCGCCGACCCGGCCGTAGTTGGTCGTGCGCTGTTCCGCCGGACGCCCCAGCGAATCGGCGAACTCGACGAACCTCGCCGCGGTCATCTCCTGCCCGTGGCTCGCACCAGCAGCGCGTGAAATGTTCTCGTTGATCAGCGTCCCACCGAGATCGTTGCAGCCTGCCCGCATCATCTGTGCGACGCCCGGCAGACCGATCTTCACCCAGCTCGCCTGGATGTTCGGGATCAGCGAACCGTACGCGAGGCGCGCGACGGCGTGGACGAGCAGGGTCTCGCGGAACGTCGGGCCGCGTCGAGACTTGCGCTGGAGGTAGATCGGCGACGCCATGTGCACGAACGGCAGGCCGACGAACTCGGTGAAGCCGACCGCCCCGATCGCCATCGACTCCTTCTGGAGGTCGCGGGTTCGAACGATGTGCCGCGCCCAGTGGACCGGTTCCTCGACGGCGCCGAACATCATGGTCACGTTCGAGTGCAGGCCGACGCGATGAGCGACCCGATGGGCCTCCAACCATTCTTCCGAATCGACCTTGTCGGGGCACAGGATCGCCCGGATCTCGTCGTCGAGGATCTCCGCCGCCGTGCCGGGCAGCGAGGCCAGGCCGACGTCCTTCAGTCGGCGCAGATAGGTCTCGAGATCCTCGCCGAGACGCTTCGCCCCCTCGGTGACCTCGAGCGCAGTGAACCCGTGGACGTGCATGTCGGGCACCGCGTCCTTCACTGCGCGGGTCACGTCGATGTAGTAGTCGCCGTCGAAATCGGGGTGGATGCCGCCCTGCAGGGTGACCTCCGTGGCCCCCATCTCCCAGCCCTCGCGCGCCCGCTCCGCGATGTCGTCGAGCGTCAGCAGGTACGGCGTTCCACGCAGGTTCAGCGACAGTGGGCCCTTCGAGAACCCGCAGAACTTGCACTTGAACGTGCACACGTTCGTGTAGTTGATGTTCCGGTTGGCGACCCAGGTGAGCGTGTCGCCGACGAGTTCCTGACGCATCCGATCGGCAGCCTCGGCGACGGCGAGGACGTCCGGGCCCCGCGCCT
>JANNNB010000333.1:0-2400 GCA_031398325.1 Actinomycetes bacterium
CGGTACGTCATCGGCGTGACCTGGCGGATCGTCGACCGGCACCGCTGTCGCGACCGCCGGCACCGCTGCGACGTTGGCGGCGCCGCTGGCGAGTACGACGCTCGCGCTCGTCCACACGCCACGATCGGTGACGACCTCGTAGCCGTCGCCGTCGAGGCGTGCCCACAGCCGAACCACCGTCGTGCCGGTCAGCACCGGCGCGTCGACGGTGCGGGCGTAGCCGTCGATGAACGACACGACGTCGGGCATCGACATGAAGCCGTCGGGGTCGTCGCCGTCGTAGTGCTGGCCCGGCAGGCGGGTCTGCCAGTTCGGGGTGAGGAGGCGCAACGAGTCCCACCGCTCGGTCCGCCACGAGTTCGCCACCTCACCCCGTTCGAGGACGACGTGGTCGATCGAACGATCGGTGAGGCGGCGGCTCATCGCCAGGCCGGCGTGCCCCGCCCCGACGATCACCGCGGTGACGTGCATCACGACCGACCAGCCGTTTTCAAGCGACCTCGACGACGACGTTGGTCGGGTTCGTCATGATGTCGAACACGGCGGAACGCTTCTGGGACTGGGCGACGAGTGCCTCGATGTCGCTCGGCGACGCGTCGGCGTCGATGGCGAAGCGCACGGTCACGCCATCGAAGCCGTTGCGGATCTCGGGGTCGGCACCCAGGATCCCGAGCACGTTCATCGTGCCCTCCACCGTGGCCGTGACCGACCGCAGCTGGATCTGGCGTTGCTGCGCGACCGCGGCCACACCAGCGGTGAGGCAACTTGCCAACGCGGACAACACGTGTTCCACGGGCGTGGCCCCGCGGTCCTCGGAGGCGAAGCACTCCGGATGGTCGGCATCGAACACGAACGTCGTGCGGTGCCGGTGTTCCTGGCCGAGACCGGAGAAACCGTCGATGGTCGTACGGCTGTGCGTGCCGTTGACCCACGAGCAGGTCGCCCGCCACGTGAAGTCGGCGGCCTCCGGGGCCTCGCTGAGCGCCGCTCTGGCGCCGAGCAGGGCCTCGGTGTTCACGCCGTTGTCGACGGGAGTGTCGGTGATGGTCATGTCATGTCCTTTCGGTGTGCATTGCTTGGATGGTTGGTTGAGAGTTGGGGTGCGTCCGGCCGGCCCGTCGGGCCGAGCAGACGACGAACTCACCGGGCACCCGGTAGCCGGGGCCGTCGGCGTAGTCGGAGATCGACGCGAGGTACTCGCGATGCGCACCGGCGCGCGCCTCGTCGTCGAAGCGCGAGTGGGCGAGGGCGACCGGGCCACCGAGGAACGCGGCCCCGAGGACATCGTCGGCGCTGTCGTAGCGCAGCTCGACCTGCAGCCGCTCCTCCTGCACATCGACGAAGCCGGCACCCTCGAGCAGTTCGGTGAGCGCACCGGGCGCGCCGAGGGCGAAGAACATCGGGCAGACGTCGGAGCTGACGCGGGCGTCGACGATCGGGAACAACTCGGCCCACCCGCAGTTGCGGCGCTCGCCCCACGTCGACACCACGATCCGACCGTCCGGGCGCAGTGCCCAGTGCATCGCGGCGACGGCGTCGGACGGCGACGGCACGTACATCAGCCCGAGCGAGCACAACGCGACATCGAACTCGTCGACCAGGTCGAGCTGCTCGGCGCCGACGGCGGCGACCTCGACGTTCGTCAGCGCGCACTCACGTGCACGAGCGTGCACGGCGTCGACCATCCTCGTCGACAGGTCGGTGGCGAACATTCGGCCCGTCGGACCGATCGCCGCAGCTGCGGGCAGCGTGACCATGCCGGTACCGCAGGCCACGTCGATGACGTCCTCGCCCGACCGCAGGTCGGCCCGCTCGAGGACGTCATCGATCGCGGGTTGCAGCTGGCAGCGCCAGTAGCGCTCGTAGGAGTCGGACGCACGGTCCCAGCCCTGGCGCTGGACCCATCGTTGGAGCTTCGGTTGCATGACGGTGCCTCCTCGACCTCAGCGCCGGCTCTGACCGATGGCGGTCGTGCGGTGGATCGAATGGGCCCGACGGAACACGTCGAGGAGCGGGCTGAGCTGGTCGCCCTCGTCGAGGATCGTGAGGACCCGTTCGGGATCGTGGGGGCTCTCGACCTCCACGTGGTAGCGGACCTCGGTGTAGCCGGGAGGCGCGGACGCGTCGCAGAACAGCATCCCTGCGAGCTCCGAGTCGGCTTCGACCGACACCCGGCACGATGTGAGTTCGACGCCGTGTCGGGCGGCCCGCATCCGGTACGTCATCGCCATGCAGCTCCCGAGCGCGGCTCGCAGTAACACGCCGGGGCCAGGCGCCGTTGCCGTCCCTCCGAGGGTCGTCGACAGGTCGGCGTCGACCGTCCACGGCCCCTCGACGGTCGAGCATCGCAGCCCGTCGCCCAACGTGGTGACCGAGTGGGCGGTGCCGACACCGAATCCC
>JANNNB010000055.1:0-5293 GCA_031398325.1 Actinomycetes bacterium
GGTGGCAGCTGACCGTGACATCAATGATCGGTTCGACGTGTACGCCCCCGGGCTCCCGGCCGCCCATACCGACGAGGAACTGGCGCTCGACATCACCCTGAGCGGCCCATGGCTCGACGTCAAGCTCGCCGCGCTGCAAGCCCACGCCAGCCAGACGGCCGGACTCATCGACGCGATCGGTGTCGACCGGTACCGTCGCTGGGTCGCACGTGAACCGATGGTGGACTTCGACCGGTATCGACGACCCGAAGAGGATCGGTCGGATCCATCGGTCGAACTCTGACGGGCGGCGGTCGAGGCACGGGCGAAACTCGTCGAGGTCGAAGCAGCAACGGTCCAGACCCACGACCACACTCGACACGCGGGGCGATCGATCCATCAGACCTCTCGACAGAGGCGGCGCACATCGACCAGTCTTTGACCGCTGCAGGTCAGGGGTGGGCGTGTGCATCAGAGGAGAGCAACGAGATGAGACCGCTTCGATACTCGATCAACGTCACGCTCGACGGCTGCTGCCATCACGAGGCAGGGCTCCCGCCGGACGAGGAATCGATGCGCTACTGGACCGCTGCGATGGAGCGAGCCGATGCACTGCTCTTCGGCCGGGTCACCTACGAGATGATGGAGTCGGCGTGGCGGCGGCCGGCCACGGGTACGTGGCCCGACTGGATGGGTGAGTGGGAGATCCCGTTCGCCGAGACGATCGACCGGGCGAAGAAGTACGTCGTGTCGAGCAGGCTGAGCGGTGTCGATTGGAATGCGGAGCTGGTGGGAAGCGACTTGGGGCCGGCGGTCCAACGACTCAAGCAGGAGCCGGGCGAGGCCTTGTGGGTAGGTGGCGTGACGCTTCCCCTGGCGTTGGCGGATCTGGGACTGATCGACGAGTACGAGTTCGTGGTACAGCCGGTCCTCGCAGGACACGGTCCCACCTTGCTCGCCGGTCTGCGCGAACGCATCCAGCTCGAGCTGGTGGATCGCCATGAGTTCCGGTCCGGTGCGGTCGTTCTGCGCTACCAGCCCACGCGGGCTACCGATTGACCGGATCCCACCAAGCCACGGTGCGCCCAACCTCCAGCTGAGCGTCACCGAGCGCAGGCCGAGTGCGGCGGGACCGTTCAGTCGAGCGCGATGCCGTGTGTCGTTCGCAGGTGGGAGATGTCACCGTGGTCGTCGCCGGTGGTCGCCGTTCCCTCGCGTTCGAACATGAGAATCCGCGTTCCCTCGTCCGCGTGCGGGAAGTGCTCCACGCCGCGTGGAACGGTGAACGCGTCGCCCGGCATGAGCGTCACCGTGTCAGTGCGCATCTCGATCGTGAACCGACCGGACAAACAGAGAAAGAACTCATCGGTGTCACGGTGCGAGTGCCACGCATGGTCACCTACGACCTTTGCGATTCGAACCTCGTAGTCGTTGATTCGAGCTACCACGCGAGGCGCCCACTGTTCATCGAACCGATCGAATGCCCCATCCAGATTGACCGGCGTCACCATGCTGACATGGTACGGACGGGGAGCCCCAGAGGCACGCTGTATGGTCGACGGCTCCGAACCCCGACGTTGTGCGCAGCCCCTATGGTCAGACCATGGCAGCGAACGCCGCACACCCACTGGGTGACCGACGAGCGGTCCGCATCGCAGGCCCGGGCGGCGCTCGCCGAGCACTGTCGGGAAGGCGACGGCTCGCGGACCGCCGCCGGCGCGCATCTGAGTGTCGATGAATGTGATGGCCGCCAACTCGATGTCGATCACGACCTGGCCTGGCCCCGCGACCGGGTCGGGCCGATAGACGACGTGCATTACCTGGGGCGGGCCAGCTTCGGCCGCGACGACCGCATCACGCCGCGCCGGCGTGCGCTCGCTGGTCGGTGGGAGCGGCCCTGGCCGAGCGGAGCGTTCGTGTCCACCACGCGAGTTCATCGAGCATCGTCGTGGCGGCGACTTCGGCCATCTCCGGGTTCGCCAGCAAGCCGTTGGAGTCGAACTGCTGCCACGGTCCCTGGAAGCTGACTGTGTCCCGGATCGTCGTGGCATGCAGCTCAGCGAACACGTTGCGTAGGTGCTCCACCGCACGCAACCCGCCCGAGATCCCACCGTACGACACGAACGCAACGGGCTTGCGGTACCACTCGTCCTTGAGCACGTCGATCGCGTGCTTCAGCGATGCCGGGTAACTGTGGTTGTACTCCGGCGTGACGACGACGAAGCAGTCCGCAGCATGCATCCGCTTCGAATAGGTTTGCACCGACGGCGAGTGCGCGTGACGCACCGGAAGGTCGAGCTCGGCGACATCGACGAGATCGATGAGGAAATCGCCAAATGAGTCGACTCGATCGACGAACCAGTTGGCGACGAGATCGGCGTTGCGGCCTTCCCGAGTACTGCCGATGACGACGGCCATGTGGAGCGGTGAGTGGGTTGGTTCGGGGTTCATGGATGTCAACCTACAAGTTGAAGTGAACTTGAAGTCAAGGCCAATCTGCGGTACCATCGCGAGACGCTGCGACGGGTGTCGTTCATCAGGGTCGCGCAACTGGTCGGGCTCGGCCTCGACGAGATCCGCTCGGCGATCGCGACGCTTCCCAACGTCCCGTGAAGTGACGTCAGACGTCGGCGGAGCCTGGAGCGAGTTCCTGACGTCAGCGAACATCACGCTCAGCGAAGAAGACACCATGATGTTGACGAATCGGAGCCCTTGGCGGCGCCCCGCTCGGTCAATCGGGGAAGCGCAAGGCGCTGTGATGTTCGAGGGCGAGCCGGCGGAGGGCGGCTCCGGCGCGCTCGAAAGCGACCGTGCCGATCACGACATGCTCGACCTGGGCGCTTCGGCCGGCCGCGGTGTCGACGGTGGCGACCTCGTCCGCGGCATCGGCGAGTGTGTGAGCGATGAGGTGGTCGAAGATCGAGGCGTCGGTGGCCCACTCGAACCGGCGAAGCACGACGAGAGCATCGACGAGCTCGCCCTCTGCCGGTGTCCCTGGTCGCACCTGCCATGCCAGTCCGGCGAGCCAGCGCTGCACCTCGGTCTGCGCTGACAGCCATTCCTCGGTACCGTCGCGCTCGTCCGACCGGCCGCTCAGCGCATCTTGGGCCGTGGCGAAGGCTTCGTGCGTCGTCGCGGTCTCGTCCTCGACGACGCCGATGACGAGGCGGACCGAAGCGAGGCTGAGGTCGGCCACCTCGATCAACGCGCGGATCAGCCGCAGCCGGCGGACGTGGGCCTCGCCGTAGTCGGCCTGGTTGCGGGCGCGCGGCGCACCGGGCGGGAGCAATCCCTCGCGCAAGTAGTACTTGATCGACGGGATACTCACGTCGGTGACTTCGCTCAGCTCTTGAAGGCGCACCTGTGACTCCTCTCACGAAGGAGAGGGATAGTAATGCTATCCATTAGTGGATAGGGTGACTATCCATGAACTTCGAAGGAGCCCCCAAATGGAACCGTTGATCGCACTCATCACCGCCACACTGGCCAGCCGGACGCTGGGACCACTGTTGTCCGACCGACTGCGCGACAACTGGTTGGCGTTGCGCGTTGGTCTCGCAGCCATGTTCGCAGTCACCGGGCTCGCCCACTTCGTCGGCCTCCGGGACGACTTGGTCTCGATGGTTCCGCCCTCGTTGCCGGCCCCGGAGTTCCTCGTAACGGTCACGGGCGTGATGGAGCTGGCCGGCGCAGCTGCGCTCCTCGGGGGGCGCACCCATCGCGGGGCTGCGGCGGGCCTCGCCCTTCTCCTCGTCGCCGTCTTCCCCGCGAACCTTCACGCCGCCGCGTCTGAGATGACAGACGTCCAGCCCGAGTCGCTTGGCGTGCGAACCGCGCTCCAAGTCGTGTTTCTCTCCGCCCTGGTCGCGGTCTGGTGGCCGAAGGCCGCTCGTCGGCGCTCGATCCCGAGGCTCTCGTAGGACGCCCGCTCGTGGCGTCACCTAGCCGACGCCCTGCCTCGGAACGCCACCCGCAACCTCGTCCCCGACCACCAGAGCCACCCGTGACCGATCAGAACCGACCAGACCCGATCACCACAGTGAACTGCTGCGCCATGAGGATCCTCAACGGGTGAGGATCGGGCCAAGATCGCGTTCAGGGTGGTCGGCCAGCACCCGCACAGCGTCCAGGAAGCGCTGCTGCTCGCGCACGGGCAGCCGGCCGAGCAACTGAGCCTCGTTGCGTTGGATCTGCTGCTGGACTGCGTCGTGCAGCGTGCGACCGGCAACGGTGAGCGACAGCAGGTGCACTCTGCGGTCGGCAGGGTCTCGCTCGCGGCTGATCAGCCCGCGCTGCTGGAGATCGTCGAGCACCGGGATGAGGCGTGTCTTGTCGCCGCCGATCGCGTCGGCGAGCGCGGCTTGCGATCTGGTGGGTCGCCGGTCGGGGCCGTGCAGTTCGTAGAGACCGTCGAGCACCACGTACCCCCACATCGTCAAGCCGTGAGCATCGAGCACCGGGCGCTCCGCAGCCATCAGGGCACGACCAAGGGGAACAAGCATCGCAGCCAGGTCACGTCGCCCAGTGATGGCTTTCTTCATGCGCCGCACTGTACCCCGCGCCTATGATCTCTTCCTGTATATGATCTATGTCCATAGACGATACTTGATGGAGGAACGATGGACATCACAACGCTCAGAGCGCTTCACCGGGAGGCCGTGCTCGACAGCGCCGCCGTCGTAGCTCTCGCCTCGAGTGCCGATATTCAGCGCGCCACACCGTGCGCCGGCTGGCGACTCCATGACCTGCTTCGACACATGGCCATCCAGCATCACGGCTTCGCCGCCGAGGCCAGCGGCCACGCGACGGTGCTGGCGGACTGGCAGATCCCGGCACCGATGCCCGATCCGCTCGCCTACTCCGCCGATTCGGTCGAGGTGGTTCTCGCCGCATTCGCGGACGACGCGATGCTCGATCGGCGCATCTCGCTGCCCGAGGTGAGCAGCGACTTCGACTTCAGCGCGTCGCAGGCACTGAAGATACACCTGATCGACTACGTCGTGCACGCCTGGGATGTGGCCCGCACGCTCGGTCGCCAGTACGAGCCAACACCGGAGCTGGGCGAGGCAGCACTGCAGATCGCGCTGAAGATCCCGAACGGCACCGAGCGGCTACGGCCCGGTGCGGCCTTCGCCCAAGGCATCGACGCTGCCGGCAACAGCGCGACGATCGACCGGATCGTCGCACTGCTCGGCCGTTCGCCCGCATGGCCCGACACGCAGAGTTGACGGTGACGATCGACCGTCGCTTCACGCCCGTGGATCGATCAACCTTTCGTAGCGACCTCTGCGATCGCCTCGATCTCGATCATCGC
>JANNNB010000083.1:0-2328 GCA_031398325.1 Actinomycetes bacterium
GGCTGCATCGGGACCATGCGAGGCCGGGTAACCCTCGGTATCGACACGCCGGTGATCACCACGGCAATCTGCAGCAGCGCTGAGGTGATCGACGAGGTCGGCGACGACGCCACCGGTTGGTACTTCATCGGCGCCCAGACCGAGCGCACCGGGACACCCGAGGCCGAGGACTACCAAGCGATCCTCGACACGCTCGGCTACACGAACTCCACGGAACTCGGACTCGGGAACCTCGGCTTGACCGGGCTCCTGACGCTGGCGACGATCGCCAACAGCATGGCCGACGCAGGGGAGGAGATCACCGGCGCCTCGATCTACGAGACGCTCGGTGCGTCGGACGGAGTGGTCAACTGGCCCGACGGCAACGCCTTGGCGTGTGGCTCGGTGGCGTCGATCCCGACGATCTGCGCCTTCACGTTCCCGATCGCGACGTACGTGTCCGGGGAAGGAATCCAGACGGTTCCGGGCTACGAGGCGTTCGACACCACGCCATTCCTGCCGTGATGCCTGCCGTGATTGTGGTCGCCCAAGCGACACGATGACCGATTACCTGTTCTTCGTTCTCCTCGGGACCGGGGCCGCCGCCATCATTGCGGCGTTCGGCCTCGGTCTCGTGGTGACGTATCAGGGATCCGGGGTGGTGAACTTCGCGTTCGGCGCGATGGCCACCTGGTCGGGTTACGTGTATGCCGACCTCCGCCAGGGTTCGTACCCGTTCCCGGTTCCGGGCCTCCCGGACCGTTACCACTTCGGCGACGACGTCGGGATCTGGTGGGCATTCGGACTGGCGGTGCTGACGTCGGCCCTGATGGGGTTGCTCGTCTACACGCTCGTGTTCCGGCCCTTGTACCGAGCGCCGGCGCTGGCCAAGGTCGTGGCCAGCATCGGCCTCGTCATCGTGTTCACGTCGTTGATCGAGCGACGGTTCGAAGACAACGCCGGCCTGCGGGTGGATGCGATCCTCCCGCGGGAGCCGGTCACGATCATGGATGGTGTGACGGTGCCCCGCGACGGGCTCTGGCTGGCGCTCATCGTGCTGCTGATCGCGGCGGCGGTGTGGATCTCGTCGCGGTACACGCGGCTCGGCCTCGCCACGCGGGCGTCGGCGGGGAACGAGAAGGGCGCGATCCTCCTCGGCTACTCGCCGCAGCTGCTCGCGCAGTCGAGCTTCGTGCTGGCATCGGTCATCGGTGGGGTCGTGGTGATCCTCGCGTCACCGATGATCCAGCTCTCGTCGGGCGTGTTCACCTTCGGGTATCTCATCCCGGCGCTCGGGGCGGCGCTGATCGGAGCCTTCACGAAGGTGTGGCCGACGGTGCTCACGGGTCTCGCCATCGGCCTCGTGCAGTCGAGCTTCACCAAGATGCAGGTCGACTTCAGCTGGTTCCCGCAGTACGGCGCCCGCGAAGGGCTTCCCTTCCTCGTCATCATCGTGGCGATGGTGTTCCTCGGCGAGCGGCTCCCCGATCGGGGATCGGTCGCGCAATTCAAGATGCCGGCCATACCCCGGGCGAAGGTCACCCCGCTGGCCGTCCTGATTCCCGTGGGGGCGGCCATCGTCGGCCTGCTCGTGCTGGGACCCCTGTGGCGTGGTGCGATCATGACCACGACCGTCTTCACGGTGCTCGCCTTGTCGCTCGTCCTGCTGGCGGGTTTCGGCGGTCAACCGTCGCTCGCGCAGATGGCCTTCGCAGGTGTCGCCGGGTTCTCGCTGTCGAAGCTGGCGATGCAGTGGGACATCCCGTTCCCGATCGCGCCAATCGTCGCGTCTCTGGTGGCGATGGGCTTCGGCATCATCGTCGGCATCCCGGCGCTTCGAGTGCGAGGGACGAATCTCGCGATCATCACGCTCGCGGGCGGGGTCGCGATCGCCGAGTTCATCTTCAAGGATCCCAAGTTCGTCGGTGACGCGTCGACCGGAGGCGCCAAGGTTCCCAACCCGAAACTGGGGAACTGGGATCTCGGCCTGATTCTCGGCAGCAACTCCTCTCGTCCGGTGTTCGGCATCTTCCTCGTCGTCGTCGCGCTCGCGTTGGCGATCGCGGTGGCCAACATCCGCAACAGCGCGTCGGGACGCCGGATGCTGGCAACCCGATCGAACGAGCGGGCGGCGAGCGCCAGCGGGGTGAACATCGCGAGGGTGAAACTGGAGGTGTTCGCCGCATCGGCGTTCATCGCCGGCGTCGGCGGCTGCATGATCGCCTACCGGTTCGGCAGCGTGTCCGATGCGTCGTTCGGGGCGGTCGCGTCGCTCACCGCCCTGGCTGTCGCCTATCTCGGCGGGATCACCTGCGTGAGTGGAGCGGTCACGTCGGGCATCACCGCGTC
>JANNNB010000086.1:0-3854 GCA_031398325.1 Actinomycetes bacterium
CACCACAGCCATGAGCGCGTCGTAACATGAAGATCTGCTTCAAGGGAGCAAGATGGACAGCCCCACCACCGCACAACTCACGCTCGGTAGTCCGTTCCAAGCCCAGGCATCGGCGCCACGGAACGACGCCCACGTCTCGCGCCGCACACTGCTCGGCTCGGTGGGTTCCTGACTGCGATGCTGGGCGTCGTGGCTGTATCGATCGTTCACCACTTCAGCGAGGATCCGTCGATCGTTCGATTCGAGCCCCACGTCCCGAGAACGAATCCGAACCAGCAACCCGCGGTCTGGGCGATCGACTCGGAGCATGCGCCCCTCTACTGGTTTCCTCGAGACTGTCCACGGGTGACGGTATGGCCACGCGATCTCCACGAGCATGTCGAGTTCCGCCGACGACTGGCAACGAGCGCGCTACGACTCCACGTCATCGAAACCACCTGGCTCGACCGCGTGCGCGCCACGCAGCTGTATCGGTACGACTTCGATGCTTCCGACTTCGCAAGGTGGCCCGAAGCGTCGGGACAATGGACCAGCCACGAGGTCGTCGAGCCAGTCGCGGTCACTGCAATGGGCAACCTGGTTGATGCCCACCGCAAGGCTCGGATCGAGCTCCGGCTGGTACCGAATCTCTGGCCACTGGTCGAGCTGGTGAAAGACGGCCAGTGGGACTTCAGCTGCGTTCGACTCGTGAACGCCGTGCCGCCCGACATCGAAACGCGAAGTTCAGGCTGATCGGGGTGTGAGATCGAGCGCTCGGTGGGGAGACGAACGCGGACCGGTGTGGGGAAAAGCTCTCGTCGACCGAGCTGTACGGTGACGCTGGTGGGAATCGACTTCTTCGCCGCTCCGGGGCCGCTCACGGAGCTGACCACAAATCAGTCGTCGTTGATCCGCAGCCTGGAGCTCGGCCCTGAGGATTTGTGTCGCGTGGCGCAACAGCTCTTGGTTTCTCCGCCGGATGCTGTGGGGGCGGGGCTGACGGAAGAACGCTTGGCCGAACGCAACACGCGACCCGCGACTGCCTTGCTCCAACGGGCAATCGAGCTCGGTGGAGCAACGTCCCTGGTCGAGCGACGACCGGCTGAGCGCAGGGTTGTCGGCACTTGTCGGCATTTTGCGGTCTTGGCGACGTCGTTCCTGCGCACAGTTGGGGTGCCCGCCCGCGGGCGTTGTGGCTTCGCGACGTATTTCGTGCCGCCCCGCAAGGTGGACCACTGGATCGTCGAGTATTGGTCTGATGAGCAGGATCGATGGATCCGGGCTGATCCGGAGTATCTCGACCGCCCGACGCCCGCTCCCGCCCGAACCGAGGATCTTCGTCCGGGCGAGTTCCTGACCGCTGGTGAGGCGTGGCAACTCGTGCGGTCCGGCCGGCAGGACCCCGTCGAGTTCGGTGTGTTCGGGACCGAGAACTGGGGTCCCGGTGAGATCCGCGGCAACGCGATGCGGGATCTTGCGAGCCTTGCCCGCAAGATCGAGATGCTGCCCTGGGACGAGTGGGGGCCGATGGAAGATTCGTACAACGGTAAGACCGGCGCCGACTTCGATCTGCTGATCGACGAGCTTGCGGCCGCCACAGACGATCCCGAGCACTCCGACCTCGCGGTCATCTACGACCAACTCGCCGTGCCGGAATCCATGATCTGCTGACTTCGAACGGTCAGGAACTCGAACAGTCGGCCCGTGGCATCCTGAGGCGGTGGATATTGGCTGGCGACGGGTGGCGTCATACGTCGTGTGTCGGGATGCGTCCGGACGGTTGTTGCTGACACGCTTCGTCTCTCCGGGCCATCCTGATAGCGGGATGTGGACTCTGCCGGGCGGCGGAATCGATTGGGGAGAGTCGGCGCAAGTGGCCGCTCACCGGGAGCTCGCAGAAGAAACCGGGCTGACCGCAACTCTGGGCCCTGTGATTGGAATCTTCTCGCGTTGGTTCACGAGGGAGGAATCTGTCGCCGGGGAGGCTGGGCATATGGTCGGGATCGTGTTCGATGCCCTCGACGTGCAAGGTGAGCTTCGGACGACCTTCGAGGCGGGCACCACTGACGGGGTTCGATGGTTCGATCTCGGGGAGATCGCGAGTCAGCCGCATGTCGAACTCGTTGACTTCGTTGTCGACCTGCTTGCGTGACGGTCAGATGCAGTCCCGCAACCGGTGATGGAGGACACCTCCGGTGCGTGCCTACGATCGTCGAGTGGTGGAGTTGAGATCGATGACGACCGACGATGTGGCGTTGCTCATTCGGTGGGATGACGACCCTGATGTGGCGGCCGCCATCGGTGGTCGTGGCGCCGATTGGTACGACTGGCGGGCCGAGCTCATTCGAGACGTGCCGTGGCGCGAATTGCTCATCGCTGAGGAGGACGGCAGGCCGATCGGATTTCTGCAACTGACCGACGCCAGTGAGGAGGAGTCGCACTATTGGGGGGACGTCGAACCGGGGACGTGGGCGCTCGACATCTGGATCGGATCGCCCGACGATCGAGGTCGCGGACTCGGCGCGGAGGTGATGAAGCTGGCGTTGGGCCGCGTCTTCGACCAGCATGGCGCTGAGATGTTGGTGATTGATCCTGCCGTTGGCAATCGTCGGGCGATTGCGTTCTACGAGCACCTCGGCTTCGAGAGCGTCGGGGTCCGCGAGTTCGGCGACGATGAGTGCTTGGTGATGCGCCTGTTGCGGAGCTCGACCTACTGACACGGCCATCCGAGAGCGCTCGAGTTCGGGAGCGGCGAACCGGTGTTTGGTGGCAGTCGACCTCGGATGCAGCGGTGGGGCGGGTCAGCGAGGTGGGCGTGGCGGGTAACTTGCGTGCCGTAGACAGGCCGGCGAGGGACACTGTTGTGATGAGCGAATTCCCGTTGGTGATCGGACGCCGCGTCGTCGTCACTGGGCTGGCCGGGTCGGGCAAGAGCACGTTCGCCCTTGCGCTCGCGGCCAGGACCGGCCTGCCGGTCATCCACCTCGATCTTGCCTTCTGGAAGGCTGGTTGGGTTGCGCTGTCGGAGACCGAGTGGCGCGACAAGCAGCGAGTCGTGCTCGCTGGCGACTCGTGGATTGCCGACGGCAACTATCACGAGACGCTCGATCTCCGTATCGAGCTCGCCGAGACCGTCGTGGTCCTCGACCTGCCCTGGTGGCTCTGTTCGGGGCGCGCGCTGCGGCGCGGGTTCCGGATGCCGGGCGAGTTGCCCGAAGGATGCGACTACTCGGCCTGGGCCAGGTTGCGCGATGAGTGGCGCTTGGCGGGCCGGATCTGGCGGAAGCGCCACGTTGAACCCGAGCGCGAACGCGAGGTCATCTCGCAGTTCGGGTCGCATGTATCCGTCCACGTGCTCAGGTCGATGCAGGAGATCAAAGACTTCCTGGACCGTTTGGAGCCGACACCCGGCGTTGGGTGAGGCCGGAATCCAGCGGTCGCATTGTGCGGTTGATGGCCGATGCGATGCCGCAACTTAGACCGCGCGAACCTCGGCGAGCCGCCTGACCGAGTGTTCGTCGTCCCAGCAGACGGCGGCTTCCCATGCTGCTGACGCTTGAGTGGCGATGTCGAGCGCGTCGTCGTCGAGACCGGCGGCGTTGTGGGGCAGCACCAGGTCGAGGTCGGCGACGTCGACGTGCGACTCGTCCCAGTCGATCATCGCGACTCGACCAGCGGTCACGCGAACGTTGCCCGCGTTCGGGTCGCCGTGGACGACGCATGTCTGACGTCCGATGAGCCGTGCCCACGCTGCTCGACATCGAACAACGCCCTCTGGCGGCATCGCGCCGAGTCGATCTTGGTCCCGGTCTCGGCATGCAGGAGATCGGTCGATCACCGCCAGCGCGGCCGCTGCGGCCAGCCCTGCGTCAACC
>JANNNB010000092.1:0-13874 GCA_031398325.1 Actinomycetes bacterium
CACCGGAGAGCAGCCGAAACGAGAGCTCAGTCTTCGTCTCGATCGCTTCTTCGCCGATGCTGGCGAGCGCGAGCGTCTCCGCTTCCATTTCGCGCGTCGCGGTTCCGCGGTGGGTCAATCGCCGCTGCCAATGCACGGAGAGCGCCCCGCGGCCGTCGAGCGCACCTTCGCCCGGGCGCACACCGCGACCCAGGGCGCTGATGCGCACGATCTCATCCGGGTGCGGGGCGCACGGGTGAACAACCTCAAAGATGTCAGCGTCGAGATCCCGAAGCGGCGGCTCACGGTGTTCACCGGTGTCTCGGGGTCGGGCAAGAGCTCGCTCGTGTTCGGCACGATCGCCGCCGAATCGCAACGTCTCATCAACGAGACCTACAGCACGTTCGTCCAGGGGTTCATGCCGTCGCAGGCACGACCCGACGTCGACGTCCTCGAAGGTCTGACCACGGCGATCATCGTCGATCAGGAGCGGATGGGGTCCAACCCTCGCTCCACGGTCGGCACCGCGACCGACGCCAACGCGATGCTGCGGATCGTCTTCAGTCGTCTCGGGCAACCCCAGATCGGGTCTCCGCAGGCGTTCTCGTTCAACACCGCGACCATCAGCGGGTCGGGAGCGGTCACGTTCGAGAAGGGCGGCAAGACGACACGGGAGAAGCGGTCGTTCACACGGACCGGCGGGATGTGCCCGCGGTGCGAGGGGATCGGATCGGTGACCGACTTCGACCTGACGGAGCTCTACGACGACACCAAGTCACTCAACGAAGGCGCGTTGATCATCCCCGGCTACAGCATGGAGGGTTGGTACGGCCGCATCTTCCGGGGCTGCGGCTACTTCGACCCGGACAAGCCGATCGGCAAGTTCACGAAGAAAGAACTCGACGACCTGCTCTACAAGGAACCGACGAAGATCAAGGTCGACGGCATCAACGTCACGTATTCGGGGGTGATCCCCCAGATCCAGAAGTCGTACCTGTCGAAGGACGTCGAGTCGATGCAGCCGCACGTTCGAGCGTTCGTCGAGCGGGTCGTGACGTTCACGAAATGCCCCGACTGCAAGGGCACCCGGCTCAACGAGGCAGCCCGATCGTCGAAGATCGACGGGGTCAGCATCGCCGATGCATGTGACATGCAGATCAGCGACCTGGCGGCATGGGTCCACACCCTCGACGAGCCGTCGGTGGCACCGCTGCTCCACTCCCTTCGTGAGACCCTCGATTCGTTCACCGAGATCGGGCTCGGATACCTGTCGCTCGCCCGCTCGACCGGCACGTTGTCGGGGGGTGAGGCTCAGCGCACGAAGATGATCCGCCACCTCGGGTCGGCGTTGACCGACGTGACGTACGTGTTCGACGAGCCGACCGTCGGCCTGCATCCACACGACATCCAGCGGATGAACGAGCTCCTGCTCCAGTTGCGGGACAAGGGCAACACGGTGTTGGTCGTGGAGCACAAGCCCGAAACGATCGACATCGGTGACCACGTCGTCGACATCGGTCCCGGTGCCGGCAGCGACGGTGGCGAGGTGGTGTTCGAGGGCACCGTCGACGAATTGCGTGCGAGCGGCACACTGACCGGGCGCCACCTCGACGACCGCGCGAACCTCAAGCCGTCGGTGCGCACGCCGACGGGCACCTTGGAGGTCCGCGGCGCTCGTGCGAACAACCTCCAAGACGTCGACGTCGACATCCCGCTCGGGATGCTGGTCGTGATCACCGGGGTCGCTGGTTCGGGCAAGAGCTCCCTCGTCGCCGGCTCGGTCTCCATTCGTGACGACGTCGTCACCGTCGACCAGTCCGCGATCAAGGGGTCGCGTCGCAGCAACCCAGCGACCTACAGCAGCCTGCTCGAACCGATCCGCAAGGCGTTCGCCAAGGCCAACGGCGTGAAGCCGGCGTTGTTCAGCGCCAACTCCGAAGGCGCCTGCCCCAACTGCAACGGTGCCGGCGTGATCTACACCGACCTGGCGATGATGGCGGGGGTCGCCACGCCGTGCGAGGTGTGCGAAGGGAGACGCTTCGACGCGGAGGTGCTGCAGTACCAGTTCGGTGGCAAGGACATCAGTGAGGTGCTGGCGATGTCGGTCGCCGAGGCCGAAGCGTTCTTCGCCGACGGCGACGCTGCGCTGCCCGCAGCCCACCGGATCCTCGCTCGCCTCGCCGATGTCGGACTCGGCTATCTCCGACTCGGCCAGCCGCTCCCGACCCTGTCCGGCGGCGAGCGGCAGCGCCTCAAACTGGCTACGCAGATGGCCGACAAGGGTGACGTCTACGTCCTCGACGAGCCGACCTCGGGCCTCCACCTCGCCGACGTCGAACAGCTGCTCGGCCTGCTCGACCGTCTCGTGGACTCCGGCAAGTCGGTCATCGTCATCGAGCACCACCAGGCGGTCATGGCCCACGCCGACTGGATCATCGACCTCGGTCCCGGCGCCGGCCACGATGGAGGGCGGATCGTGTTCGAGGGCTCTCCCGCCGACCTCGTCGCCGACCGCTCCACGCTCACCGGGCAGCACCTCGCGGCGTACATCGCAGGCTAGATCGCCGCGTGGTCGACGCCTGACTCGGCACGGGTGGGGTCCTCACCCCTATTCTCCGTCCGGTGAAAGTCACTGTGGTCGGAGGCGGCGTCGCAGGACTGGCGGCGGCATTGAAACTCGGTCGGCTCGGCCATGAGGTGAAGGTCCTGGAGCGTGATCCGACGCCGATGCCACCCACTGCTGACGAAGCCTTCGACTGGGTCCGTCGTGGCGCGCCCCAGGTCCGCCACAGCCATGCCTTCCTCGCCCGCCTGCGGTCGATCCTCGCGACCAGCGAACCCGACGTGCTCGATGCCCTCCTCGCAGCGGGCGCGACCGAGATGCCGTTCGGCAAGGATCTTCCGGAGACGATCACGAACTACGAGCCGGCCGAAGGTGACGATGAACTCGTGATGATCGCCTGCCGCCGCACGACGTTCGAGTGGGTGCTGCGCCGGATCGCGATCGACGAGGGCAACGTCTCGTTCGAGGTCGGTCGGGCTGTCGTCGGCCTCGTCGCCGACGAGTCGACGCCGCCCGTCGTCAGCGGCGTCCGCCTCGACGACGGCACGGTGATCGAGAGCGATCTCACCGTGGTCGCCGCCGGCCGCCGCTCGGCGCTGCCCGACTGGCTCGAAGCGATCGGTGTCGACGTGCCGGCCGACGAGGAGGAGGACACCGGGATCGTCTATCTCTCCCGCTTCTACCGCCTCGACGAGGGCGAGGAGTACCCTCCTCGTTCCGGCCCTGCGGGCGGTGACCTGGGCTATGTGAAGTACGGGATCTTCGTCGGTGACAACCGCACGTTTTCCCTGACGCTCGCCGTTCCGACGGCCGACGACGAATTGCGTCGCCAGCTCACTGATCCAGACAACTTCGAGGAGGCCGGACGGCGGCTGAACGTCGTCGCGCCGTACCTGGACGGTCGCGCCACGCCCCTCAGCGACGACATCCACGTGATGGCCGGGCTCATCAACCGCTGGCGCGAGCACGTGATCGACGGCGAGCCGCTCGCGATCGGCGTCGTCCCGATCGGCGACGCGGCCCTCTGCACCAATCCACTCCAGGGGCGCGGGTGCAGCACCGGCTATTGGGGTGCGCACCTGCTCACCGAGGCCATCGTGCGTCACGGCGACGATGTGCGAGCCGTCGGGCTCGTCTACGACGAGGCGCTGCGGCGCGAAATCCTCCCGTGGTACCGAGCGACCGTCACTCAGGACGCTGAAGCGCGACGGGTGGCTGCAGCGTTGCTGGCCGGCGAAGATCCGGACGGCGACGTCACCGACCCGCGCACCCAGATGCGAGCGGTGTTCCGCGACGGTCTGCTCCCTGCACTGTCGACCGATGCCATCGTGCTGCGGGCGTTCATCCGCAATCTCAACATGCTCAGCCCGCCCGACGCCTTGCTGGCCGATCCCGATGTGGGCGCCCGCGTGTTCGCGGCGTGGGAAGATCGTGGCAACCGGCCGCCGGCGCCGCCGATGGGTCCCGCGACCCGCAGCGAGTTCCTCCAGCCCGCCTGAATTCAGCGATCTCGTCAGTTGACGGCGAGGAGATCGACGACGAAGACGAGGGTCTCGTTCGGCGCGATCACGCCGCCGGCTCCGGATGCTCCGTAGCCCATGTGCGGCGGGATGGTGAGGCGACGTCGTCCCCCGACCTTCATGCCCTGCACCCCGTCGTCCCATCCCTGGATGACCTGACCACGTCCGAGACCGAACGCGAACGGCTCCATACGATCCCACGAGGCATCGAACTGTTCGCCGGTCGACCAGGACACGCCGACGTAATGGACGGTCACGTTCTTTCCGGCGACGGCCTCGTCGCCGTCGCCGACGGTTTCGTCGAGCTTGACCAGGTCGGTGGGTGGGTGTTCGGCGGGAATCGTCACGTCAGGCTTACGCATTGCGACGACGATAACGGCTCGGCCCGCGCTCGATCCGTTCAGCTCCGAGCGATGCGGTGTTCGTACGACGCTGGGTCGTGGGCATGCAGGCCGACCTCCAGCACGTAGATCTCCGACTCGGTGACCCAGCTGCCGCCGACGCGAACGTCGAGCAGCGACCAGTCGAGTTCGATCGTCTCCGTCTCGCTGGCACCGGCGGAGAGGTCGAAGCGGGTGAAGCCGATCAGGCGGCGAGCCGGACGATCGTGATCCGAGGATTCGACCCCCGCGAACGCGAACACCACGGCCGAGGTCGCTCGATCGCCGGGGTTGCGTACGGTCACCTCGACCGAGCCGCCGTTCGCGGACATCGTCGAGCGGTCGATCTCGGCGTGGTGATAGCCGAGCCCCCACCCGAACGGATACTTGGCGACGACCTCGTCGCGATCGAGCTTCCATTGGCCATGGAAAAGGTCGTAGGTGATCGACGTCGCGTCACGGTCGAAGAAGGCGAGGTCGTCGGCATCGTGCGGCACCGCGAACGGGAGCCGACCCGCTGGCTCCTCGTCCCCGACGAGCATCGCAGCAAGGGCCGTGCCGCCTTCGACGCCCGAGTACCACGTCTGGATCACGGCGCGGACGTCGTCGGCCCATGGCATGACCACCGCTGAGCCGGCCACGACGACGACCACCACGTCGGACGACACAGCTGCCGCGGCGGCGATCAACGCTTCGTCGGCGGACGACAACCGCAGCGACGCCCGGTCGCCGCCCGGAGCCATTGCGATCGCGTTCGACGAGTCGTCGCCCGTCGCTCCGGCATCGCCGGAGCGTTCGGGGTGGGGTCGGCCGGTGGCGGCGAACGGCGTCAGTGCGGCGTCGATTCCCACTACCGGATGATCTCGGGGTGGGAACAGTCCCACGAGCCGCCCGGTCCCCTCGTCGTCGATGAACTCCCCTTCGTCGTCCTTGGTGTATCCCACCACGACGACCACGAGGTCGGCGCCCGCGGCGATCGACACGTCTGTTTCGTGGTGGACCACCCGCCCCGCTCCGAAGACCGTCCGGAGACCGTCGAGTGGCGTGACCACGGCGGACGAACGGACATCGCTGGAACCGCCGTCGCCGAGGTTGCGCAGCGTGGCGAGACGGCCGAGGACGGCGACCTGCCGTACCCGATCGACGTCGGCTGGCAGCAAGGGGCCCTGGTTGCGCAACAACACTGCCGAGCGAACCGCCGTCGCACGAGCCAGCTCACGGTGCTCGGGTCGACCGACGACCTCGAGACCGGGCTGCGTGGCGATCTGCGGGGCGAAGCGCAGCAGCGTGGCCACGATCCGCTCGACGGCCGCATCGACGTCGTGGACCGACAGCGATCCGTCGGCCAGCGCCTCCGGCAAGGCGACTGCGCGCTGTTGACGGAACGGCATCTCGATGTCGAGGCCGGCTCCGACGGACTTCACAGCGTCGCGCAGCCCGAAGACGAAGTCGGACGTCACGAAGCCGTCCCAACCCCATTCGTCGCGCAGGATCGACGTGAGCAGCGTCGAGTTCTCGCCACACCACTCCCCGTTCACCGAGTTGTACGCGCTCATCACCGACGCGACACCTTCGCCGGCGACGCGTTCGAAGTGCGGCAGGTACACCTCGTGCAGGGCTCGCTCGTCGACCGTGACGTCGACCGTGAACCTCGCGTTCTCCATCGAGTTCAGTGCGAAGTGCTTCATGCAGGCCATGACGTGGCGTTGCAGACCGCGTGTGAGCGCTGCCGCCATGACGCCGACATGGTGGGGATCTTCTCCGTACGTCTCCTGCGCCCGCCCCCACGCCGGATGGCGCAACAGGTTCATGCACACGGCACCCGTGTACGTCGCGCCACTCGCACGCAGTTCCAGACCGATCGCCTCACCGATGCGCTCCTCGAGGGCGGGGTCGAACGTCGCTCCCCTGGCCATGCTCACCGGAAACGCCGTCGCATCACCGATCACACAGCCGCGCGGGCCATCGGCGAACCGGATGCCGGGCACGCCGAGACGCGGTACCGCAGCGGCCGGCCACGTGTGTTGGTAGTAGCCACCCGACCCCATGTCGAAGATCCCCGGCCAGAACGGCGTGTCGCCATCCAGGCAATCGAGCTTCTCCTCGATCGTCATCAGCCCGACGAGTGCCCGGGCCTCGTCGTGGTGATCCGCGCCGCCGGCGACTCGCTGCGCAGCCGCAGCAAAAACTTCCGCTTGGTCTTCTGTCGCAGTCGCCACGTCGACACGATGGCACACGCAACCGGCTCCGGACACGGCCATCGACTCGGGCAGACTGCACATGTGCCATCCGCCTTCCTGCATCCTTTCGCCAAGCCGACCCGCGAACATTTCATCACGATCGCCCGCGGCGAGGGCGCTTTGTTGTGGGACAGCGACGGCAAGGAGTTGATCGACGCGATGGCCAGCCTCTGGTACTGCAACGTCGGCCACGGACGCGGCGAGATCGCCGAGGCCGTCGCCGCGCAGATTCGCACCATCGAGTCGTACTCCTGCTTCGACCCGTTCACCAACGCGCCCGCCGACGCTCTCGCTGAGCGAATCGCCGCGTTGACACCGGTCGCCGACGCACGGGTGTTCTTCAGCGGGTCGGGGTCGGAGGCGATCGATTCGGCGATGAAGCTCGCCCGCCTCACCCAGACCCTGGCGGGCCACCCCGAACGACAGCTGATCATCTCGCGCGAACGGGGATACCACGGCACGAACTACGGCGGCACGAGCGCACAGGGCCTGCCGCTCAACAAGGTCGGATACGGCGAACTGCTGACCGAGGTCGTCCAGGTGCCGAGCGACGACATCGAGGCGCTATCGGTCGTGATGGCGCAGCACTCGGGGCGAATCGCTGCAGTGCTCACGGAGCCGGTCCAAGGTGCCGCCGGCGTGTACACCCCGGCGGACGGCTATCTCGCGTGCGCCCGCGCCCTGTGCGACCAGCACGGCGCACTGCTCATCTTCGACGAGGTGATCACCGGCTTCGGGCGCCTCGGGAGCTGGTTCGCCGCCCAGCACTACGGCGTCACCCCGGACCTGACGACATTCGCCAAGGCCGTCACCTCCGGCTACCAGCCGCTCGGTGGGGTCATCGTCGGGCGGGCCGTCCGAGATGCGCTCGAGTCGGACGACGCCTTCTTCCTCCGCCACGGCTACACCTATTCGGGCCACGCGTCGGCCTGCGCCGCAGCCTTGGCGAACCTCGACATCATCGAGCGTGAGAACCTGATCGGCGAGGTCGACCGGATCGGTGGCCGACTCGGCGGCGGGCTGCGGGCACTCGCCGACGATGGTCTCGTCGACCACGTCCGCGGCGAGGCGGCGATCTACGGGGTGGCGCTGCGCCCCGAGCACGACGCGACGTCGGTTCGCGACCGGATGCACGAGCTCGGCGTCGTGGTACGGGCGATCGGCACCGACACCCTGACGTTCTGCCCGCCGCTCGTGATCACCGACGAGCAGATCGATCGGGTCGTCGACGCCGTGGCAGTCGCCGTCGGAAGCTGAAGCACCGGGCCATCGAGCCGACCGTTCCGCTCGACGACCCGGGTGCCAAGATGGGCCGATGACCGACCGCGCGCTGGCAACGGGCACCCCCGACATCGAACCCCTGCTGTACAACCCGTTCGACCCGGCCTTTCGCGCCGATCCGTACCCGTTCTACGACCGGCTCCGCCGCGACCAGCCAGCCCACGTGACCGCGATGGGACTGACCGTCGTGACCCGCTACGACGACGTTTCCCACACCTTGCGCAGCAACGACTTCAGTCGCGACATCGACAAGAACGCCACACCGCGTGAAGACCCGATCTTCGAGCGACGACGCGAACGTCGCAACTCCGGCGCCAAGACGATCCTCAACCTCGACCCGCCCGACCACACCCGCCTCCGCCGCCTCGTGAGCAAGGCGTTCACGCCGTCGGCCATCGAAGCGCTGCGTGGGCGGATCGAGAGCCAGGTCGATGCCGTCCTCGACGTGGCGGCCGAGCGAGGCTCGATGGAACTCGTCGACGAGTTGGCGTTCCCCGTGCCGTTCCAGGTGATCTCGGATCTGCTCGATCTGCCGCAGGATCGTGCCGACGAGATCCGGGAGTGGAGCCAGATCATCACGGCCTCGCTCGAGCCGACGTCGACGCTGGAAACGCTCGACGCGAGCGATCAGGCCCTCGCGCAGCTGCTGCCGTACCTGATGGACGTGGTCGAGGAGCGCCGCAAGAACCTGGGCACCGACGTGTTGTCGGGCCTGCTCGTCGCCGAGGAAGCCGGCGACCGCTTGAGCACGGAGGAACTGCTGGCGTTCGTCGTACTGCTGTACGTCGCCGGCCACGAGACGACGGTCAACCTGATCGGCAACGGGATGCTCGCCCTGCTCAAGCATCCTGACGAGCTCGTGCGTTGGCGGAACGATCCGGCCCTCGACGCCATCGCCGTCGACGAACTCCTGCGCTACGACGGCCCGGTCCAGCACACCGTGCGGGTAGCGATGACGCCGGTCAGTTACGGCGAGGGTGCACAGCGGGTCGAGGTGTTCCCCGGTACGTCGGTGCTCTGCGTGCTCGGCGCCGCCAACCACGACCCGAGCGTGTTCGACGATCCGCACACGCTCCACCTCGATCGACCGAACGCGAACCGACATCTCGCCTTCGCTGCCGGCGTCCACTACTGCCTCGGAGCGTCGCTCGCGAAGATGGAGGCAAGCGTCGCCCTCAGCCGGCTGATCCGCCGATTCGACACGATCGAGCTCCTCGCGGAGCCGACATTCCGCGACCGTCTGACCATCCGCGGCGTCGAACACATGCACCTCGCCGTCCGCTGAACGCTACGCCGGGGTCAAGCACCCGACGGTGCAGGTTGGTGCGCGGGGTCAGGCACCGCGCACCAACTCAAGGGTGTTGGAGGAGCTCGACGAGGCTGCTGGTGTCCCAGCGGTCACCGCCGCGGGCGACGAGTTGCTTGTAGAACTGGTCGACGAGCGCCGTGACCGGCAGCCGTGCGCCGTTGCGCTCGGCCTCGCCGAGGCAGATGCCGAGGTCCTTGCGCATCCACTCGACGGCGAAGCCGAAGTCGAACTCGCTCGCCGCCATCGTGCGGGCGCGGTTGTCCATCTGCCAGCTCTGCGCGGCGCCCTTGCCGATCACGTCGATCACCTGATCGACGTCGAGACCAGCCCGCTGCGCGAAGTTCACGCCCTCGGCCAGGCCCTGGACCAAGCCGGCGATGCAGATCTGATTCACCATCTTGGTGAGCTGGCCCGATCCAGCCGGCCCCATCCGCTCACACGAACGCGCGTAGGCGACGATCACGTCGCGGGCACGCCCGAACACCTCGTCGTCGTCGGCACCGCACATCACCGTGAGTTGGCCACTCTCGGCACCGGCTTGTCCGCCGGACACCGGTGCATCGACGAATCCGACACCGACTGCAGCACACGCGTCGGCCAGTTCGCGCGCCAGCCCCGCCGAGGCGGTGGTGTGATCGACCAGGATCGAACCGGCCGTCATCCCGGCGATCGCTCCGTGCTCGCCGAGCGTGACCTCGCGCACGTCGTCGTCATTGCCGACGCACAGCGCCACGAGATCAGCTTCCTCGGCGGCCTCGGCCGGCGTCGGAGCCGCTCGACCGCCGTTCAGCGCGACCCAGGCGAGCGCCTTTGCGGCCGTGCGGTTGTAGACCACGACGTCGTGGCCCGCCTTCGACAGGTGACGGGCCATCGGCGCGCCCATCGTCCCCATCCCCAGAAATGCGACCATGCTCATGAGCGGCGAGTCTGCCAGGTCGGAGTCGCTCGGGCAGTCCCACGCGCTCGCCGAGATTCCCGAAGGAACCGGTGTTGCTACTTCTTCTTTGCTTCGGCCGGGGTCTTCAGGACGCCCTTGGCCAGCGCTTCGTCGAGGTACGCCTCTGCTTCCTCGGCTGACACCTTCAGTGCGGGCGAGATCTCGGAGATCAGGTTGACCCTGGCGCGCTCGTACATCGTGCGCTCAGCGGCCGACAGTGACGCGTCGCGGTTGCGGGCGGCAAGGTTCCGGACGACTTCGGCGACCTGGTACACATCGCCGCTCTTCAACTTCTCCTGGTGGTTCTTGAAGCGACGGCTCCAGTTCGACGGCACGCGGGGATCGGGCTTGGCGAGCACGGACACGAGGTCCTCGAGTTCGTCGGCCGACACCGGCGGACGAACGCCGACGTCGTCGGTCTTGTCGATCGGCACCTTCAACGTCATCTCGTTGATGACCGTCTTGAGAATCAGGTACTCCTGCTTCTCGCCGAAGAACTCCATCTTCTTGGTGCCCTGTACGACGCATGCGCCGTGCTGGGGGTAGATGACGGTTTCGCCCTTCTTGAACTTCACGCAGAACCTCGACTGACTCGGGGGGATGGGCACCGAAATCGGCGCGCAGCGGGGATCCATGATACCGCCGGAAAGCCTGGATCGAGCGTGCTCAGAGCGCAAGCGTCATGCAGACGCTGTAGGGGTTGTCGGTGTAACCGCCGAAGGTCCGGCACTCGACGAATCCTGCCGCCCGGTACACGGCACGGGCCGGCGCGAACGCGTCCATCGTCCCCGTCTCGAGGCTCACACGCTCCATCCCACCGGAGCGTGCCTCGGCGAGCAGGTGGTCGAGCATCAGCGTGCCAACCCCGGACCTACGGGAGGCCTGCGCCGTGTGCATCGACTTCAGCTCGCCGTGGGCCTCGTCCAGGCGGCGCAGCGCACCGATCGCCACCACGTGGCCACCGACGCCCCGGGCAGTGTGGAACGACACCGCAGGGTCGGGTGCCTCGTGCGGATCGATGGCATGGACGTGTCCGGAGGGCGTGACCTCCTTCGCGAAAGCGTGATGGACGGATCGCAGCTCCAGCACGTCGGGGGCGAGGGCGTCGTCCTCGCCCACGGTCAGCGGCGTTTCGCTCCGACCGAACCGCGCCAGGGAATGCCAGACTCGCTTGACGGTCTGCAAGTCGAACTCGTCACCGGCCCTCGCGATACCGATGGTCTGCGGTGTCAACCCGCCACCATCGGCGATGACTCGGGCCGCGTCGACGATCTCGGGACCGCGATAGCGAGGGTGCTCCGCCAACTCGGCGACCGACACGCGGAAACCAGAATGCCAGCGCAATCGGCACTCCAGACTTCGGGCAGCCACTTCGACGGTGGAGCCGCGGTACGACGGGTCGAGCACCAGCGTGGACAGGTCGGCGCCCAGCGAGGCCCGCCCGTGCAGGTGAGCCTCGATCACGCGGTCGAGCGGATCCTCGAAGCCGCACGCTTCGACGAGCGGGACGAGTTCCATCCGCTCGAACGTGCCGAAATCGGTCGGCTCGAACACGCTGTCGGGGAAGCAGAAGGTGACCCGGTCGAGCGCCGCCGGTGCGACTTCGAAGTAACACGACCCGAACCGGGGCGATCCGCCGTACGGATCGCGCTGCACATTCAACGATCCGTACTTCGGACGAAGCTCGGGGTCCGCGTCGTCGTACGCGCCGCCGAACATGCGGGTCTCCCAGTTCCAGCGGTCGCCGCCGACGTGCGCAGTCAAGCCGCCGTTGCTCGTGCCGGTCTGGAACTGCGATCGATAGCACCCGTCCGCCGCGATCGCCTCGATGGTCGGTACACCGGCCACGTTCAGATCGGGCTGGAAATGGAGTGTGACCGGCGTCGAACGATCGAGCGGGTCGCCCGTCGCCAGCGCGGCGACATGTTCCACCGCCCGGCGTACGGGATCGTTCGTCGTGACCACAGCGCCATGATGGCAGCGTCTGTGAGTGACCACCGGCAGAATTCGCGGCTCGCAGCTGCGGTGTCGCGCCATCAGCGCCCTCGGCAGTGTTGTGTCTCACGACATAGAGGACACATGTCGCGCGTCATACAGGACAGGCATGTCGCGCGTCATAGGCAACTCTTCGCCGGGTGTCCAAAGCCCGTTTGGTGATCACCGCTGTCGTTGTCGAGGGTCGTTCACCCAGCGAGGTTGCCCGCACCTACGGGGTGGCCCGGTCGTGGGTCTACGCGCTCGTCACCCGCTATCGCGCCGACGGTGACGCCGCGTTCGAGCCGCGCTCGAGACGACCACGAGCGCGGCCCCACCAGACCTCGGCTGAGACCGTCGAGTTGGTGCTGAACCTGCGACGAACCCTCGCCCGACAAGGCCTCGACGCCGGCCCGGCGACGATCGCCTGGCACCTTTCCCACCACCACCAGATCGTGTTGTCGCGAGCGACGATCTACCGGATCATCCGACGCCACGACCTCGTGGTCGCCGAACCGAAGAAGAAACCGAAGTCCTCCTACATCCGCTTCCAAGCCGAACAACCGAATGAGACCTGGCAAGCCGACTTCACCCACCACCGTCTCGCCAACGGCAGCGACGTCGAGATCCTCACCTGGCTCGACGACCACTCCCGCTACGCCCTGTCAGTCACCGCCCACGACCGGATCACCGGCCCGATCGTCGTGGCCACCTTCCGAGCCACCATCGATGTGCACGGCGTGCCGTTCTCGACCTTGACCGACAACGGTTTGGTGTTCACCACCCGCTTCGCCCACGGCGGCAGAACGTCACGCAACGGCTTCGAATCCGAACTTGTGCGCCAGCGTGTCCGCCAGAAGAACTCGCGACCCAACCACCCCACGACCTGCGGGAAGGTGGAGCGTTTCCAACAGACAATGAAGCGCTGGCTACGCGCCCAACCAGCCGCCCCCACGATCGGCCACCTGCAGACCCAGCTCGACGACTTCGTGAACTACTACAACCACCACAGACCGCACCGCTCACTCACTCATCACGCCACACCCGCCGTCGCCTACACCATCCGACCCAAAGCCACACCCGACCACCAGCCCGACAACGACTTCCGAGTACGTCACGACCGCGTCGACAAAGCCGGCAAAGTCACCCTCCGCCACCACGGACAGCTCTTCCACATCGGCATCGGCCGCCCCCACGCCGGCACCCCGATCGTCCTACTGATCCACGACCTCGACATCCGAGTCATCCACGCCGCCACCGGCGAAATCATCCGCGCACTCACCCTCGACCCCGAACGCCAATACCAGCCCACCGGCGCCAAACGAGGCGGACCCCGCCGCCCATACGGGCCCTACGGACCCCGAAAAGCGAAACAACCCGAACCCTGACGGGGGTTCGGGCTGTCCTCGATGTCTCGCGACATCACACAGTGGAGCTGGGGGGAATCGAACCCCCGTCCATCAGCCGGTGTACGAACTTGCTACGACCATTCCCGATGTTGCCACTGACGCTGTGACACCGACGGGTCGGCTGTCCGCTCGAGGCGGACCACGCTCAGTCTTTCCTGAATGTCAGCGGTCTTTCTCGCCGTCAGCAGTCTTTCCTGCCGTCATCCCTCACTTCTGTTGCCGGGCTGTGATGGATTGGCCCCGTGCGACATTTCTGCTCACGATGACTCTTCGCTCACTTGA
>JANNNB010000123.1:0-16983 GCA_031398325.1 Actinomycetes bacterium
TCGAACCCCTCCGCCGGGTCGGGAACGACGGCAACGACCGTCCGCCCGACGACCACCGTCGGCGGCACTCCCTCGACCACGGTGTCAGGAGGCGGCGGCTCGTCCGGCGGCGCGACGACGACGCCCGGGACGACGAGCCCGCCGACCTCGGTGGCGCCGACCGCCCCGCCGACGACCGCCGCCCCGACGACCGCCGCCCCGGCGACCGCTGCGCCCACCACGGCGGCTGGTACGACGGCGGCACCGACCACGGCCCCACCTCCACCCGACGGCGGCGAGGCGACCACCGGCGGATGATTTTCGCGAACGTCGAGCTGGCCTGGGCGTGACGTAGGGCAAGTTGACGATTCCGAGGAACCCGTAGCCTGGACCGGTGCTCCAGGCCCAAGCGATCTCCGTGGAAGTGGGGGGACGACTCGTTGTCGACTCCGCCAGCTTCACGGTGCAGGCGCGCGACAAGGTGGGCATCGTCGGTCGCAACGGCGCCGGGAAGACCAGCCTTTTCAAGGTACTGGGTGGCGCGGTGGAGCCGAAATCGGGCCGGGTCATGCGCAAGGGCGGCTTCGGCTACCTCCCACAGGACCCGAAGATCGACACCGCCCTCGATGGACGCAGCTGCGTCACCCACGTGTTGTCAGGCCGCGGGATCGACGACGAGATGGTCCGCATCGAGAAGTTGCGCATCGCGATGGAGGAGACGCCCGACGAGCGCAACGTGGCGCGCTACCTCGACGCCGAAGAGTCGTTCCGCACGAACGGGGGGTACTCCGCCGAGAGTGAGGCTCGGGCGATGGCCGCTGGTCTCGGCATCCCCGACGCCCGGCTCGAACAGCCCATCAGCACACTGTCGGGCGGTCAGCGCCGACGGGTCGAACTGGCCCGCATCCTCTTCGCCGGCTCCGATGTGCTCTGTCTCGACGAGCCGACGAACCACCTCGACGTCGACGCCAAGGAATGGCTGCTCGGCTTCCTCCGCCAGTACAAGGGCGCGTTGCTCGTCATCAGCCACGACCTCGAACTCCTCGACGAGTCGATCACCCGTGTCCTGCACCTCGACCGGCCGACCGAGACCTCCGTGGGTGAAGTGATCGAGTACCGCGGCACGTACAGCCAGTACCAGCGCTCACGGGCTGAGGACGAGGCCCGTCTCGTCAAGAAGGCGACGCTGCAGGCCAAGGAGATCGACCGCCTGCAGACGGTCGTCGATCGGTTCGGTGCGAAAGCGACGAAGGCGGCGATGGCGCACAGCGTCGAGAAGCGCATCGCCCGGCTCGAGACCACACGCGTGCACGCGCCGAAGAACACCAAGACCTTCAACGTCCGGTTCCCGCCCCCGCCGCCTTGCGGCATCACGGTGATCGAGGCGAAGGAACTGTGCAAGGCGTACGGCGGCCCGACCATCTTCGAGGACATCAGTTTCGACCTGGGGCGTGGCGAACGTCTGCTCGTGCTCGGCCTGAACGGTGCCGGCAAGACGAGCCTGCTGCGCATCCTCGCCGGCGAGACCGAGGCCGACCTCGGCGACTTCGAACTCGGCTACCAGGTCCACGCCGGCTACTACGCGCAGGAACACGACAACCTGCGCACCGACCACACCTTGCTCGACAACATCCGAGACGCGGTCCCGGCCGGCGTCGAGCTGACCGAGACGCAACTGCGGGGACTGCTCGGCATGTTCGGCCTGTCCGGCGAGAAGGTGTTCCAGGAATCGGGAACGCTGTCGGGCGGGGAGAAGACGAAGCTCGCGCTCGCCATGCTGATGGTCGGCAAGAACAACCTGCTGCTGCTCGACGAACCGACGAACAACCTCGACCCGCCGTCGCGAGACGCCGTGGCGAGCGCTCTGGTCGACTGGCCAGGGGCGATCATCCTCGTCAGTCACGACGAAGATTTCGTTCGCGAGCTGTCGCCGACGAAGGTTCTGCTGATGCCAGACGGTGACGTCGACTACTACAGCGAAGATTGGCTCGACCTCGTCAGCATGTCCTGATCCAGAGTTGCGCGGTGCGCCGAACTACGGTGCCGGCATGCGCATCGGATTCTTCGGGGGAACCATCAATGACGGCACGGTCGACGACCTGGTGGCGGAGGTCAAGATGGCCGAGGCCGACGGCTTCGACAGCTACTGGGCGCCGCAGATCTTCGGCCACGACGCCCTGACCGCACTTGCCGTTGCCGGCCGCGAGGTGCCGCGCATCGAACTCGGCACGTCGGTCGTGCCGACGTTCCCGCGCCACCCGATGATGCTCGCTCAACAGGCGCTCACCGTGAACGCTGCGTGCGAAGGCCGGCTCACGCTCGGCATCGGGCTCAGCCACAAGGTGGTCATCGAGCAGCTCATGGGTATGAGCTTCGACAAGCCGGTCCGCCACCTGCGCGACTACTTGAGCATCCTCGGCCCGCTGTCGCGACAGGAGCCGATCAACTACAGCGGCGAGATGTACAGCTCGATGGGGGCTGTCACCGCCAAGGGTGCGCCGCCGTTCGGCATCGTCGTCGCCGCGCTCGGTCCGCAGATGCTGAAGGTCGCCGGTGAGCTCTCCGACGGCACACTCACCTGGTGCACGGGGCCGAACACGCTGGCCGACCACACGATCCCAACCATCAACGCCGCCGCCGATGCGGCCGGCCGACCCGCACCGCGCATCATCGCCGCCCTTCCGGTGTGTGTCACGACCGACACCGAAGGCGCCGCCAGCCGGGCGGCCAAGGTGTTCGAGATCTACGGCACCTTGCCGAGCTATCGGGCGATGCTCGACCGTGAGGGTGCTGCCGGCCCGGCCGACATCGCGATCACCGGGACCGAGTCCGAGGTCCTGGATCGAATCTCTGCGCTGGCCGACATCGGCGTCACCGACTTCGCTGCGGTCGAGTTCCCCGGCAACCCGGACGAGGCGGCGGCCACCCGCGCCGCGGTCAAGCTCGCAATGGGCTGACGGCCCGGGCAGACTGTCGCCGTGCCGCAACGGTGGGCGTATCGACGCATCTCGAACCGGCGCGGCCTGACCAGGCGGGCATTCTTCGGCGTCGTGGCCACCGGACTGCTCGTCACCGCCTGCGCACCGGACATCGACGTCGCGGTCGAAGAACGCAACGCCATCCCCGACCCGTCAGCCCCCGATGCGTCGGACCCGTCGATGCCGGACGACCCGAACGCAGGCGAGGACCTCCCCGGCGATCCGACTGGGACCCCGACCGACGAGTCCACCGACACCTCGGCGCTGACGTGGGGGACCTGTGACCCCTTCGGGATTCCGTCGGCCGACCTGCTCGGTACCTCGAACTGGGAATGCTCGACGCTCGAGGTCGCGATGGATCCGTTCAACGACCGGCCCGACCTCGAACCCGTCACGCTGGCGCTGACCCGTCACCCGGCCACCGGCGACCGCCGAGGGGCGCTCGTGATGAACCCGGGTGGGCCGGGCGGTTCGGGTCTCGAGGCAGCGTGGGGCATTCGCCCGGGGATGCCCGCCGATGTGTTGCGGGCCTACGACATCGTGAGCTGGGACCCGCGCGGGATCGGATCGTCGCTGCCTGCGATCGATTGTGGTGACGACCCTGACCCGAACACCGAGGACTTCATGCAGGTCTGCGCCGACGGCACCGGCGATCTGGCCGGGTTCCTCTCCGCTCCGTATTCGGCGGCCGACCTCGAGTCGATCCGGGTCGCGCTCGGCGAGGACCAGCTGGACTATCTCGGTTACAGCTACGGCACGATCATCGGCGCCATGTTCGCTGCGCGACAGCCCGAGCGGGTCGGCGCCTTCGTGCTCGACGGATCGACGGACCCCCTCGTGGGCGGTGACGACGGAGTCAGCGAGGACGGGTTCCCGTACTACGCGGACGACGGGACCCCTGCCGCGACCGAACGCTTCATGGAGCTGTGCGACCGGAGCGCCGCCTGTGTCGGCGACGACGCGGGGTCGACCGCAGCGTTGTTCGACGAGCTCGAGTCGACCGTTGCCGACCTGCCCACCGACGACTTCGTCGACGATCCCGAAATCGTCGACTCGTTCACGTTCGAGAGCGTGTTCCAAGGCGCGCTCTCCTACGCGCAGGACTGGCCGTTGTTCGCCACCGCCCTCCGCGACGCCCGAGACGGTGACGCATCAACGCTGGCGGCGCTGGCCGCAGAGGATCCCTTCCTGGCGGACGACGCCGACTCCGAACGGGCCGGACCGTCGTTCCAAGTCGCCAACCTGGTCATCTACTGCGCCGACTTCGGCGACCGGATCGACGGGTCGACGTACTGCGACCCGATTCCGCGGAACGAGTTCACGATCACCCCGATCGAACCGATCGATGTGGCACGTTCCGTGCTGGTGATCGGGACCGAGTTCGATCCTGTCACGCCGGGCTACCACGCTGCCGAGTTCGCTGACGCGCTCGGCGATGCGGTGCACGTCATCTGGGAGGGCGTCGGGCACACCGCCTTCCCTGCGTCGTCGCGCTGCATCGACGACATCGTGGCCGCCCAGTTGCTCGATGGGCCGATGCCGGAGAACGGCCAGCGATGCACGTTCATCGACGGAGTCACCGACGACGCCGAACTCGCCGACGATCTGTTCACCCACGACGGGTCGAGTGCAGCGGGTTGGATCGCCCGCACGCTCGAGATCGACGGGCTGGACGTCGCCACTGCGCAATGCGTCGGCCAGGCCGTCGTGCGGGCGAGCGACGATCGCACCATCAGCCACATCGTGCTCGGTGTCGAATCAGCCGGCGCGACGGACGCTCTGGCGGCGGCCGAGAACTCCTGCTGATCGTCAGCTGATCGAGACCGGCATGGCTGCGTTGGCCCGGACGTCGGCGTAGAAGTCATTGCCCTTGTCGTCGACGACGATGAACGCAGGGAAGTCCTCGACGTCGATCTTCCAGATGGCTTCCATCCCGAGCTCGGGGTACTCGAGCACCTCGACCCTCCGGATGTTGTCGAGCGCGAGCCGGGCGGCAGGACCACCGATCGAACCGAGGTAGAAGCCGCCGTGGGTGGCACAGGAGTCGGTCACCTGCCTCGAGCGGTTGCCCTTCGCGAGCATGACCATCGATCCGCCATCGGCTTGGAACTGCTCGACGTAGCTGTCCATCCGGCCGGCGGTCGTCGGCCCGAACGAACCGGAGGCGTAGCCCTCCGGCGTCTTGGCCGGCCCTGCGTAGTAGACCGCGTGGTCACGGAGGTACTGCGGCATCGGCTCGCCCGCGTCGAGGCGTTCCTTGATCTTCGCGTGGGCGATGTCGCGGGCGACGATCATCGGACCGGTCAACATCACTCGGGTGGTCACCGGGTAGTTCGCCAGCTCGGCGAGGATCTCCGGCATCGGCCGTGTGAGATCGATGCGCACCGCCGTTGCCTCCTCGATGTCGTCGCCGTCGGCGATGGCAACGTCGGGGAGGAACCGTGCCGGATCGGTCTCCAGCTGTTCGAGGAAGATGCCGTCCTTGGTGATCTTGCCGAGCGCCTGGCGATCGGCCGAACACGACACGGCGATGCCGACCGGGCACGACGCGCCGTGCCGGGGGAGGCGAATGACCCGCACGTCGTGGCAGAAGTACTTGCCGCCGAACTGCGCGCCGATGCCGGTGGTCTGCGCCAGTTTCAACACCTTCTGTTCGAGCTCGATGTCGCGGAAGCCGTGGCCGGCGGCCGAGCCGTGCGTCGGGAGCGAGTCGAGGTAGTGGGTGGAGGCGAGCTTGGCGGTCTCGACCGCGAACTCGGCCGACGTGCCGCCGATGACGACGGCAAGGTGGTACGGCGGGCAGGCCGACGTGCCGAGTGCCTGCATCTTGTCGAAGATCCAGGGCAGCAGCGTCGGCTCGTTGAGCAGCGCCTTGGTCTCCTGGTAGAGGTAGCTCTTGTTCGCCGACCCGCCCCCTTTGGCCATGAAGAGGAACTTGTAGGCGTCGCCGTCGACCGATGAGATCTTGATCTCGGCCGGAAGGTTTGTGCCGGTGTTCGTCTCGTTGTACATGTCGAGGGGCGCCATCTGGCTGTAGCGCAGGTTCGACGTCTGGTACGTGTCGTAGATGCCGCGGGCGATGGCCGCTTCGTCACCGCCTCCGGTGAACACGAACTGGCCCTTCTTGCCCTTCACGATCGCCGTCCCCGTGTCCTGACACATCGGGAGCACTCCGCCGGCGGCGATCGAGGCGTTCTTCAGCAGGTCGAGGGCGACGAAGCGGTCGTTGTCGGACGCCTCGGGGTCGTCGAGGATGTTGCGGAGCTGTTGCAGGTGGGCCGAACGCAGGTAGTGGGCGATGTCGTGCATGGCCTCGGCGGTCAGCCGGCGGATCGCCTCGGGCTCGACCTTCAGGAACGTGCCCTCTGGCGTCTCGAACGTCGACACACCGTCGGTCGACACGAGGCGGTACTGGGTTTCGTCGGCCCGACCGTCGGGGCCATGCAGCGGAAGCAGTTCGGTGTACTCGAAGTCCGGAATGTTCGATTCGGCAGCCATGTGCCCGAAAGCCTACGAGCGCTGCTACCTGGCGGCGAAGATGACGTCGTCGGGGATCGCCGTCGTGGTGGCGTCGATCATCGTGCCGTCACGGAAGATCGACTCGAGGAACGCGATGGCGAAGGTGTCGGTGATCTCCTTCACCCGCTCGATCGGCATGTCGGCTGGCGTGCAGCCCTCTGAGGCGAACGAGTCGATCGTCTCGAGGATCACCTCGGGAACGTCGGGCAGCAGGGGCACGGTCTGCTGGTAGTCGCACATGTCGGTGAACGACTGGTGTTGCGCGTCGAGCAGATCGACGCGGTACCTCGGGGCGCTGTTCGACAACTCCCACGGGCGGTCGACGTTCGGCGTCGCCGGTGTCGTCTGGTCGTTCGTGCCGACCATCACGAGGCTCGGGATGGTGATGGACGCGAGCTGCTCGTCGCTCAGCAGGCGTCCTGAGCCGTCGCCGGTGGCCGGCGCGAGGGCGATGATGGCGTCGACGCGCGGGTCCGCCTCGAACGTCCCCACGTCGTTCGCGTAGCCCGACGCCATGGCGTAGGCCGTGAATCCGCCGAACGAATGTCCGGTGACCGCGATGCGTTCGGGGTCGAGGCTGGCGACGAAGCCGGCGGTGTCGACGTTCTCCGGATTGGTCATCTGGTCGATGACGGCCGCGACGTCCTGAGGGCGGTTCAACGCCGTGACGTCGAAGTCGGCATCGGTTCCGGTGATCCGTTCGGTCGCCGTGTTGCCCGTGTGATCGGGTGCGGCCACGATGTAGCCGTGGCTGGCCATGGCCTCGGTGTAGTTCGAGTGGAGGTAGCGCAGGCCGCCGCTGCCGTGCGAGTAGACCACCAACGGGTAGGGACCGTCGGGCGCGAGTGCTGTGGCGTCGGCGGAGACCGCCGACGGCGACTCGTAGTACACGCCGGGGAGCAGCGTGTATTGATGAGGCGGCAGGCCGGTCGCGTCAGCGATCGGGAACCACACGTCGACCGTCAGCGGCCGCTGGCGGGCCTCGTCGAGAATCGTGATGGTCTGTACACCGACGTCGTACGGGCCGGATGCGATCGGTTCGAACTCGGCGAGCACCGGCTCGGTGTCGACTGGTGCCTCCGTGTCGACAGGGGCATCCGTCGCGATCGGAGCGGGCTCGGTCTCGACAGGTGCCGTGGTGTCGGCCGTGGTGTCCGTCGGTGCCGCGATCGACTCGGTCGGCGCGTCGGTCGCGTCCGTGGAGGCATCGTCGGAGCTGGAGCAGGAGGCCGCGATCAGTGCACCTGCGAGCAGGGCGACCGCTGCGCGGGCACGACGGTTCTTGTGGGGAGTGGAAGTCATCGCTGCGCACTGTGGCAGGTCAACCCGCTCCGAGCGAACTCGAGCACCCGTCAGCAGTCCACCATCGAGCAACGTGTTGCCTGGGCGAACCGGCCGGGCGCCGGAACCGTGAAGAACGTCGGGCGGTTCACGCTGGACACCACACCGTCCCAACGGTTGTGCGACAGGCCGACCACGTACTGGCCCCCCGTGATGCTCGTCGGCACCCACGATGCGAAGTACGTGTTGCACGTCACCGGCTCGCACTTCGGATACACCCGCATGCGGGCGTACGTCGTCCACGGGCCTTGCGGGGCGGGGGAGCGATCGAGGTGGATCGTCGTGCCGAACCAGTCGCCGGCTTTGGTGACCGCCACGAACTCGGTGCCGGTGAACCGGATCTGGCTCGGGTTGACCGAACGACTGCGCGTCGGCATCACAGGGACCGCCCGGCTCGCGTTCGCCTGCCACGTCGTGCCGTCCCAGTACGTCGGCGCGTTGAACACCTGGCCCTTCGGCACCCGTCCGACGGTGACCTTGGACGAGCATCCGAGATCGTGGGCGGGTAGGAGGGCTGACGGTGACCAGCCGAACTGGCGGTGGCACTGTGCGTACAGGTAGGTCCACGTGTCGTCACTGGTGATCGAGAACCCGTAGAGCGCCGGCGACGCGTTCGGTGGCTGGCCGGTGTAGACGGTGGACAGCGTCGAAAGGTCGATACCGACGATGCGGGTCGCGATCGGTTCGGTGATCGACAGGTACAGCGGGCCGCGCTCGACCATCTCGGCCATGAACACGTACAGCCGTCCGTCGGGCCCCATCGTGGCATCGAGCGGCCAGAACCAGTGCGCGTACGGGGTGGTCTGGGCTGCCATCAGCCAGGGAAGGGGGTCGGCGTCGGTGCCCGTTCGCAGGAGGTCGAAGCACGTGCCGGTCTGGATCAGCGCCGCGTTGTGGATCAGCCGCGTCCCGGGGTCGGGCGGAACCGGGATCGGTGCGAGCGGATCGACGGGCGGTGGTGGCGGTGGTGGAGGCGGCAGCCGGATCGAGGCGTCCTGGAACAGCCAGAGCACTCGACCGTCCGGCAGCGGGATGGCCCGCTGGTAGTCCGCAGCGACGAGCCCGCCGGGCTCCTGATCGAACAGCGACGTCAACGAGGCCGGGCTCGTCGACCCGACGCACGCCGAGCCCGCCGTGATCGGTTCAGGAAGCGCCTGCCGAGCGCCGCACGCCCCGATCAGCAGTGATGCCACCGCCAGCCACGATGCCCGCCGAACCAGATGTGGCCACGCTGACATGGCTCATCAGCGTAGAACGGCCGAACCCCTCCCGCTGGCTGCCACTGCCCGCCCCCCGCCCGTCATGACTCGTTTGCGACAAGAAATCGGAGACCCGTTCCGCAGATTCCTTGTCACAACGTCGAGTGCCGACCTCGTGCCGGAGTCTGCGCATCACAACGCTTCGACGAGGAGCGCAATCGACGCGATGGTGCAGATGACGAGTACGCCCGGACGGATCGTCGCAGGGTCGAGGCGGTCCTGATAGCGGCGAGAGGTCCACACACCGAGTCCGACGGCGGGCAGCAGCAGTGCCGCGAGCTGCCACTGGCGCACCCCGATCTCACCTGCGATGACGAGCGCTCCGATCGAGAGCAGCGACCCGACGGAGAAGTAGGCCGCCATCGTCGAGCGCATCGTCGCGGGATCGGTGTGCTGGTAGGTCAATGCCATCGGCGGGCCGCCCACACCGGTCGTCGTGCCCGTGAACCCCGATGCCATCCCGGCGAGCATGAGCGACGAGTCGCTCGGGCGAAAGCGCCTCGCCGTGAGCGACACCACCACGGCGAACAGCACCGACGCGGCGACGAGGACGGCGAGCACGGTGTTCGACAGCGACGCAGCCACATACGCACCGATGACGATCCCTGGGACGCGACCGATCAGTGCGACGCCGACTCCACGACGCTCGATGTGCGCGCGGTCGGCCCACGCGACGGTGAACGTCATCGGCAGGATGCAGATCAGGATCGCAGCGGGGATGAACTCCGGATCGACGAAGGCCAGCACCGGCGACGCGATCATCCCGACGCCGATGCCGATCGATGCCTGGACCGTGGCACCGACGTAGACGGCGAGCAGGCACGCAGCGATGGCGCCGGCCGACAGGCCGAGCATCAACGGTCCTTCAGACGTTTCGGCGGTGCGGTCGCCGGATCGATCGGCCACTGGTGTTTCGGGTATCGGCCGGCCATCTCCTTGCGCACCTCGGCCCATGACCCCGCCCAGAATCCGGGCAGGTCGGCGGTCACCTGGATGGGGCGATCAGCCGGGGACAGCAGCTGCAGGACGATCGGTGTCCCGCCGGCGAGCGGATGGGTCGTCACCCCGAAGAGGTCCTGGACCCGCACCGAGGTGGTCGGTTGCGCGGCCGAGTAGTCGATCGTCGCGGTGCGTCCGGTCGGTAGCGCGAGCTCAGCCGGGGCCAACGCATCGAGGTCGGCGCCCATCGGCCACGGAAGCTGTGATCGCAGGACCGTGGCGAGGTCGAGCCGTTCGAGGTCGGCGCGACCCGTCGCTGATGGCAGAAATGGTTCGAGCCAGTCGTCGAGCGACGCGATGAGCGCAGACGTCGACCAGTCAGGCCACGGCTCACCGATCGTTCGATACAGGAACGTGACGCGATCACGCAGCGAGAGTTCGGCAGCGGTCCAGCCGAGGACGTCGAGATCGGTGTGGGCCACACGCCGCAGCAGAGCGGCGGTGGTCTCGGCACCCGGCGCCGGCAGGCGCGTGGCCCGACCGAGCCGGATCGCACCGAGTCGGCGTTCGACGATGTCGACGAGATCGTTGCGGTCCGGATCCCAGGTCAGATCTCGCTGCTCGATGATCTCCGACCCGAACGCCGCGACGACGTCCGCGGCGTCGATCGCTGCGGCGAGACGGATCCGTGACCGATCACCGCGTCCGTCGAGGTCGGCCGCGACGATGAACTCCTCGGCGGCGAGCGAGTCATCGTCGGGCAACCAGGCCCCACCGCCGGCGCGAGTCTGGAACTGCCCGACCCGTCGGCGCCCGGCGACCCGGTCCGGATAGGCGAGCAACAACGTCGCGCCGATCACGTCGAGGTCGATCGAATCGAGGTCCGGGGTGATCCCCGCCCGCCGGGCCAAGTCGATCGTCCGATCACGCAGGCGGTGGACGGCCCCGCGATCCGCGGCGTCGTGCCCCGCGATGCCGGCGACCACCCCGACCCGCAGGCTCACGTCGGCGGGGAGATCGTCGGGACGACCGCGCAGGATGTCGCGCTCGTCGACGAGGCACGCAAGGACGCACGCGAGCATCGACCGCTCGACCGCCACCATGCGCGCCAGTCGCGGATGCACCGGCAGTGTGAGCATCGTTCGGCCGAGCGGCGTGATCGACCCGTCCGCTTCGTCCAGCGCGCGCAGATCGGTGAGCAGGGCACGGGCTTGATCGAGCGCTCGCAGCGGCGGCGGGTCGATGAATTCGAGGTCACCGGTGACACCCCACGCGGCGAGTTCGAGGGCGAAACCGGCGAGGTCGGCCTGCAGGATCTCCGGCGCACGGTGCCGTTGGCGGCTCCCGTGTTCGATCTTGCTCCAGAGCCGATACGCGACACCGGGCTCCACACGGCCGGCCCGGCCCGCGCGCTGGTCGGCCGAGGCCCGGCTCGTCGTCACCGTCGTCAATCGACTGAGTCCCGTGCGCACGTCGAAGCGTGGCTCGCGGGCGAGTCCGGCATCGATGACGATCCGTACACCGTCAACGGTGAGCGACGTCTCGGCGATGTCGGTGGACAGGACCACCCGTCGGCGTCCGGGTGGCGAGGGGGCCAGCGCCCGGTCCTGCTCGTCGAGGGTCAGCGCTCCGGCGAGCGCGTACACGTCGACGTCGGGCGGCACGGCGGTCGACCCGCTCGTGAGCGACCGCTCGACCCGGCGGATCTCGCCGATCCCCGGCAGGAAGACCAACACGTCGCCCGGATCGGACGCGAGCGCGCGACCGACCGCTGCGACGACGTCGCCGTCGATCGAGTCGAGACCGGGCGCGCGACCGGGTCGAGGTCTCTTGCTCCCCGACCGGCCCCCACGTGCCGCACCGGCCCGTGGCGCGTTGGCAGGGGCCCGCGGCAACCATCGGACGTCGACCGGGAACATCCGACCGTCGCTCTCGATCACCGGAGCGTCGAGGACGCGCCGCAAGCCGTCGGTGTCCGGCGTCGCCGACATCGCGACCAGCACGAGGTCGGGCCGAATCGTTGCCGCCACCTCGATCGCGAATGCGAGCGCCGTGTCGCCGGTCAGGTTGCGTTCGTGCACTTCGTCGAAGATCACCGCGCCCACCCCCGGCAGCTCGGGGTCGTTCTGGAGCCGACGGGTCAGCACACCCTCGGTCACGACTTCGATCCGAGTGTCGGCCCCGATGTGGCGCTCGTCGCGGGTCTGGTAGCCGACGAGCGATCCGACCGGCGTGCTCGTGGTGGCTGCCATCCGTTGCGCCGCAGCGCGGGTCGCGAGGCGCCGAGGCTCCAGCATCACGATGCGCCGACCGGCCAACCAGGTTTCGTCGAGCAGGGCCAGCGGCACCACCGTCGTCTTGCCGGCACCGGGGGGAGCGACCACGATCGCCCTGCGATGCTCGCGTAGCGCCATGCGAAGCTCGTCGAGGACGTCGACGATCGGCAGATCCGGCAACGGGACGTTTCGGTGCGCGCCGTCGGCGGGCACGGGTTCAGCCGAGGGCTGGCGAACCGCGGAAAGCGCCAGGATCGTTCGGCCCCGGCACGGTGATCGACGACCACCACGTGGTTTCGGCGATCGAGTCCGCCACCGCTCCCCACTCGTGCGGGTTCCAACCCTGCGCACACGCGGCCACGACGCCGTCGACGCGGATGAACGCGAACGCAGGGAGTTCGCTCAGCCCGATCGCCTTGACCAGCTCTCGATCGGCGTCGCAGAACACCAGGAACTGCTCGGCGAGCGGGCCGAGGAAGGCCTGCGCGTCCTTCGGGCCCGACGTGACGACGAGGTTGATCCGGGCATCGGATCCGCGGAACGGCTCGAGGATCCGAGTCGCCGCTCGCAGGATCCAGCTGCTCTCGTTCGTGTACGGATCGAGGATCACCGACGCCAGATGAAACGTGGTCAGGAAGTCCATGAGCGGACGACTCTGGGCCGCGGCACCGTGGACCATCGGCGTCAACACGAGGTCGGGCGGCAGCTGCCTGCCGATCGGCGCCGTGAGCGCCGCGCTGGAGTTGGGAGTGGTGTCGGCCACGGCGAGCGATCGTAGCGACCGTGGCGCCACACGGCCCACTTCCTGTCGACGATCCTGCGCTCGCCCCGCAAGTTGGTGCGCGGGGTCAGGCACCGCGCACCAACCTTGATCACGGCGGGCGGCACGGAATCAGCGAACGTGCCGGCTCTCCGACAGTCCGTTTCTCTGCTGCTGGAGTACCGTCGGCGACGTGCATCCGATCGAGCATCTCCGGTACGTCGCCAGGGCGCAGGGGGCCGATCCCGCCTCATTGGCCGAGGAAACCGCTCATGCCTTGGGGTCGCTGCGGGTCGATCCGTCCGGCCTGGTCGTGGCGTGCCGCCGGATCGTCGAGCGACATCCGTTCGTGGGGCCGCTGTGGTGGCTGTGTGCCAACGTGACCACCTCGTCGGAACCGTTCGATGCGGTCTGGGAGCTCGCCGACGAGATCCGCAACGACAATACCGGCGCCGAGCTCGGCGCCGCGCTCCCGGACGACGCGACGGTCGTGACCATCGGCGCTCCCGAGGTCGTGGGGGAGGGCCTGATCCGCCGAGGCGATGTCAGGGTCCTGGCCCTCGATGCCGGCCACAATGCGACCTCGTTCGTGCGCCGCCTCGAGCGCTACGACGTCGACTACGAGCCGGTCGACTCCGGCGCAGCAGGGGTCGCGTGTCGCCACGCCGATCTCGTGCTCGTCGAGGCACTGGCGACCGATTCGACTCGGGCGATCGTGCCGCTCGGGTCGTCGACGATCGCCGCCGCGGCGTCGGCGTTCGGCACGCCCGTGTGGCTCATCACCGGACTTGGCCGTCGTCTACCGAGCGGGTACATCGATGCCATGGTCGCCCGCATCGATGCGATGACCACCGACCGCGATCCATGGGAACTCGACGTCGAGGTGCTCCCGACATCGCTCGTCACCGACGTCGTCGGCCGCCACGGCCGCGTCCCCATGGGTCCGCCGGCGATCACCCCCGAATGCCCCATGGCCCACGAGCTACTCCGCCACTCCGCCATCTGACGTCAATCCACGTTTGCGACAAGAAGTTGGAGACCCGGTTCTCCGATCTGTTGCCACAAACGTGGAATCTGACGGGTCAGGCAGCAATTCGGAAGCGTCGAACGAGGGTTCGGCGGACGAAGGGCTGACGCTTGGTCACGTCATCCCAGGTGTACTCGTACACCTTTCGGCCGATGTCCTGGAGCTCATTGCGGCGCTGCGCATCGCGCGCCCGCTCGGTCGGGCTCGAATGTCCATGTGTTCCGGACACCTCGACGACGATGCCCGCCTCGTCGAAGAGGAAGTCGACGCGTGCGACATGGCGACCGTTCTTGCGGTGGACGACCTGGGTGCGCGGTCTCGGTAGACCAGCTTCTCGGACGAGTTGCAGGAACCGGCGTTCGAGCATCGTGTGGCCTCCCGCGTCGACCACGAGATCTTCGATCAGGCGACACCCCCATCTGCCAGATCCCCGCAGGGTCGCCAGCCTCGACGAGATGACTTCAGGTGACGACAGGCCGAGGCGAACAGCGCTGTCGATCGCTGCTTCGATGCGCGCCGGGTGGGCACGAGCGTGCGCCAAGTCGATGATCGTCCGCGTGGCTGACATGGATCGGAATCCCGCCACCTCCACCAGGTCGATCGGTTTCAGTCGGGTGGTGGAGTGGACGGTGAACGGCAATCCGTAGTTGCGCCGGCTTCGGTCGACGGTGAACTCCACGGCGTTCGGCTTCGACCGATCGAGATCGTGCAACGTCGCAGCAGCCTCGTAGCTCACCCAGCTCCGCTCGCCGAGGTTGAGTAGACCCATCCGGAGTCGGTACCGATGGGTCTCCGGCACGCCCCTCACCGCAAACACGCGAGGTGCCGCCGGTCGCAGCCATCCGCTTGCGACGAGCTGCCGTCGGCGCCATTCGGTCAGATCGGCGGCCCGGATCTGCTCGGTGCTCAGGAGCCCCTCTTGCTGCGATGCGATGCGGACAAGTTGATCGTGCATACCCGAACGTGGGCACTCACCCCATCCCGACGGAAAATCCACGTTTGCGACAAGAAGTTGGAGACCCGGTCCTCCAACTTCTTGTCACAAACGTGGAATGACGGGCTCAGAAGTGGCGGTGGGCCGGGGGAATGCCGGTGATCTCCTCGATCAGGGCCTCGGCGTCTGCCTTGCGGTCCTCGGTGACGAAGATGCGCGCCATCGTCTCGCGGTTGTACATCGAGATCGTCACGCCGAAGTCCTCGGTCATCACCGCCGGGATGCCCTCGGCGACGAGTTCGTCGACGATCATCTGGGCCTGCCAGAACGGGACCCACGCCGCTTCGACGGTGCGTTCCGGATCGGGTGGGCGGGGCGGATGCTTGCCGAACACCCAGTGCCATGCGGAGCGGAACGTCGGCATCGCACGTTTCTAGCGCACCGATCGAGGCACGTCGCTGCAGGTCACCGGGTCGCGGATTGTGAACGGTCTGTGTCGGCCACGGCCGCCGGTTGTCCCCTCCCAGGTGTGTCACTATTGTCGGCTCTACCTGGCATGACGGGTGACAACCAACGACGAGGAGGGGACACCATGGCGAGAATCATCAAGGCCGCGCTGCTGCAGACCGACTGGACCGGTGACAAGGAGTCGATGATCGTCAAGCACGAGGACGCCGCCCGCGAGGCGGCCGCCGAGGGTGCGCAGATCATCTGCTTCCAGGAGCTGTTCTACGGGCCGTACTTCTGCCAGGTGCAGGATCCGGAGTACTACGAGTACACCGAGTACATCCCCGACGGCCCGACCACCAAACGTTTCCAGGCCCTCGCCATGGAGCTGAACATGGTGATGGTGCTGCCGATGTACGAGATCGAGCAGCCCGGGATCTACTACAACACCGCCGCCGTGATCGACGCCGACGGCACGTACCTCGGCAAGTTCCGCAAGCAGCACATCCCGCAGGTCAAGGGGTTCTGGGAGAAGTTCTACTTCCGGCCCGGCAACGGCGGGTATCCGATCTTCGACACCGCTGTCGGCAAGGTCGGCGTCTACATCTGCTACGACCGTCACTTCCCCGAGGGCTGGCGCATCCTCGGCCTCAACGGCGCCGAGATCGTGTTCAACCCGTCGGCCACGCACCGCGGACTGTCGGAGTACCTGTGGTCGATCGAGCAGCCGGCCGCCGCCGTCGCGAACATGTACTACGTCGGCGCGATCAACCGGGTCGGCATCGAAGATCTGGGTGAGAACGACTTCTACGGGCAGAGCTACTTCGTCGACCCCCGTGGTGCCTACGTCGGGGACAAAGGTGACGCGTACAAGCCGGAGCTCATCATCCGCGAGCTCGACATGGACCGCATCAAGGAGGTCCGCGACGGCTGGGCGTTCTACCGCGACCGCCGCCCCGACGCCTACGGCGAGATCGTGGAGGGCTGATCACGATGGCCACGACACTCATCTCCGGCGGCACCATCGTCTCGGCCGTCGGTCGTCGCGACGGCGACGTGTTGATCGACGGCGAGAAGATCGTCGCCATCCTCGCGCCCGGCCAGGCGGCATCGATGGGGATCGCCCCCGATCGCACCGTCGACGCCACCGGCAAGTACGTGGTGCCCGGCGGCATCGACGTGCACACCCACATGCAGATGCCCTTCGGTGGTACCGAGGCGTCCGACACGTTCGAGACCGGCACCCGCGCCGCGGCGTGGGGCGGCGTCACCACGATCGTCGACTTCGCCGTGCAGAACACGGGCGGCAGCGTCCAGGATTCGCTCGGGGCGTGGCACGACAAGGCCGCCGGCCAGTGTGCGATCGACTATGCGTTCCACCAGATCATCGGTGGCGTCGACGAGGAGTCGCTGAAGGCGATGACGTACCTCGTCGACCACGAGGGCATCACCAGCTTCAAGCTGTTCATGGCGTATCCCGGTGTGTTGTACTCCGACGACGGGCAGATCCTGCGGGCCATGCAG
>JANNNB010000152.1:0-5845 GCA_031398325.1 Actinomycetes bacterium
TGCCGATGGTGCCTTCATGAGTCCGCCGGAAAGCGAGCGTTCCACGTTGCCGACGTTGACGTGGGAGTCGATCGTCGATCGCAAACCGAGCGCGGACCGCAGTAGCGAACCGTCGCCGCAGGCGGACGCAGAGCCGTCGGGCCCCGTTCCGACCATCGGTGCCGCACCGCCACCGCCGCCTCCTGTCACGAGCGGCGGCGCCGCCGGTGAATCGGCCCCTGTCTCGTTGAGCCTTCATCTCGGTGACGTGAGCTCGCCGCCGCCACCGCCCCCCGCCCCGGTACTGGTTCCCTCTGGTCCGGCCACCCCGGCGACCATCGGCCCCGCGCCGGCCGACGAGGCCCCGTTCGCTGAGTTCCATGTGTCGTTCGCTCCCATTGCGCTCGCGGATGACCGTGTCGTCGTCGAGCCGGGGAGCAGCCTCGATGCCGACGTCCCGCCCGCGCCCGAAGCGACGGTCGATCCTGCGCCCGACATGTTGCTGCCTCCGATTCGGGAGGCGACACCCGTCCAGCCGTACGTCTCCGAGGAGGCTCCGGCGTCGGACGCTCCGAACGCGGTCCCCACCACGACGGTCGCAACGATCGACGCTGGTGCCGCTCCGCTCATCCCCGGATCGCAACCCGGCCCGATCACGCTCCCGCCGGCAACGCAGCCTGATCAGTCAGGCGCTCGACTCGCCGCCCCGGTCAGCCCGCTGGCGGTGGAGATTCCGCATCGGGCGCCGGCGAAGAAGCGACGCGGGAGGAGCGGGCTCAAGTTGGTGTTCCTGTTGGTGGTCCTCGGCGCGATCGTCGCCGCCGGGATCGTCTTCGGACGTCCGTATCTCTTCCCCGACGACTGGGACGAGAGCGCGAAGCCGTACGCGACGGCCGTCGAGGCGGTCACGGTAACGGAGTTCGCCGAGCCGTTGACGGTCACGGCTGAACCGACGACCCCGTATCAGGCGAGGTCGACGGCACAGCTCGCAGGCGACTTCGCGGCGCAGGTCCCGACGTGGCGGGCGCTCGGTCTCGCGACCGGTGAGGTCACCGAAGACGGCATGGCCGAACTGCTCGCCGGATGGGAGCCGGCCATGTACTCGACCGTCGACGGGCAGATCTATCACGACGATGCGTTGGTCACGCCGACGCTCGGGGCCGAGCTGACGTCTGCGATGGCGACGGCGTGGCTCGACCAGCAGTTCGGGTGGGCGATCGGCCAGGCCGACCGCACCCTCGACGGGGCCGCGATGACGAGCGCCGAGGTCGAGGCGCAGGCGGCGGCGATCCTCGCCGCGAGCGAGTTCGACACGGAACTCGCCGCCCCGCCGACAGGCCCGCTGCTCTACTTGCCGGCCGTGCTCTCGTACGAGACCCTCGCGCCGGCGATGTACGCACCGCTGCTGGCTCCGGTCGCCGATGGAGCGGAAAACCCCCTCAGCTCGCTGGATGCTCCGCAACCCACCTGGGCCGGCGGCCTTGCCTCCGAACTGCTCGAACTGGCCAGCGCCGCGACCCTCACCGAGGGCGACGTCGCCGTCGGCTCGCCGGCGGCGATGGATCGCAGCTTCTGGTACCTCGTGTTCGCCGGTTTCCTCGATGCGCCGACGGCGTACGCAGCGAGCGAGTCGATCGTGGAGAGTGCGCTGACGATCACCGAGCGTGCGGGGACGACCTGTGCGTACGCGACGTTCTCGGGTGGTGACCTCATCCAGACCCAGACGCTTCGTGGAGCGATGGAATCGTGGGTCGGGCTCACCCCGCCCGAGATGGCCGGCGCGTTCTCCGTCGGTGCCGACGGGAACCTGCAGATGCAGTCCTGCGACCCTGGTGCCCAGACCGTCGTCTCGACACGTCTCGGCGTGGCGAGCGAACTCATCGGCTGGCGCTCTGCCGAGTTGGCCACCGTGTCGGGCGTACTCGCAGCGGGCGGCGGCGACGCCGAGATCACCGCAGCGCTCGATCGTCTTGCGGCGAGCAAAGTCGGCGCCCAACTCGCGACCGGTCCGGTCGACCAATCACCCGCCGACGCCGCGGCCGCAGCGCGCGCCGCGGTCGAGCCCATCGTGACGCCGCCACCGCCTCCGGTCGTCGAACCCGCCGATTGACGTAACGCTGGGGTCAGGCACCAGCGTTGTGTCAGTCGCGGAAGTTCTCGAACTGCAGCGGGATGCCGATGTCTTCGGCCTTCAACATGGCGATCACACCCTGCAACGTGTCGCGCTTCTTCGCCGTGACCCGGATCGAGTCGCCCTGGGTCTGGCTGGAGGTGCCCTTTTCGGCCTTCTCCTTGATCAGCTTGTTGATCTCGCGAGCCTTTTCCGAGGAGATGCCGACCTTGATGGTCACGACCTGACGCACCGTGTTCTGCGTCGCCTCCTGGACGTCTCCGTAGTCGACGCCGCGCAGTGACACGCCGCGCTTCACGAGCTTCTCCTCGAGCACGGTGCGCAGCGCGTTGAGGCGGTCCTCGCTCATCGTGGCGAGCGTGATCACCATGTCCTTCTGGTCGATGGAGGAGTTCGTGTTCTTGAAATCGAACCTCGTCGCGATCTCGCGCTGGGCTTGATCAACGGCATTGCGGACTTCTTGTGCGTCCACTTCGGACACGACGTCGAAACTTGGCATGTCGCGAGGGTAACTCCGACCGGTACGCTCTGACCGCCTCGTCCGGTGGTCGCTCGTCGGACGGAGCGGTCACCAGCAAGTGGAACATGGGTCGGTGCCCGAGCGGCCAAAGGGAGCAGACTGTAAATCTGCCGGCGTAGCCTTCGAAGGTTCGAATCCTTCCCGGCCCACCACGCGATGCCGAGTGCATCTCGAAGCAATCGTCGATGACGGTCCGGGCCGCAGGGTCCGGGCCATCGTCGTTTCAGGCCAGCTGTTCTGGTCGTCGAGCCACGAGGAACGCCCGCTCGGACGGGTTCGAGGTCAGTGCGATCGCGCGGTCGTAGGCCGCGACCGCGTCGCTCCGACGTCCGGCGCGAGCCAGCAGGTCGGCGTGCACGGCGTGGTACGGCTGGTACGTCGCCAGGTCGTCGACGTCGATCGTCGCGAGCGCTTGCAGGCCGGCGTCAGGACCCAGCTGCTCGCCGACGGCCACCGCCCGGTTGAGGCCAACCACTGCGCTCGGCTGCAGCGCAGTCAACTGGTCGTAGAGCACGACGATCTGGTGCCAGTCGGTCTGCTCCGCGGTGATGGCATCGGCATGGACCGCAGCGATCGCCGCTTGGATCTGGAACGGCCCCGGCCGGTTGCGACGCAGGCACGCTCGCACGAGATCGTGGCCCTCGACGATCTGCTCCCGATTCCACGCCGTTCGGTCCTGCTCGGAGAGCCGGACCATCGAACCGTCGGGTGCCGTCCTCGCGTCCCGGCGTGCGTCGGTGAGCAGCATGAGCGCGAGTAAGCCCACCGCTTCCGGCTCGTCAGGCATCAGTTCGACGAGCACCCGACCGAGTCGGATCGCCTCGGTGGACAGGTCGACGCGCGAGAGCCGCGGGCCGCTCGTCGCGGTGTGGCCCTCGGTGAAGATCAGGGAGATGGCGGCGAGCACCACGCCGAGCCGGTCGGGGAGCTCGGCTGCGGGCGGGATCCGGTAGCTGGCGTGGTTGTCGCGCAGCTTGCGCTTCGCCCGCACGATCCGCTGGGCGATCGTCGGCTCGGGCACGACGAACGCGTGTGCGATCTGGGTCGTGTCGAGGCCGCCGAGCAGTCGCAGGGTCAGGGCCACCTGTGCGTCGGGTGACAGCGCCGGGTGACAGCAGAGGAACATCAGGCGCAGCTGGTCATCGGCGATCACGTCGGCCAGCTGGTCCAGCTCGCGCGCTTCCGGGTCGCGTCCGGCGTCGGCGTCGGATCTCGGATCGTCGGTCATCTCGGTGTCGGCCAGGCGGTAGGCGGCGACGTAGCGGTTCGTGCGGGTCGATTCACGGCGCAACCGGTCGAAGGCCCGGTTGCGGGCGGTCGTGGTGATCCACGCCCCCGGATTCGCCGGCATGCCCGTCACGGGCCAACGTTCCGCCGCAACGGCGAATGCCTCCGCGACCGCATCCTGGGCGAGGTCGATGTCGCCCAGGATGCGGATCAACGTGGCGGTGCAGCGTCCGATCTCGCACGTGAACACGCGTGCCAGTTCGTCGGCGCCGATGGCGGCGCCTCCGGGTGCACCCGCGGTCATTCGCATCGCTCCGGCGTGGGTTCAGCCGGTCTGGAACGGTCGGAGCTCGACCGGGCCTTCGCAGGCGGCAGATGCCTTGGCTGCCCAGTCGAGCGCGGCGTCGAGATCGGGGGCGTCGATGACCCAGAAGCCACCCATCTGCTCCTTCGACTCGGCGTACGGACCGTCGGTCATCGACACCTGCCCGTCGGCTGCACGCAGGACGGTGGCGGTGGTGTTCGGCTGCAGTCCGCCGCCGAAGACCCACACGCCGGCGGTTTCGATCGCCTTGTTGTACGCGTCGACCTGGGCGAAGAGGCGCTGTGTCTCCGGGTCGTCGAAGTCGTTGTCCTCGTACACCTCGTCGTGCCAGACGGACATCAGATACTGGGCCATGGGTTCTCCTCTTTCTGTCGTCACTGCCACGCAGGGCGAGTGCCGCCGACGGACGTGCCGGCACCACATCGACGAACGACGGGCGTCGAATCGACATCCTCGCGGAAAATCCCCGAAGATCTGTTCAGAGCATCAGTTGCATGATTGCGACGTCGAGCCAGCGGTTGAACTTGCGCCCGACCTCGCGTTCGACGCCCACGAGTTCGAAACCGACCGAGGCGTGCAGTCCGCGCGACGCCTCGCTCGATGCTTCGATGCGCGCGACGATGGCGTGGAAGCCCGATTCGCGCGCCACCCCGATCAGATGCCGCATCAAGGCGGTGCCGATGCCGAGTCCGCCGTGTTCGCGGGAGACGTAGACCGAGTTCTCGACCGTGGTGCGATACGCGGCGCGCTCCTTGTACGTCGACAGGGCCGCGAAGCCGACGACGATGTCCGGCTCGCTCCTGAGCGTCGCCACGACCGCCGAGAACGCCCCCGACCGCTCGTCGAGCCACGCCCGCTGCTGTTCGAGCGTGCGCGGAACGAGATCGAAGGTGCTCGTGTGGTTCTCGACCTCGACGTTGTAGATCGTGCGGATGGCGGGTGCATCGTCGGGCGTGGCCAGGCGAACGTCCACCACACCCGAGACGTTCGATTCAGCTGGCATCGCCGGGCGATCGTACTGGTCGCCCCGAGCGGCACCACAGGACCTTGTGTCGGGCGGAATCGCCCGCATTCGCGCGGGTGCATGTCGGACCCCCGCCGCTACACTTTCCCGCTTGGTCGCGGCGGTGCCGCGTCCCGAAGGGTGCCCCGGCACTTGGGAGAGTCTGTCTCGGCAGGTCTCGAAGGGTGCTCCCGTCTCGGGAGTGCCGACAACGCTCGGCGTTCCAGACCGCAACTCTGGGCGTCGCGCTGCAGATCGCCCTTGTAGCTCAGTGGCAGAGCACCTCCATGGTAAGGAGGGGGTCGCGGGTTCAATCCCCGCCGAGGGCTCGACCAAGCGGTCGGGTTCGCCCGGGCGCGAGCCAAACCCCTGGCGGCGTAGCTCAGTTGGTCAGAGCATCCGGCTCATAATCGGAAGGTCATCGGTTCAAGTCCGATCGCCGCTACCAGAACCACGAACACCGAGAACTGAACACCAACTCGAAGTCAATCGAAATTCATCGCAGGAGTGAGACGTAACCATGGGTAAGCAGAAGTTCGAGCGCAACAAGCCGCATGTGAATATTGGGACGATGGGTCATATTGATCATGGGAAGACGACGTTGACGGCGGCGATTTCGAAGACGTTGTCGGATCGTGGGTTGGCGGAGTTTGCTGCGTT
>JANNNB010000295.1:0-13694 GCA_031398325.1 Actinomycetes bacterium
GTTCAGCTCGACGAGGACCGCGTCGAGGTCGTGCGCGACGAGCGCGACCTGTCGGAGCCGGATCATCGGAACACCGCCATCGCCTTCGGATCGTCGATCTCGACCAGGATGTCGTTCATGTGAGGGCTCCTAGTGTCATGAATCGAGGAGCGCCGACGTCTCGGTGGAAACCGGAGCGGTCAGCAAACCGCACACGACGTCGATGAGATGGCTGGTGAACAATCGGTGATCTGCCAGCCGCTGTCGTTCCTTGGCGCGGGAGCCGAGTTCGTTGTGGACGAACCGGATGGCGGTGAAACGGCGATGGAGCGGCCGACCGACAGCCTTCGGCGGCAGGAACGGTTCGACGAGTTGGCTCCACCGTACGAGGCTCGGCCGCTGCGTGACGAGGTCGACCAATCCACCGAAGTGCAACGGGCGGGCCACCAGTTCTGCGGTGAGCTGGAGGTACTGCCGACCGCTGTCGTCGGTGAGGAGGACAGCGATCGGTGCGACGAGCGCGGCGGCAACGGGACGAAGGGCCGGCTCGTGACTCGATTCGATCTCGTCGAGGAGCGATTCGCGGTGGTGGTCGACGGTTTCGCCGTGCCGGTCGAGGAGATTGCGCAGCAGACCTGCACGGTCGCCGAAGTGGTACTGCAGTGCGTTCGTGTTCCGTTGGTCGGCGGCGCGGGTGATCTCGCGCATCGAGGGCAGCTCGACGCCCTGTTCGGCGAACAGTGCGAGTGCCGCGTCCAGCAACGCCGTGCGGGTGTCGCCGTTGGTGCCGGCCTTCGTCATTGCCCTGTCATGCTTGGGTCATGCCTGTCTGATCCGGCGGGCGGCGCGCTCGAACAGCGAGACGGTCGACGCGTGCAAGCGGTCGCCGATCTCGCGTGGGGCGAGGCCGGCGTCGGCCCGAGCGTGTGAGCCCTCGAGGATGATGCCGAGCTTGTAGCAGGCGAGCACCTCGTACCAGTCGATGGCCGCGAGGTCGCGGTCGCTGCGTTCGCCGTACCGGTCGATCAGATCGCCACGACCGGGAAAGCCGTCCCAGGGCTGGACCGGCGTGACCGCGCCACCCGCTGGATCGCCCGCATCGGGCCACGTGGCGAGCAGCCAGCCGAGATCGATGAGCGGGTCGCCGATCGTGGTCAGCTCCCAGTCGATGATGGCTGCGAGCGCCGGATGGTCGTACGCGCACATCACGTTGGCCAGGTGGTAGTCACCGTGGATGAGGCCGGGCTCGAACGCTGCCGGCCGGTTGGCATCGAGCCAGTCGGCGACCGCTTGTACATGCGGGATGTCAGGCCCGGCGTAGTTCTCGATCGACGAGTACGAGTCGAGCTGACGGCGCCAACGCTCGACCTGGCGTTCGAGGTAGCCGTCCGGCCGACCCAGATCGGACAACCCGGCGGCGACGTGGTCGACGGCGCCAATCGAGGCGGCGCCGTCGGCCATCGCCAGGCCGAACTCGAAGCGTTTGCTCGAGTCGTCGCGCAGCAGGGCGGGCAACTCGACCGTCGGGTTGATGCCGTCGACCGACTCCATCAGGTAGAACGCGGCGCCGATCACCTCGATGTCCGGGCACGCCGCGATCAGGCTGGCGTGCGGCACATCCGAGTCGGCGATCGCGGCGAGGACGCGCGCCTCGCGGCGCATCGTCTCGTCGCTGTTGTCGCGCTTGTTGACGGGCGGACGTCGCAGCACGTACAGCTCGCCGGCGCGCCGGAACTGCAGCAGGATGTTCTGCGTCCCGCCGGCAAGCAGCCCGACGTCGGTGAGTGGGCCGGATCCCAGGTGCTCGCCGTCCATCCAGGCGGTGAGTCGGTCGAGGTCGACACCGTCGATCATCGGTGCGGTGTCACTCGTTGCCGACGATGTGTTCGAGGGCGCCGGCGAACTTGCGGCGGGCCTCCTCGCGGCGGGTGGGGATGTGGGCGCTCGGGAACAGGCCGTCGACGGGCTTGTGCTCGCGCAGCACCTGGCGGGCGACGGTGACCTTGTGAACCTCGGTCGGCCCGTCGGCGATCGCCATGACCTCGGCGCCGATCATCATCGAGGTGAACGGCATCTCGTTCGACACGCCGAGCGCACCGTGCAGGTGCATCGCCCGCTGGACGACGTCGTGGTACACCTTCGGCATCGCCACCTTCACCGCCGCGATGTCCTTGCGGACCCGCATGTAGTCCTGGTGCTCGTCGATCATCCACGCCGTGCGCAGCACCAGCAGGCGGAACTGCTCGATCTCGATCCAGCTGTCGGCTATCTGTTCCTGCACCACGCCGAGCGACGCCAGCGGACCCGTGCGGGTCTCGCGACTCAAGGCCCGCTCGCACATCATGTCGAACGCCTTGCGGACCTGGGCGATGGTGCGCATCGCATGGTGGATACGGCCGCCGCCGAGGCGGGTCTGGGCGATGGCGAACGCCTGGCCCTCGCCGCCGAGCACGTGGTCGGCGGGGACGCGCACATCGGTGTAGCGCACGTAGCCGTGGGTGCCGTGGCCTTCCGCCTCGGCGCCCAGCCCGACGTTGCGGACGATCTCGACACCATCGGTCTCGGCCGGCACGACGAACATGCTCATGCCCTGATAGGCGCTCACGTCGGGGTCGGTGACGGCCATCACGATGTAGAAGCTGGCGAAGCGGGCGTTGGAGGAGAACCACTTTTCGCCGTTCAGCACCCATTCGTCACCGTCGCGACGGGCCCGGGTGGTGAACAGCGTCGGGTCGGCGCCGGCGTGCGGCTCGGTCATGGAGTAGCACGACGAGATCAGCCCGTCGAGCAACGGCTGGAGGTACTTCGCCTTCTGCTCGTCGGTGCCGTAGTGGGCGAGGATCTCGGCGTTGCCCGAGTCGGGCGCCTGGCAGCCGAACACCGACGGCGCCCAACGGCTACGGCCGAGCAGCTCGTTCAGCAGCGCAAGCTTCAGTTGGCCGTACCCCTGGCCGCCGAGTTCCGGGCCGAGGTGGGCGGCCCACAATCCCTGGTTGCGCACCTGCTGTTGCAGCGGGCGAACGATCTCGAGCGCCCGCACGTCGGACTTGTCGTACGGGTCGCCGAGCACGTAGTCGAGCGGCTCGACCTCCTCGGTGAGGAAGGTGTCCACCCAGTCAAGTTTGGCTTGGTAGTCGGCGTCGGTCTTGAAGTCCCAGGTCATCCGAGGACCGTAACGCAGCTGCGTTACTCGGGTCGAGGCGGGGTCTCGTTGCCGAACGTCGCGGTCGCGAGGTCGGTGCCGACCGTGATGGCGCCCTCGTAGCCGCCGTCGCGGAGATCCTGCTCGAACGCGGCGGCGTCCTCCGGTCCACCGAGTGGGGGAATCAGGTGCGTGAGCATCACGTGGGGCACACCGGCGCGGGCCGCCATCGCGCCGAGCGGGACGGTGTCGGCGTGGTAGCTGAAGATCGTTTCGAGCGGGGTGCCGGCGATGAAGCCCGACAACGCCGTCGTCCGACATGCCTCGTGCACGAGCACGTTGGCACCGCGCGACAGCTGTTCGACCTCGTCACACACCCGGGTGTCGCCGGAGATCACGACGGCACCGTCCGGCGTCTCCACCCGATAGGCGACGGCGTCGGGAACGTGGGTGAGGAAGACGGCGCTGAGCGCGAACGTCGGCGTGCCGGCTTCCATCAGCCGCATGACCGTCGAGCGTCCGGCGTCGAACTGCAACGCGATGTGGCCGCAGCGCACGAGCGTGCCAGCGCCCGCGCAGTGGGGTCGGGCGTGTGGGACACCCGTGCCGGTGAGGATGACCTCGGTCGTCATCAGCCGCCCGCCAACGTCGGAAACAGTCGGTACGAGTCGGGCAGGAAGTGGGCGTGGATGTCGACGTGGTGCGCCATTGATCCAAACTAGATCACGATCGCACGGTCGCTGGTATCACGAAGTTTGTTGCAACAGCTTTCGTGCTTGCAGGCAAGTGATTGTCCCGTGTCGTATCCTGCGCCGATGGCCGCGTCCCCCCGCCCCCGCCAAATTCGTGAGCCGCGCGGCGTGACCCGTGGGCGCAACGTGCACCTGAACGTCTTGGTGCTGGCGAATCGGAGTCTCGAACAACTCGAAGCGATCTGCAAGACGGCCGACCTCACGCACGCCCAGTACGTCGCGCTGTGGGTGCTCTGTCTGACCCCTGCGACCGAGGCCGATGGTCTGCCGATCGGCGCCATCGCTGACGGGCTGCTCAACCGGGCATCGGACACGACACGGCTCGTCGACCGCCTCGAACGCTCCGGCCTGGCCGAACGGTTCCCGAACCCGGCCGATCGTCGCGGCGTCCTCGTGCGCGCCACGCGGAAGGGGCGTGAAGTGTTCGCCGACGTCACGCCTCGAATACATGAACTGCACCGCACCCAGTGGGACAACCTCACGGTCGACGAGACCCTGCAGCTCGACCGGTTGCTCCTGAAGGCGCTCTGGGGTGACGACCTCGGTGCCTCCCGCTTCAACTAGGCCGTCCAAGATAGTTGTTGCAACAGTTATTGTGATGCCGTACGGTTGTCAATGTGTACCACCACCTCGAACTCGCCTACCTGGGGATCCAGGTGCCCGAACCGACCTCGCTCGACGCCTTCTTCGGGGAGGTCATCGGCCTCGTTCCCGGCGACGTCGTCGCTCCTGACACGCTGACCTGGCGCGACGACGCCAAGGTCCATCGACTGATCGTCGAACCCGGTGATGCCAACGACGCGACGTTCATCGGCTTCGAGGCCGTGGACGACATGGCGTTCGACGCGACGGTCGATCGGATCGCGGCCGCCGCCGGGGACATCGTCGTCGGCACCGCAGGGGAGTGCGCCGATCGCAGGGTCGAGCGGCTCGTCTCGACGATGGCGCCGTGGGGTGTTCGCGTCGAGATCGTGACCGGACTCGCCGAGGCCGCGACGCCGTTCGCGTCGAGCCTGATGCCAGGTGGGTTCCACACCGACGGCGTCGGGTTCGGTCACGTCGTGTTCGCCACCACCGCCTTCGACGAATCCCACCAGTTCGCCATCGAGGTGCTCGGGCTGCAACAGACCGACTGGCTGGAGATGGACCTCGGCGGGGGGATCGTGCTCGAAGTGCGCTTCTACCATTGCAACGAGCGGCACCACACGCTGGCACTCGCACGCGCACCGTTCGACATGCCGCAAACACTCCATCACGTGATGTTCGAGACGAACGATCGCGACGACGTCGGTGCCGCCTTCGACCGCGCCTGGGCGTCGGGTCTGGCGATCCCGAACGGGCTCGGTCGCCACGACAACGACGGCATGTTCAGCTTCTACGTCGCGAGTCCTGCCGGCTTCCAGGTCGAAGTCGGCCACGGCGCCAAGACGGTCGGGGCGGACTGGGACGACAACCGCGCCTACGACCAGATCAGCGCCTGGGGCCACCAACCGCTCCGCCAGGTATGAGCAGCCCGAACAGCGACGAGTTCGACTGCGACGTCGCGATCGTCGGCTACGGGCCGGTCGGCAGCACCCTCGCGATCCTGCTGGCCCAACACGGACACTCCGTCACCGTCCTCGAGCGCTGGCCCGAGGCGTACCCGATGCCGCGGGCCGTGCATTTCGACGACGAGGTGGGGCGCATCCTGCAGTCGTGTGGGGTCGGCGAATCACTCGACGAGATCTCCGAGCCGGCCGACGTGTACGAGTGGCGGAACGGGACGGGCACGACGCTCGTCCGGTTCGGCAGTGTCGGGATGGGCCGCAACGGATGGCCGCCCTCGTCGATGTTCAACCAGCCGGCCCTCGAAGCCCGCCTCGAAGCCAGCGCGAGCGAGCTGTCGTCGATCGCCGTGCACCGCGGAGTCGACGCGGTCGGCGTCGCACAGGACGACGACGGCGTCACGATCACCGCCCGCGATCGCGGCGGAGCAATCCACGAGGTGCGCAGTCGCTACGCCGTCGGTTGCGACGGAGCGAACAGCACGGTGCGACAGCTGCTCGACATCCCGTCGACCGACTTGGGGTTCTTCTACGACTGGTTGATCGTCGACGTCATCCTGAACGAGCCGCGCGTGTACGACCCGATCAACGTGCAGGTGTGCGACCCCACCCGACCCACGACGGCCGTGTCGGGTGGGCCAGGACGACGGCGCTGGGAGTTCATGCGGCTCCCGTCGGAGTCGCTCGACGACCTCAACGACGTCGACGCCGCCTGGAAACTGTTGGCCGCCTGGGACGTGACACCGCTGAACGCCACACTCGAGCGGCACGCCGTGTACACGTTCAGCGCCCGCCACGCCGAACAGTGGCGAACGGGACGAGTGCTGCTCGCCGGCGACGCCGCCCATCTGATGCCGCCGTTCGCGGGTCAGGGAATGTGCTCCGGCATCCGCGACGCGGCGAATCTCGCGTGGAAGCTCGACACGGTGCTCGCCGGCCGAAGCACGGCTTCCGTCCTCGATTCGTACGAGGAGGAGCGCCTTCCGCATGCGCGTGGCGTGATCGACCTGTCGATCGAACTCGGCAAGATCATCTGCGTGCCCGACCCGGCCGAGGCCGCGGCCCGCGACGAGATCATGAGCGCCGGCGTGACCGAGGGCCGGACGTCGATCCCTCCGTTGCCGCCGCTCGCCAGCTCGCTCCTACCGGTGGAGGACCCGGCCGCCGGCCACGTGTTCCCGCAGGGGATGGTGAAGGTCGGCGACGAGCTGCGACGATTCGACGATGCCCACGGCGTCGGTTGGCGACTCGTGACGGTCAGGCCGCAGCCGCTCGACCTCGACGCTGAACTCGCCGACTGGTTTCGTGGCGAGTCGGGTGCCATCGTTCCCGTCACGCCGGATGTCGACGTCGACCGAACGTACGCGAACTGGTTCGCCGAGCATGGATCCACCTGGGCCTTGCAGCGCCCGGATTTCCATGTCCACGGTGTGGCCTCCGACACCGCCGGCGCAGTGGCGCTCCTCGCGGATCTCCGCCAACGATTGACCAGTCGAATCGAAGCAACCGAATCGAAAGCAGGGGAGTGACACCATGAAGATCGCCAATGTCAACGGACGCGCCACGCTGGTGGTGGGAGACGAGATCGTCGACATCGAGTCAGCGTCGGGTGGCGAGTTCTCCGCTGACCCGATGGGTCCGTACGCCGACTGGTCGGCGTTCGTCGACTTCGCTGCCGGGGTCACCTCCGGTACCGGTCCGCTCGTGGAGGCCGAGCTGGGCTGCCCCGTGCCGAACCCCCGCCAGGTGTTCGCCATCGGGCTGAACTACCGGAGCCACGCCGCCGAGTCCGGCATGGAGCTCCCGTCGGTTCCCGCCACGTTCACCAAGTTCCCTGCCAGCCTCACCGGCCCGTTCGACGACGTCACGATCCCGAACGGAGCGACCGATTGGGAGGTCGAACTCGTGGCTGTCATCGGCAAGCAGGCCGACCGTGTCGACGAGGCTGATGGGTGGAACCACATCGCCGGCCTGACCGTTGGCCAGGACATCAGCGACCGGATCCTCCAGTTCGCGGCCGGCAGCCAGTTCTCGCTCGGAAAGTCGCATCGTGGATTCGGCCCTCTCGGCCCATGGGTCGTGACCGTCGATGAGTTCGACGACCCGGACGACCTCGCGCTCGGCTGTTCGGTCGACGGCGAGACGATGCAGGACGCCCGCACCAGCGACCTCGTGTTCAGCGTGCCAAGACTCGTAGCCGACCTCTCGGCGGTCCTACCGCTCCTGCCGGGCGACATCATCTTCACCGGCACGCCATCGGGGATCGGCGCCACCCGCCAACCGGCACGATTCCTCCAGCCCGGCGAGCTCCTCGAGACCTGGGTCGAGGGCATCGGCACGATCCGGAACCGCTGCGTCTGACACGCGCCAGCGCCAACACATCCCCGCATCCACGAGGAGCTCACCGACTCGCCTCCTCTCTTTCGGAGCGAGACGAGTGAGTGGCTACAGTTCGCCCCGACCGGCTGAGGGGGCTTGGTCCGAAACGAATCCTTGGGGGATGGGACACATGCTTGGAGACCGCTGGATCTGCGATCGGGTCACGACCGAACGGTTCCCCGATTACACGCGAGGTAACGCCGGCGAGGTGCTCGCCGACCCCGTGAGCCCGCTCGCCTGGACGTTCTGTTGGGAGCCCGGCCCGGTGCAGGGCTGCGTCGACGGCTTCGAGCAGATGGGGGTCTTCGACCGCATCGAGTACGGCGACCCGCCCGGTTCCTTCGGCCTCTTCGGCGGCTACTTCTACAACTCGCTCACACAGTCCCGGCTGTTCGGCATTCGATCGGGCGCCGGGTGGGAGGCGATCGACCGCACCTTCTTCGACGGAGCCAGCCAGGCGATCCCGCCCTACGTCGCGGCCGATTGGCACGACGACGAGTGCAAGACGAAGAAGCTCGGCGCGACGATGGGGTGGGTCACGACCACCGAGACCGTGCCCGAAGCCGAGCTGCAGAAGCTCGAGGCCAAGGCCCTCCGCGACAGCCGACCGGACATCGCTGTGCAGACCGACGAACAGCTCGTCGCTCGCGCGTTCAGCATCCAGCGCCACCTGCGAGTGCAGTTCTCGTCGGTCGTGTGGGCCTCGATGGGCAGCTCGGTCGGCCCAGGCGTGCTGCCCGCCCTCCTCGGCGAGGTCGAGCCCGACGCGATCGCCAAGTTGATGACCGGCATCGGGGACGTCGACTCGGCTGGCATCGCCATGCGGATCTTCGACATCTCGCGCATCGTGCGCGGTTCGGCGGAACTCATGCCGGCGTTCGACGGTGAACTCGATGGCCTGCTCGACCGCATCGCGGCATCCGACTCGGCGGACGCTCAGCGGTTCCTGAGCGCGGTCGACGAATTCATGTACGAACACGGTGGTCGCGGACCGAACGAGTGGGACGTCTACCAGCGCAGCTACGAGACCAACCCGACGATGCTGCTCCAGGCGATCGAGCGGACCCGTCACGCCGACGACGATGCCGACCCCGCCCGATCGTTGGAGCGCGGCATCGCTGAGCGTCAACGCCTCATCGACAAGTACGAAGCAGCCTTTGCCGACAACGAGGAGGCACTCGGCGCGTTCCAGACGGCCGTCCGAACGGTGCAGGTGTGGATGGGTGCCCGAGAGCGGATCAAGTCGAGCAACATCCGCTGCCACAACGAAGTGCGGATGTGCTTCGACGAAGTCGGCCGGCGGATGGTGGATCGTGGCCACCTGCAGCACATGCGGCAGATCTACATGTTGCTCGCCGACGAACTCGACGGCTTCCTCGCCGACCCGGCGTCGTTCACCGCCCGGTTGAGCGAACGGGAGGCGGACTACCTCTCGCTGTACGAACTCGAGCCGCCGTACATCGTCAACGGCGACGTACCGCCGCTCAGCACCTGGAAGCGCCGAGGTGAGGGCAACTACACCTCGGTCGCGGTGGGCGACGTGCTGACCGGGGTCGCCGGCTCGCCCGGGCAGGCGACGGGCCGCGCCAGGGTGATGCTCGACCTCAGCGACCCGGGAATGCTCGAACCCGGCGACATTCTCATTGCGCCGTCGACCGACCCGTCGTGGACGCCGCTGTTCCTCGTCGTCGAGGGCGTCATCACGGACATCGGTGCAGTCGCGACGCATGCGGTGATCGTCAGTCGCGAGCTCGGGATCCCGTGCGTCCCGTCCATCGCCGACGCCACCAAGCGCATTCCTGACGGGGCGACCATCACGATCGACGGCAGCCTCGGCACCGTCACCATCGACGCGCTGCCCTGATCACGTCGATGCGGCGAGCGCCCGGTCGAGCGTGGCCAGTGCATCTGCCACGTCGGTGACGTGGATCGTCCGCCATCCCGCAGTCCGTGCGCCGACCAGATTCGCTTCGAAGTCGTCGAGGTACAGGATCTGATCGGCGGGCACGCCGACCAACTCGGTCGTGAGGGCGTAGATCTCCGGTTCGGGTTTACGCCACCCGACCTCGGAGGAGTCGACGACCACATCGAACGCCCCGAAGTCGATCTTGGCTTCGAGGAGTTCGCGGAACTCCTTGAAGCTGTTCGTCAGCAACGCGGTCCGGTAGCCCTCGGCGCGCAGGGCGACGATGCGCCCGACCACGTCGTGGTGCACCTCGAAGTCGCCGCAGAGCAGGCGCTCGTACTCGTCACCGCGCAACGTGAGCCCCGCCGCGGCGGCAAAGGGGGCGACCTCCGCCTGCAACGCGTCGGTTGGGATCTCGCCTCGTTCGGCCCGATGCCACGGGTGATCGCGAGTCGATGACTCGCGCGGACCCATCAAGACGTCGAGCATGTCGACCATCGCGATCTGATGCCAGGCGGCGATCTCGTCGAGCAGGCGTGTGATCGGCGTGATCAGCACTCCTCCGAAATCCCAGACGACCGCGCGTACCGGCGAGGAGGCGAACATCATCGAGCGAGATAGCCGGCGTCGACGGCGAGTGCGTGGCCGATCGTGAACGAGGACGCGTCGGAGCAAAGCCACAGCGCGGCGGCGGCGATCTCCTCAGGTGTGCCGAATCGGCCGAGCAGGCTGAGCCGGTCGGCGACGTCCTGGGGATCGCGACCGCGTCGACGCATGGCGTCGCGCAACATCGGTGTGTCGATCGAGCCCGGACAGATCACGTTCACCCGAACCCCGCGGCGCGCGTAGTCGAGCGCCGCGCTCCGGCTGAGTCCGAGGACAGCGTGCTTCGAGGCCGTGTACGCCGGCTGGTCGTGCTGGGGCCGGAACGAGTTCGTCGAGGCGATGTTGACGATCGCCCCGCGCCCATCGGGCCGTTGCTCGTTCGTGAGCATCGCCGCGATCTCGTACTTCATGCACAGGAACACGCCGCGGACGTTGACGGCCTGCATTCGCTCGAACGACTCGAGATCGCACTCGTGCAACGGCGACGTCTCGTTCTCGATCGCCGCCGCGTTCACAGCACAGTCCAGCCTGCCGTAGCGATCGACCGCAGTTGCGACGAGCGCTTCGACAGCATCCGGGTCGGAGATGTCGGTGGCGATGAAATCGGCCGATCCGCCCGCGGCGCACACGAGTCGCTCCGTTTCCTGACCACCCGACACGTCGACGTCGGCGGCGACAACGGCGGCACCGGCTGTTGCGAACGCCAAGGCGATCGCCCGACCCATTCCACCCGCCGCGCCGGTGACGAGGGCGACGTCGCCCGTGAAGTCGGGGTGCATGGTGCCCATGGGCGGTCCTTCGATGACGTCGGTGTTCGCGGCCTGAAACTCGGTAGCGGCCATCGTACGAGACCGCTACGGACGCGACGTCACCTCCCCTCGGAGACGCGGCCCTGCGGTACGACGTCGCGCATCCGGACGGGTCCCCTACTCTTCATGAGCGCATGACCGAGTACGTTCCGCCCCTCGCCGACATCCGCTTCGCACTGACCGAGGCGGCTGACCTCGACGCGATCCTCGCCACCGAGCGGTATGGGCACGTCGATTCGGCAACGGTGTTCGACGTGCTCGCCGAGGTCGGGCGATTCACGGCCGACGTGGTGGCACCGACCAATCGTGACGGCGACACCATTGGCGCGCAGCGGCAGCCTGACGGCAGCGTCGTCGCACCGGCGAGCTTCGCCGACGCGTATCGCAAGTGGGTCGACTCCGGCTACGGGGCGATGCCGTTCGACCCGGACTTCGGCGGCGGCGGGTTCCCCTGGGTCACGGCGATCGCTGTGCAGGAGATGGTGACGTCGGCGAGCATGGCCTTCTCGCTGTGCCCGCTCCTGACGCAGGGTGCGATCGACGCGATCCACGTGCACGGATCGGCCGACCTGAAGGCGACATACCTGCCGAAGATGCTGACGGGGGAGTGGACCGGTTCGATGAACCTGACCGAGCCGCAAGCGGGCTCCGACGTCGGCGCGGTTGCGAGCAGAGCGGTGCCAGCCGACGACGTGGCCCCAGGCGCCTGGCGGATCACCGGCCAGAAGATCTTCATCACCTGGGGCGAGCACGACATGGCCGACAACATCATCCACCTGGTGTTGGCCCGAACGCCGGACTCGCCTCCCGGCACGAAGGGCATCTCGATGTTCCTCGTGCCGAAGTTCCTCCTCGACGCCGACGGCACACCGGGTGAACGCAACACGGCCACGTGCGTGTCGATCGAGCACAAGCTCGGCATCCACGGATCACCGACGTGCGTGATGAGCTACGACGGAGCCGTGGGCTGGTTGGTGGGCGGCGAGCACGACGGCATGGCGAACATGTTCACGATGATGAACAACGCCCGGCTGTCGGTGGGTCTCGAGGGGCTGAGCATCACCGAGCGGGCGTATCAACAGGCGCTCGCGTTCGCCCAGGAGCGGCTGCAGGGACGCGCTCTCGGCTCGCCACCCGGAACCTCCAGCCCCATCATCGAGCACCCGGACGTGCGCCGGATGTTGATGACGCAGCGGGCATGGATCGACGCGATGCGGGTGCTCGTCTACACGAACGCGGCGGCACTCGACATGGCGGACGCGGCACGCGATGCTCGTGACACGGACGGCGTGACCACGTGGCAGGAGCTCGCCGATCTGCTGATCCCACTGTCGAAGTCGCTGTGCACCGACGTCGGCTGCGAGATGACCTCCCTGGCGCTGCAGATCCACGGCGGAATGGGCTACGTCGAGGAGACAGGTGCTGCGCAGCATTTCCGCGACGCTCGCATCGCGCCGATCTACGAGGGCACGAACGGCATCCAGGCCGCCGATCTCGTCGGCCGCAAACTCGGCATGCGCGGCGGTGCCGTGATCACCGATCTTCTCGACGAGTTCGGGCTACGTGCCGCTGACCTTGCGGACGTGAGCGGGCTCGAGCGGTTCGGTGACCGGCTCACCGAGGCCGTCGAGTGCACCCGCGCGGCAACGATGCATCTCCTGTCGATAGCGGGCACCGATCCGCAGTCGTTGCTCGCCGCATCGGCGCCGTACCTGCGGATGCTCGGCACGACTGTTTGCGCAGGTCTGCTCGCCAAATCGGCGCTGGAAGCGATCGCCCACGACGACGACTTCCATCGTTCGAAGGTGGTGTCGGCACGCTTCTTCGGCGAACAGATCCTTCCGACCGTCAGTGGGCTGCTGCCGGCGATCGAAGCCGGCTCCGGGGACTTGTACGCCCTGACCGCCGCGCAGCTCGCGTCGACCTGATCCCATCAGCGGGGTCGTCCTCTGGGTAGAGAGCTGAGCTGACCGCCCCCTGGTCTCGAGTCGGACCGTACGCTGGACGCTGATGTCGTCGGACACCCGTGCGCCCGATCATGTGCTCGTCCACTTGCGCAAGGCACGTGATCACGCGGACCGCAACTACGCCGACCCGCTCGATCTCGAACAGCTCGCCGCGGTTGCGCTGCTCAGCAAGTTCCACTTCCATCGTCTCTTCACCGCCACGTACGGGATCACACCGGCCATGTACCTGTCGGAGCGCCGGATCGAGCGGGCACAGGATCTGCTGCGGGCGACGAACCTGACGGTCACCGAAGTCTGTTACGCCGTCGGGTTCTCGAGCCTCGGGTCGTTCAGCAGTCGGTTCCGCCAGATCGTCGGCGAAACCCCGAGCGAGTTCCAACGACGGTACGGCGGGGCGTCACCGCGCATCCCAGGCTGCTACCTCTTCATGTGGGGCCTGGTCGAACGAACGACCGACGTGTCGACGACTGCGACGCCGAAGTCCGCAAGGCGGGAGAAGCCACAGAGAGAGCGACGCTCGTAACGTCGCTCCCATGATCACCAACGTTTCACTTGTCAGCGTCTGGGTCACCGACATCGATGACGCCCTCGCCTTCTACACCGACGTCCT
>JANNNB010000357.1:0-18576 GCA_031398325.1 Actinomycetes bacterium
GGGGAGCGGCAGCGGTGACGCGGGACGCCTCACGCTCCGCGTGGGGATTGAGTTCGAGGCCGCGTGATCCCCCGAGCTTCTGGGCGAGGTGTTCGCCGACCGTGACCACGTCGTAGCTGCTCGTCCCGTCGGCGGCGAGGCACGGCTCCAGGGTGGCGATGATCGCGTCGGCGTTGCCGTCGTAGAAGTACGCCGCCGATCGCCGGCGAACGAGCTGCCCCGCTGTGTCTCGCGGCGGTACGACCCGATGCATCGTCGAGAGCCATCGGTCGTTCGACCACCGGGCCAGCAGATCGCCGAGGTTGATGAGGAGGGCACCGGGTACAGGAAGCACCGGCAACCAACTGCCGTCGGGTCGCAGGATCTCGAGGCCTGGCACGGGATCGGCCCACAGCACGGTGACGATGCCGTAGTCGCGGCATCGTCGACGGCGGTCGCGATCTGCCGGCGCACCTCGCGGTCGCCCTCGGTCCACGACGACATTTCGATGATCGGAACGGTGGTCGTCACGGGGGCGAACGTAGCCGGAGGGGCTCCAAGGCGCTCGGCGAACGCCTACGCCGCCCGAGCACACGACGTGCCGAAGGCGTGACGAACCTGCGCTCCTGCAGCGCACATTGTTCACGCCTTCGGATTGGAACGGGCTGGTGTCAACGTCTGGCGTACTCGTAGAAGCCGCGGCCGCTCTTGCGGCCGAGGAGACCGGCTTCGACCATGCGCGAGAGGAGCGGCGGCGGCGCGTGGAGTGGCTCCTTGAACTCCTGGTACAGGCTCTCCGCGACGGCGAGGGTCGTGTCGAGCCCGATCAGATCGGCGAGGCGAAGTGGGCCCATCGGGTGGTTGCAGCCCTCGACCATCCCGGTGTCGATGTCCTCGGCCGTGGCGAAGCCCGACTCCATCATCCGGATCGCCGACAGGAGGTAGGGGATGAGCAACGCGTTCACGACGAAGCCGGCCCTGTCCTGGCTGTGGATCACGCGCTTGTGCAGCGTGCCCTCTGCGAAGGCTTTGGCGCGCTCGACGGTGTCAGGCCCGGTCATCAGGCTGGTGACGAGCTCGACCAGCTTCAGCACCGGCACCGGGTTGAAGAAGTGGATGCCGACGACCTGCTCGGGTCGCTCCGTGGCGATCCCCAACTTCATGATCGGGATCGATGACGTGTTCGAGGCGAGGATCGCGGTCGGGTCGGTGACGTACTTGTCGAGGGCGGCGAATACGCCGACCTTGACCTGCTCGTCCTCGGCGACGGCTTCGACGACGAGCTGTCGGTCGGCAAACTCGGCCAGTTCGGTCGTGAACGACAGGTTGCCGACCGCCCGATCGCGTTCTTCCTCGGTGAGCTTGCCGGCCGCGAGGCCCCGGTCGAGGGAGGTGAGCAGTCGTGCCCGGCCGGCCTCGGCGGCGGCCTCGCTCATCTCGCCGACCGTCACATCAAGGCCCGCACGGGCACAGACCTCGGCGATGCCCGAGCCCATCAGCCCGCACCCGACCACGCCCACACGCTCGATGGGGGCACGTTCGCCGGGCGCCCGTTCGGTCACCGTTGTCACATCACCCTCGTTTCGGACAGATCGGACAGGTTGGACAGTTCAGATGGTGGGGACTTCGACGTGGCGCCCGAAGACGCCCGCCATGGTGTTCATCATCTCGCCGAGCGTGACGTAGGCGCTCGACGCTTCGATCAGTGTGGGCATCAGGTTCACCTCGGGGTCGGCGGCCTCGGCGGCGAGCTTGGCGAGGCAGGCGGCGACGGCGTCGGTGTCGCGGTCCTGGCGCACCTGGTCCAACCGCTTGAGCTGCCGCGTTTCGTCCTCGTTCGTGATGCGGAGCAAGGCCATCGGGTCGTCGTCGTTGCCTTCGGTGAAGCCGTTGACCCCGACCACGATCCGCCGACCGGAGTTGAACTTCTTCTCGAGGTCGTAGGCCGAGTCGGCGATCTTCCCCTGGAACCAGTTCTCCTCGATCGCCGTGATGACACCGTCGAGCATCGACCCCCCGCCGAGTTCGTCGAGATGCGCGAAGAGTTCCTCGGCCTGTCGCTCCATCTCGTCGGTGAGGGCTTCGACGAAGTGCGACCCACCGAGGGGGTCGGCCACGTGGGCCACGTTCGTCTCGTACGCGATGACCTGCTGGGTGCGCAACGCGATCCGTGCCGCCTTCTCCGTCGGCAGCGCGAGTGCCTCGTCCATCGAGTTGGTGTGCAGGCTCTGCGTGCCGCCGAGCACGCCCGCGAGTGCCTCGATGGCTGTACGAACGATGTTGACCTCGGGCTGCTGTGCGGTGAGCGACACGCCTGCGGTCTGGGTGTGGAAGCGCAGTTGCAGCGAACGTTCGGCTTCGGCGCCGTAGCGCTCGCGCATCCAGCGAGCCCAGATCTTGCGGGCGGCGCGGTACTTGCAGATCTCCTCGAAGAAGTCGATGTGGGCGTTGAAGAAGAAGCTCAGCCGCGGTGCGAACGAGTCGACCGGCAGGCCCGCCTGCATCGCCAGTTCGACGTAGGCGAACCCGTTGGCCAACGTGAACGCCAGCTCTTCGACGGCGGTCGATCCGGCCTCGCGGATGTGGTAGCCGGAGATCGAGATCGAGTGCCAACGGGGCATCTCGGCGGCGGTGAACTTGATCGTGTCGCGGACCAACCGCATCGACTGACGCGGTGGGAAGACGAATTCCTTCTGCGCCTGGTACTCCTTCAAGATGTCGTTCTGCAGCGTGCCGCCGAGCTTGGCCCGGCTGACCCCGGCCTTCTCCGCCTGCGCGACGAACATCGCGAAGATTGGTGCCGCGGGTGAGTTGATGGTCATCGACGTGGTGATCTCGCCGAGATCGATCCCGGCGTAGAGGTCCTCCATGTCGGCGAGGCTGTCGACGGCCACACCGCACCTGCCGACCTCGCCGAGCGACATCGGATCGTCGGAGTCGAGGCCGAGCAGGGTCGGCATGTCGAATGCGGTCGAGAGTCCGTCGCCGCCGGACTTGATGATCTCCTTGAAGCGCCAGTTCGTGTCGTCCGCCGTGCCGAACCCGGCGAACATGCGCATGGTCCACAGCTTCGAGCGGTACATCGACGCATACGGTCCGCGGGCGTACGGATATTCGCCGGGGAACTCGCCGTCGGCGGGCCCGTAGACGGCGTCGAGCGGGATGCCCGACATCGTCTCGTAGTCGGCGTCACGGATGCGCGACGCTTCGAACGCCTCGTCCCAGCGCTCCCGAGCGGTCGTCATGAGTACACCGAGCCGGTCTCGTCCATGCGCCGAATTTACTTTGATATCAAAGCAAACTCAAGGCCGAGACCTGCCCGACCTGCGGTATTCGTCCGAGGCACGATCGCAACGGCTCCTCCGTCAGATGTCATCGCCGAGATCTCGGCGGAGTTGCTTGAGCGGCTCGAAGATGGTCGGCTCGGCGTTGCGAAGCGGGTCCGATCCGAAGACCTCTGCGTTCAGGACAGCGCTCGCCTGCGTGGCCACGTCGCGTCCGTGCGCGGTGATCGCCGCCAGCACGCTCCGTCCGTCACTCGGGTTGCGTCGGCGTTCGACGAGGCCGTCCGCCTCCAGCCGGTCGACCGCGTTGGTCACGCTGGCCGGGTGGACCTGCAGGCGCTCGCCGACCAGCCCGACGGGTAGCTCACCGCGACGGCTGAAGAACAGCAGCATCAGGACCTCGTAGCGGGCGAACGTGAGATTGAACGGCCTGAGGGCGGTCTCGACCGATCCGAGGATCAGTTGCTGCGATCGCATGATCGACGTGACGACCGCCATCCCCGCCTCGGCGTCGTGCCAACCCTGCCGCCGCCAGTTGTCCCGAGCCATTTCGATCGGATCTGGCTCGGCCACCCCGATGACACTACGGCGGCAACTGGTTGCCAGTTGTCGATCGCCGACGTGGTGCGTCTACTCCGCTCGGCCCGCTAGAACACTGGGCGGTGAGAGGGCTCGACCAGTGGTAGACGTGCGCATCGCCGTGCCGGACGACGCCCTCGACGTCGCCCGTCTCCTGCACGACTTCAACGTCGAGTTCGACACGCCATCACCCGGCGTCGATGTGCTGGCGGACCGGCTGCGATCCCTCCTCGGATCACCGACGACGTTTGCGATCCTCGCCGGCGCACCGGCGGTGGGGGTCGCGTTGGTGACGCTGCGCACGAACGTCTGGTACGACGGGAGCGTCGCCCTTCTCGACGAGTTGTACGTCGCGCCGGAGCTCCGCGGCCACGGGACCGGGTCGGCGATCATGGAGAAGTTGCTCGATCATGCGCACCGCAACGGCGTCGATCTGATCGAGATCAACGTGGACGAAGGCGACGTCGATGCGCAGCGGTTCTACGTGCGCCACGGCTTCAACTCGACCGGACCGACCACCGACGAGCGAGCGTTCTACTTCTTCCGGGAGTTGTGAGCCGCCGCCGACGGGGCTTGAAGCGGTCTGCGCGCCTGGTATAGTGAACCATATGGTTCAGTATTCGAGTGCGCAGCTCGACGCGTCGTTTGCGGCGCTGTCGGATTCCACGCGTCGCAGTGTGCTCGAGCAGCTCGGACGCTCGGAGGCCTCGATCACGGACCTCGCCGACCGGTTCCACATGACCCTCACGGGGATGAGGAAGCACGTCGGTGTCCTCGAACAGTCGGGACTCGTCGTCACCGAGAAGGTCGGCCGCGTGCGGACCTGTCGAATCGGAACCCGCCGTCTCGAGGAAGTGACGGCGTGGATCGACAGCTACCACCAACTCTGGGACGACCGCTTCAGCGAGCTCGACCAGGTCATCGAGGAATTGAAGCGAAAGGAACAGTCAGATGGAAACAACCGGACAGCAAGAGGTCGCAGCGATGAAGAACGACACGAAGGTGGAGCGGATGTCCGACCGTGAGGTGGTCGTCACGCGATCTTTCGACGCTCCCGCGCACCTGGTGTTCGAGGCGTGGTCCGAGCCCGAGCTGTTCAAGCGTTGGTGGGTGCCGAAGTCGATGGGCATGACGCTCCATTCCTGCGAGATGGATGTACGCACCGGTGGCACCTACCGGCTCGGATTCGGCAACGGCATGGACTTCTCCGGCCGATACCTCGAAGTGACGCCGCCATCGCGCATCGTCTGGACGAACGACGAAGGCGGAGAGAACGGCTCAGTCACCACGGTCACCCTGACCGAGACGGATGGCACGACGCTGCTCGTCGTGAGCGAGCTCTATCCATCGAAGGAAGCGCTCGATGCCGATGGCGGCGGCGCTGCGGACGCGATGCACGAGACACTCGCGCAGTTGGACGAGCTGCTCGTCGAGCTCGCCTCTGAGCCGTGAATTGACCCGGAGCGCTCTACGGGAGTGCATGTCCGCGGTCTCCTGGACGTTCCCGACGATCGAGCACTCGTGACCGGCTTCGCTGCACACGACGGGCACCAGCGGGCCGGTCGGCCCACGGATCTGGTGCACGAGCACATCGGCGGGTCCGTCACAGGCACCGTTTGGCGACCTCGAGGAACATCGTCCCGTCGTCGTTGTCCAGATCGCGCATGTTCGCGAGTCCGGTTGCGACCCGTTCGACGAACCCCCACTCCCACACGACATCGGGGTCGACGTCACAGCGATCTGCGAGGAACTGGGCTCTCGCCCACACGAGGAACGGTGTGTCGCCTGCGAGGAGTGGCTCGTTGTACTCGCGCATCGCGACGGCGAGATCGTGTTCGGGTTCGGACCACAACCCTTCGACGTCGACGAACTTGAAGGTTCCCTGCCCGGCATCGAGGGTGTTCCACCCGTGGGCGTCGCCGTGCACCAGCACGGCACGCGTCGGGTCGAACGCAGCCGCACGGCGATCGCACAGCACGAGTGCTCGGTCGATCACCGAGCGCTCGCACGGCTGGCCGAGCTCGTCCCACGTGTCGGCCACGTATCTCGCCAACCAGTGTGCTTGGTCAGCGCCCGATCTCAGACCGCAGTCGGCGGTGATCGGCCTCCAGAACGACCGCAAGGTCGCGGTGATCGTCTCGAGGATCAGTGGGATCGAGTACCCGAGCTCGGCGAGGTTCGGTCCGAGCCGTTCGAGCAGCATCGCTGGAACAGCATCATCGTGGGCGAGCAGTTCCGCGCACCCCTGCCCGGCGGCGAGCTGATGGGCCCGGACGCTCCGAACGAAGGTGTCACGCTCGTCCATGTCGAGGGGCATCGCAACCTTCAACACGCATGCTCGTCCGGCCGATTCGGTTGCTGCCGCCACGTAACCGGAAGTACCTCCGGTGAACGCCGTTCCGAGTACGAGTCTCCATCGCTCGCTCAGCTCAGCGACGACCCGGGGAAGTTCGTCCAACCACTCGCGGCCGGCAGCGCCCTTGCGCAACGCCCGCTGAACCACGAGATCGGGAACGTCGACGCCACGCACATCGCTGTTGTACCCGACGCCGCGGTGACCCCGTGGTCAGGCGGAGTTGGGTCCTTCCACCGCGACGTCATCCTGGTCCTCGACCACATCGCCGCCCGCCTCGACGACGGCGAGTTCCTGGGCCGTCAACGGCCGGTGGCGCACCGCCGTACGCGCCTGCTCGGGGAACTTCTCGGCCTGCTGCTCCAGGACTTCGTCGACCGTGGGTGGGTGCGCCACGGCAGCGTCCTCGACCGGTTGGGCGCCTTGCTCGCTGTAGTCAGACATGGGTACTCAGTACCCAACCGGCGAAGGGTCTACCCGTCGGTCGGCCGGGCGCGATCGGTCAGTCGATCCCGTGGTGCCAGCGCTCGGCCTCGAGCGTGGCGCCGAGGGCACGCACGTGATCGAGGAACCGCCCTCGCTCGCTGTCGACCGCGGCGGCGGCGAGCGCGGTGAACAGACCGTGGCGGGCGGCTGTCGAGAACCCGTCGTCGTCGAGTCGACCCGCACTCCACAGGGTCATCGCGCCGGTGTACGACAGGTAGATCTGCCGGGCGAGGCCGGCCGCGTCGATGTCGCTGCGAAGGATGCCGAGTTGCTGTGCCGTACGCATGGCGGCCACCTGGAACTCCGACGGGTCGACGAGTTCGGTCCCGACACTCGACGCCCGCGGTGCGAGCCGCACGATCTGGCGGAACGCGGCCGAATCTGCGACGAACGCCTGCACGGTGTGATCGACGACGAGTTCGGCGGCCGCGATCGGGTCGGTCGGATCGAGCTGTTCCAGTGACTCCGAGAGTTGGGCGAGGATCCGGGCGACGACGGCTCGAACGACGTCGTCGCGCGTCCCGATGAGGTTGTAGACGGTAGCCGGGGCGACCCCTGCCCGCGCGGCGATCTCCTCGGTCGTCACCTGCTCGGATGGCCGCAGTCCGAACAGCGCGACGGTCGCGTCGAGGATCGCATCGAAGCGCTTGGCCTTGTTCGCGTCGCGCAGGCCGGTCATTCGTCGAGTCTGCTCCCCGGACCTCAGGTCCACCAACCGACCCAGCTTGACGTCAGCACGAAATTAGAGTCAACTCCAAATATGCGCCACGATGAACAGGTCCGACTCGTCAAGCAACTGTGTGCCCATCTCGACGTCGGCACGACCGTGGACGCCGGCGGATTGCGGCGTCTCCCCACCACCGACTACACGGACCCGGTGCTCGCCGAGCGTGAGCGTCGCGAGTTCTTCCAGACGACCCCGCAGTGCGTCGGCTTGTCACTCGACCTCCCCGAACCCGGCTCGTTCCTGACCAACAACGACCTCGGCATCCCGATCCTGGCCACGCGTGACGAGGACGGCTCGTTCCGGGCCTTCGTCAACTCGTGCCGTCACCGGGGCCCGATCGTCGAGACCGAGGAACGCGGCACCAAACGTCGATTCACGTGTCCGTTCCACGCGTGGAGCTACGACACCGGTGGCGCCCTCGTCGGCCTTCCCAAACCGGAACACTTCGGAGACGTCGATCGGGCGTGTCTCGGGTTGCGCCCACTCGCCGCCGAGGAACGCCACGGGCTGCTGTTCGTGCATCCCGACCCCGACGCCACGATCGACCTCGACCATCTGCTCGGCGGCTGGTTCAACGACGAGTTCCCCACCTGGAATTTCGACCAGATGCGTCCGCTCACTCGAGACGCGTACGACACCGCGTGCAACTGGAAACTCGCCATGGACACCTTCGGCGAGACCTATCACTTCGCCGTCCTGCACCGCGACACACTGGCGAACGGCTTCCACGGCAACGTGCAACTGCACGACGAGGACGCCCACCTGCACCGCATGATCCTGTGCCGGCGCAACATCGACGACATGCGACTCCTGCCCGAGGACCAGTGGAACATCACCACCGCAGGGCTTCCCGTGTACTGGATCTTTCCGAACGCCATTCTGATGCCGTTCGACGCGGGCGTCTTCCTCGTGCGGGCCTACCCCGACCGGACCGACCCCGGCCGCCACGTCAGTCGCATCGACTTCTACGTCAAGCCCGATCTCGACGGCCTCGACGACAAGATCCTCGACTTCCTGTCCGACATCGCCCACAACTTCGCCGAGATCATCCGTGACGAGGACTACGTGACGGGCGCCTCGCAACAGACGGCAGCGAACGGCGGCTCCCTGCATTCGGTCATCTTCGGACGCAACGAACCCACGCTGCACCACTACCACAACACCTATCGGGCGATGCTGGGCGAAGCGCCGCTTCCGCTCCTCGCCGACGACGTCGCCGCTCACGGGTGAATCGAGGGTCGTGTCGCGACGCCGAACTGGGGAGCGGTCCTAGGGAACTCGCGCATCGATTCGACGATCGTGGTGGTCGTGAACACATCTGCCACCGAACACCGCGTCCTCACGTCGGCGGACACTGCTCGGCCAGCTGGTCGATCATCCGCTCAGCGAGGGCGCGCAATTCGTCGTTGACTTCGCGGGGCTCGATCACCTCGAACGAGAGCTCGAGGCTGATGAGGAAACGTGCGATCCAGTCGGGATCTCCGCCGATCGTCACCATGCAGGAGGTCTCGTCGCCAGGTTCGATCACGCCGACGGTCGGGCCGATGTGATGGGCGACCTCCTGGGCGGGCGCCATCACCTTGATGCGAGCGCGAGTGTCGAACACGCGCACCGCGACGCCCTCCGCGACCAGCGCTCCGGCGTCCGGTGTCGGGCGGGACGCGTTGCGGTGGCCGGGCACCGCCAAATCCCTGACGCGGTCGACGCGATACGTACGCCAGTCGTCGCGATCGAGATCGAACCCGACGAGATACCAGCGTCGGCCGAGTGACACCAGCCGGTGGGGCTCGACCCGGCGCTCGCTGACACGATCAGCACCATCGCGGTAGGTGAAGTGCACGCGGTCGCCGCGCCGGCACGCCATCGCGAACGTCATCAGGCTCGGCAACTCGACGCGCTCGTCGCTACCGCCCGGCCGCGGCGCGCGCGTGCGGCGTACGCCGATGACGACCTCGCCGAGTGCATCGACCCGATCGCGCAAGAGGACGGGCAGGACCTGGCGCAGCTTGGTCGCGGCTGAGAGCGCAGCCTCACCGAGCGTCGGGTCGGCTTCGGCCGACAGGTCGCGTAGTGCGACCGACACGGCGATCGCCTCGTCGTCGTCGAGGAGGAGCGGCGGGAGGTGCCCGCCGGCGCCGAGCTCGTATCCGCCGTAGCGACCGGTCGTGCTCGTGATCGGGTACCCGAGATCTCGCAGCCGCGTGACGTCGCGACGCAACGTACGCGTGGTGATCTCGAGCCGCCCGGCGAGCTCCTCGGCAGCCCACGACGGCCTCGTGGTGAACATCGCCAAGAGGCGCAGGAGCCGAGCCGAGGTGTCCATCGATTGGACATCATTCCAAAGATTGCGGACTCGTTCTGTCCACAAGCAACGTCAGAGTTACAAGCATGAACTTCATGAACTACGACTTCGTGCTCCTGGCCTGCGAACACCGACATCAGCGCGCCAAGCACGCCGCCGAACTGCGGCTCGAGCCCCGCTCGCAACGCCGCCACCCAACCGGAGGGTGGTGGCGCCGATCGACACTGGTCGAGGCGTTGCGGCACCGTTTCGTGCGTGGACCCGCTCGGAACTCAGGATTCGTCGCGGAGGTCTACGAGCCCTTCGGAGACGAATCGAACCTCCTCGTAAGTGACCGTGCAGGCATCGCCGGTGGGCGACTGTGCGTCGAACCCGAACTTGTGGCCATCGACTGATTCCCGGAGGTGAACGGACTCACCAGCCTCTATGTGAGTCCGTTCATCGAGGCCCCATCCGAAGCTGAAACCGGGCCGCATGCGACTCGGCGCATGAGCGCTCGCCGAAGTGAAAGGATCCGGGGATGCGAGTGGCTTCGACGGAGTTCGGTCCTCGTCAACTCCAGGGATCACGAGGCGTCGAGGCGTCCAGGCGCTGGAGTGCGCTGTCGACGAAGGCGTGCTGTTCGGAGCGCATGGACTCGGCCGTGATGTCGGGCCGTCCGTGTGCGGCCATGTCGCTCGCCCACACTGACACCGCGCCGGCGGGTCGGAGTGACACGACGAGCTCCCAGACGGCGAGTGTCGCCGTCGAGCGGCCGGTCAGCGACACGTAGCGACGGGTGAAGCGCTCGGCCGCCTCGGCGCCGTAGGCCCAACGCAGGTCGAGTCGGGTCGTTGCGATGTCGGCCATCGGGTCGCCGAGCGCCGCCGCCTCCCAGTCGATCACCGCCGCGATCGAATCGCCCGACCAGATGATGTTGCCGGGAAAGTAATCGCCGTGGAGCAGGCATGGCTCGACTGCAGGCGGTGGCCAGTGCACGTCCAGGTGGCGGCGGACGAGGCGCTCGCGCAGGGTGAGGTCCGGTTCGCGACGGGTCAGGTCGTTGATCACCCATCCCTCCATCCGTCCGGCATGGAGGGGGAGGGCCGGCGCTGATGACGTCGTCATGTCGACACGGTGGATGGCGGCCAGGACTACGGCCATCTGTTCGGCCATCGCCGTCGGATCGTCGGTGGTCAAGCAGTTCGATCCCGGCGCATAGTCGAGGACGATGTAGGCCTGAGGAAGGATGAGGCCGGAGTCGTCGAACGCACGTGGTCTGGCGACCGGGATTCCGTGCGCATCGAGGTGCCGGAGCAGCTTGAACTCGACGTTGAACGGCAGCGTGTGTCGCTCGGTGTCGGGTTCGCGCCCACGGCGCACGACGACGGTGTGCCGACTGCCGTCGGGTCGTCGGACCTCGATCTTGGTCATCGACGACGACAGCCCGCCTGGCAGCTCGGACGTCTGCACCACGGACGAGGACGGTTCGATTCCCGCGACGATCGCCGCGATCACGTCGTCCGGCATGGCCGGCACGGCACCAGTCTGGCCGCTCACGCGAACCGCTCGTCGTCGTCGGGATCCGGCGCACCCGGCGACGCCGTGGCTACCCCGAGTTCTGATTCCAGGGCGGCGAGCCGCGCTTCGAGGTTCGCAACACGTTCAGCCAGCGATGGGCCGGTATCGGTCGGCCGAGCCGGACGATCGGGGGCTGCGTCACGCGCAAGTGCGTCGACGTCGGGCACACCCTCGCCGAGCAGATGCGCCCAGCGATCCTGGCTCTGGCCCGAGCCTCGTCCGATGTTCGCCACGAGCGGGTCCACGCCGACCGCAAGCCGCGCCAGCACTGCTTCGACGTCGTCGATCGACTCGAACCCCGTGCCTTGCGAAGTCGAGTACCGCTCGGTGCGCGTCTTCAGTTCGCCGACCGACTGCGGGCCCCGCAACATCATCACCGCCAGGACTGCCAGTTGGTCACGGTCGACGCTGAGGGTGTCTTCGAGAATGTGGCGGTGCTTGTCGGTGCGGCCGCTGCTGTTCATCCGTGCGAGACCCTTCTGTCGCACGCGGAGCATGGCGTCCATCACCGTGCGCTCGCTGTAGTCCGTCATCGGGTCGCGGTTCGATTTCTGGTTGCATGCGGTGACGAGCGCATTGGTCGAGAGCGGATAGTGCTCAGGCGTGGTCGCCTGTTTCTCGATCAGGCAGCCGAGCACACGTAGTTCTTCGGCGTCGAGCTCCATCGCGCCACCGTAACGCTGGTACGAACCCCGGAGGAGTGCGGTGGGGCCTCGACCGATCGCAACTACCGACGCCAGAACAGCATGTGGGTCACGCCGCTCGGGCTCGGCACGGTGTCGAGGTGGAACCTGTCGAGGAGATCGTCGGGCGATGTCCAGAGTTGCTCGCCGCGACCGAGTTCGATCGGCGCGACGGCGACATGCATGGTGTCGACGAGGTCGGCCTCCAAGAACTGCCGAACCGTCGCGACGCCACCCCCGAGCCGGATGTCCTTGCCGTCGGCGGCCTCCGTGGCCTGCCGCAGCGCTTCCTCCGGTGTGGCATCGACGAAGTGGAAGGTGGTGTCGCTCAGCGTGAAGCTCGGCCGGTGATGGTGCGTGAGGACGAACACCGGTGTGTGGAACGGCGGGTCGTCTCCCCACCATCCTTGCCAGTCCAGGTCCTCCCACGGACCGCGTTGAGGACCGAACTTGTTGCGGCCCATGATCTCGGCACCGATGTTGCGGGCGTAGTCGCGAGTGAAGTAGTCGTCGAGGCCTCGCGAACCTCCGGGGTCGGTGCGGTTCGGCCAGTTCGCCGTGGCAAAGGCCCAGGACCCCAGGTCGGCCGGGTTCGCATGCCCGAAGGGTCGTTCGAGGCTCTGGCCCTCACCGGCGCCGAAGCCGTCCGTCGACAACATGAAGTTCTGCACTCGGAGCAGCTGGGTCATCGTTGAACCGGGGATCGTGAGGATCGGGACATCGCAGCACCCTAAGCGTTGACGAGGCATCCCACCCCGGCTGATCAGCCCACGGTCACGTGGACTGCTTCGGTCGCGCTCGTGTGCTGTTCGGCGAGCATCTCGCGCACGAGCGGGACCACCTCGGTGCCGTAGAGCTCGATGCTGTTCATCAGCAACCCGTGTCCGAGTTGGCCCGCGCTGTACTTCATGTCGAAGCGGGACATGCCGAGCGTGTTCGCGGTGGTGACTATCTTGCGGGCAACGGTTTCGGGTGCGCCGACGTACAACGCACCGGTCGGGCCTGCGGCATGATCGAACTCGGCTCGTGAGGTCGGCCCCCACCCGCGTTCGCGGCCGATGCGGTTCCGCATCAACTGCCAGTGCGGCCACAGCTGCTCCCGGGCCTCTTCGTCGGTCGCTGCCACGTGCCCGGGCGAATGCACGCCCACCGGCAGGTCGGGGCGGCCGAACTCGTCGAGGGCACGGTGATAGAGGTCGACGAACGGCGCGAAACGAGACGGCTCGCCTCCGATGATCGCCAACATCAGCGGCAACCCATGGTGAGCAGCGCGAACGACCGACTCTGGGCTTCCGCCGACACCCACCCAGGTGGTGAGGCGTCCTGCGTCCGTTCGTGGATACACCGATTGTTCGGTGAGGTCGGGACGGGTCGTGCCGCTCCAGGTCACCGGTCGCTCATCGAGAAGCTTGACGAACAGGTCGAGCTTCTCCTCGAACAGCCGCTCGTAGTCGCTCAGCTCGAACCCGAAAAGCGGGAACGACTCGGTGAACGATCCGCGTCCCAGGATGACCTCGGCCCGGCCGTGCGAGGCCGCGTCGAGTGTCGCGAAGCGTTGGAACACTCGGATCGGATCGTCGGAACTGAGGACGGTCACGGCGGACCCGAGACGGATCCGGTCGGTCTGACCGGCGATCGCGGCCAGGACCGTCTCGGGTGCCGACACCGCGAAGTCATCGCGATGGTGCTCGCCGACACCGAAGAAGTCGATGCCGACCTGGTCGGCCAGAACGCCTTCGGCGATCACGTTGCGGATCACTGCGGCGTCGGACAGACGGCGGCCGTCGTCGTCGATCGTCACATCGCCGAAGGTGTCGATTCCCAACTCGAGTTCTCGATGGTCGAGCTGTTCACGTCGATCGTGTTCATGTTCCTGGTTCACGGGTTCCCTCCGAAGAATGCTTGTGTATGCAAGCAATAACCGACGTGATCCTGAAAGCATTCCCTCCGAGGTGTGCCACCGACGCGGCATGACCGTTCCGCGTCCGTGCAATCACCGCTGGCGTTCCGTCGATCGGCCAGACTCGTGCACCGATGGCCGATTCTCCGCATCTCCACGTCGGCGCACTGACGAGAGAATCCCTGCGAACCCCACGCGCTGCGGCCGTGGCCGGCATCGTCTTCGCGCTGCTCCTGTTCACCGTGCTGCTCCTCGTGCGTATCGCCATCCCGCCAGATGCCGACCAAGCCGGCGACTGGCTCACCGACGAGACCCGGCGCGATGCGGTGCTCGTGGCCCTCAACCTCGTTCCGTTCGCCGGGATCGCGTTCCTGTGGTTCATCGGGGTCGTGCGAGACCGGATCGGCGCGGGCGAGGACCGACTGTTCGCCACGGTGTTCCTCGGCAGCGGACTGCTGTTCATCGCGATGCTGCTCGCCGGCGCAGCAGTGGCGGGAGGACTGATGCTCTCGAGCGAGAGCCCGCCGTCCGCCGACGTCTGGACGTTCGGCCGCCGGACGACTCACACGCTCTTCAACGTCTATGCGATGCGTATGGCCGCGGTGTTCACGATCTCCACCACCACGATCGCCGCGCGTCTCGGCCTCGCCCCACGCTGGCTGACCGTGCTGGGGTTCGGCACCGGACTCGTGCTCTTGGTGGCCGTCGGCACGTTCCCCTGGGTCGAGTTGCTGTTCCCGACCTGGGTGCTCGCCCTCAGCGTGCACATCCTGGTCGTGTCCCTGCGTCGCGACGGAAACGACTGATGCGCCACTGCGCCGCCGTCGAGTTCGTCGCTGACGTGGAGTAGTGCCGAATTCCTCTACAAGCCGGCGATGATCGTCGCCGACACTGAGGAGATGATCCGCATCCTGAACCGGCGCACCGCCATCGCCGTGTGCGCCGCGACCGCCGCCGTGACCTCGCTTGCCGGTTGTGGCGGTGCTGACTCCAATGAGGCCGATGCGCCGACCGTCGACATCGAACTGGGGAACTACACGATCTCACCGAACGAGATCACCATCGGCACCGGTGTTGTCAATCTTCGCGTCACCAACACCGACAGCATCGAGCACAACCTGACCGTCGGCGGACGTGGCACGCGCAATCTCGCGCCGGGTGCCGAGCAGACCGTGAGCGTCGACCTGGCCGTCGGGTCGTACAACATGTGGTGCGACATTCCGGGTCACGCAGCACTGGGCCAGACCGGCACCCTCACCGTCGCCGAGCAGGCCGCCACCACCGCCACCGCCCCGTGAGTTCGGCGGGTTCAACGACGGTCGACTCCTTCGGGCCCGATCGGAGCCGCCGGCCGACGCGACGTGCGGTCCGGTACAGGACGACGGCCAGCACCACCGAGGCCAAGGTGAGCAGTGACACGACGACAATGGCCAGTTCCGGGCGAGAGATCGCGAGTGCCATCACGGCGAACACGAGCCCGTCCTCGCCCAGGCTGACCGCGACGTTCGACACCGGCTCAGGCGACGCGTTGACGACGAGACGCATCGACGCCTTCGCGCTGTGACTGCTCAACGCGAGCAGCACTCCCGACACCGCCAGTGCCGGAACCGACAATTGCGTTTCCGTCGCCGTGCTCATGAGATATCCGCCGACGGCTGGCCGGATGAGGGTGTGCGCACCGTCCCACACGGAGTCGACGAGTGCGATCTTGTCGATCACGAATTCGACGAAGAACATGACGATGGCGGCGCCGATCACCCACCACTGCTCCACGAACGAGGGAGCCTCGATCCAATCGAAGCGACCGGCGAGACCCACGAGCGCCACGACGCCGTAGACACTGATACCCGACGACCATCCCGCCCCCATGGCCGTGCCGATGTCCACGGCGACGGTCTAGCAGAGGTCGAGCGTGGCTCACCCGGGCGTCGTCACGATCAGAGCAGGCGGCGCACGCGGTCGGCTTGAACTGCGGCGTGTCGGTTGCTCACGTCGAGCTTCCGGTAGATCGCCTTGCACTGGGTCTTCACGGTGTTCGGAGACATGTAGAGCTCGCGTGCGATCTCCGGGACGGAGAGCTTGGACGGCAGGTAGCGAAGCACGGCAATCTCGCGTGCGGACAGCTGCTCGACCGTGTCCGTCGTCGGGATCGGTCGTGGTCGGACGATCCGGTGGCGGTCGGTGACTCGCTCCAGCAACGGAAGGGTGATGCCGGGATCAGCACACCGCCGGGTCAGCTTGTGGGCCTCGTCGAGGAGCTCACGTGCGCGATCTGGCCGCTCCTCCATCAGCACGTCGCCGGCGAGCGTCAGCACGAACACGAGCCCGAGCATCGTGGTTGCGCGGCGGGCGAGCACGATGGCGCGCTCGGCGTCATCGTTCGACGTCGCGACCGGCGGATCCAGTGAAGCCCGGATGGCGACGGCCGGGGCGATGCCGTGGTACTCGCCGAGTCCGGACGAGGTGGCGTAGTCGAGCGCTCGCTTCGCGGCTGCCGTGGCGGCACTGCTGTCGGCGCTGTGGAACTCGACCACGGCGCCGGCGACCAGCGCCATGGCATGTGCCGTGATCCGCTTCTCGGCCTGGGTGCGCACGACTGCAATGGCGAGTGCCGATCGCGCCTCGTCGGCCAGCCCTGCCCACGCGAACGCTGCTCCCGTCGCCGTCGTCAGCTCGCTTGGTCGTGCCTCGACCTCACCGGCGGCGATGACCTCAAGCGCACCGGCGAGCGCGGTGGCCACGTCGCCCGTACCGAGCGCGAGGTTGATTCGCAAGGGCATGGTTCGCATCGGGTCGATGTCCGCGGGCAACGTGGCGGTCGCCCGATCCAGCAGACGCTGCGCTTCCTCGTAGTCGCCGACGAGATAGCGGTCCCACCCCGACAAGGTCGAGCAGATCGCGTCGAGCTCGCCGCCGGCGGACAGGCGCTCCAGGGCCGGCGACAGGTCGTCGACGACCTGTCGTTCGACCTCGCTGCGGGCCGCATCACCGGTTTCGTCGGTCCGAACGGCGCCGGCAAGTCGACCACGATGCGCATGATGGTCGGCCCGGCCCGATGCCGGTGAGGTGACCTACCGCGGTGTCACCTACGCCGCCCTCCGCGACCCGGCCCGCACCGTCGGTGTCGTCCTCGACGCGAGGGCGATGCATCCCGGTCGCTCCGCCCGCAACCATCTCGGGGCGATGGCGGCGATCAGCGCGCTCCCCACGGGCCGCGCCGACGAGGTCCTCCACCTCGTCGGTCTGGACGATGCCGCCGACCAGCGTGTGGGGGGCTTCTCGCTCGGCATGCGTCAGCGTCTCGCCATCGCCGGAGCGATGCTCGGTGACCCCGAGGTGCTGATGCTCGACGAGCCGGCCAACGGACTCGACCCCGACGGCATCCGCTGGCTGCGCACGATGCTCACCGGCTTCGCCGCCGACGGTGGCACGGTCTTCGTGTCCAGCCACTTCATCGCCGAGCTCGCCACCTTCGCCAACGACCTTGAGACCCTCGCCGCTGCACTGTCGAACGTCGGTAACGCAGCGGTCATCGGGTGCTGGGCGGTCGTCACGGTGGCGATCGGCACCGCCCTCTTGATGCGGCAGGACTCGTGATGGAACGCCTCCCTGCCGAGCGGGCCGCCGGGCGCGGTTTCGAGCGCCGACACCCGGTCGGTGATCCCGGGTCTAGCTTGCTGACATGATCATCGTCGCCGGGTTCATGAGGGTCGACCCCGTCGAACGGGCCGACTACCTCATCGGTTGTGTCGAGGTGGCTCGGGCGGCCCGTTCGAGCGAAGGTTGTGTCGACTTCCATCTGTCTGCCGACCCACTCGAGTCCGATCGGATCAACATCTTCGAGCAGTGGGAATCCGTCGAGGCGGTGGAAACGTTCCGGGGCTCCGGTCCCAGTGATGATCAGCAGGCAGCGATCATCGAAGCCAGTGTGCAGCAGTACGAGATCGCGGACAGCATCTCGTTGACGTGACCTGCTGACCGGGCGCCCAGTCCCGGGCGATGTTCGTCAGATCTGGAGGCCCCTCGTGGCACCGCCGTCGACCATGACGTTCGAGCCAGTGACGAAGCTGGCGCGCGGGCTGGCGATGAACGCGACGACGTCGGCGATCTCCTCCGGCCGTGCGAGTCGCCGGAGCGGGTTCTCGCGCAGGATTCCGTCGAAGAGCTTTGGATTGTCGCGTTGTGCCCGATCCCACGAACCACCGGGGAACATGACGTCACCAGGCGACACGACGTTGACGCGAATCCCACGCCGGGCGACTTCGAGCGCGAGCGACTTCGTCATGCTCACGGTCGCGGCCTTGACCGCGGCATAGGCCGGCATCCATGGCACCCCGACGTTGCCGGCCCGTGATCCGATGAACACGATGTTGGCATCGTCGTGGTCGGTCATGGTGGCGAGCGCGGCGCGGGCCAGTGAGTTCGCCGCCTCGATGTCGATCGCGAACGACCTCTTGAAGTCGTTGCCCGCCTGTGCGCTCACGTTCGAGACGACGACATCGAGCCCGCCGAGCTGCTCGACGGCCCAGTCCACGAACGATGCCGGACCGTCCGGCTCGGCCATGTCGACGCAACGCTGATGGACTTCGCCGCGCGAGGCGAGCTCCGCCGCGGTCGCTGTGAGCACCGCCGCGTCGCGAGCACAGATCGCCACCCGCGCACCCTCGTCGAGGAAGGTCTCGGCGATCGCCCTACCGATGCCACGACTGGCACCGGTCACGAT
>JANNNB010000028.1:0-3543 GCA_031398325.1 Actinomycetes bacterium
GAAACCGACGTCACGAACTACTGCGATTGGACGAACATCACGCCTGAGCTTCGTGCCCTTCGTCCCGACTGGCCGATCGTGCCGGTCTCGATGCTCGAGCAGTCACTGGCGAACCTCGACGAGATCGCCACCGCACCCACGACCAGCTGACGCGTGCCGGCGATCACGCTCGAGGGCGAAGCACTCGTCGTCACCTTGGAACCGAACGAGACGCGGTGGGGTCTCCTGTCGGACCTGCGGGTGCCGGTCAGTTCGGTCTCGGCGGTCGACGTCGTCGCCGACGGTCGCAAGGCGGCGCAGGGGATTCGAGCGCCGGGGCTCGGCGGCTCGCAGCGACTGACCCGGCGGCCGCGGACACCGGCCGTGCGGCTGCACGTTCACCGTCACTTCATGTTGCGGTCGGCGCGCCGCAACCCTGTACCCGTACCCTGACGAGCCATGAACTCACCAGCATCGACCGCTGTCGGCCCGACGCGCAGCGTCGCCCTGGCGGGTGCGTTCAACTTCCGCGATCTCGGCGGGTACGACGCGATCGACGGGAGGTCGGTGCGTTGGCGAGCATTGTTCCGGTCCGACTCACTCGCTCAGCTGACCGTCGACGACGTCGACGCGCTTCGCCCGCTCGGCCTTCGTACGGTCATCGACCTCCGTGGGGCCGGCGAGGTGGACGCCGTCGGCTCGTTCCCGGTGGCCGACTATCCCGTCACGCTGCACCATCTATCCGTGATGGACCGGGAGTGGGACCCGGCCGCCGCCGATCTCGGCACCTCGGGTGAGTTCCTGCACGCCCAGTACACGACGATGCTCGACGAGACCGGTTCGCGGTACGCCGACGCCATACGTCGGCTGTCCCTCCCGGGAGCCCTGCCAGCCGTGTTCCACTGCGCTGCGGGCAAGGACCGAACCGGTCTCCTCGCGATGCTCGTACTCGGAGCGCTCGGCGTGAGTGACCGCGACATCGTCGACGACTACGCGCTGACCGCGGCGACGATGGACGCCTTCCTCGCAGCCCGGTCCGCCGACCCGACCTTCGCCGATCGCATCGCCGCATTGCCGGCGACCTTCTTCGCCGCGGATCCGTCGGCGCTGGCACGAGTCGTCGACGACATCGCAGCGGCCCATGGATCGATCCGCTCGTACGTGCTGTCGCTCGGTGTCACGGCCGATGATCTGGCAAGCCTCGAAGCCGGCGCGCTGACCGACTGACACCGCGCCCGGACCCGATCCGTAGCAGCTGTGCGGTGCCGCCGTCGCGGGCAAACTGGGCAATGATCCGCACCGCCTCATTCCCGGCGCTGTGTGACGTCCGGACAACGAGTCGTCAAGCGCCCGTGAGCGCTTCGATGTCGACCGTGAGATCAGCGGCGGTTGGCATCGCTTGGATCTCTTGTTCGACCAGGACGGCGGCGTCTCGGAGTCGCTGATTCGTGAGCAATGAACGAATTGTCTGGTCGAAGTCGTCGGTGCTCCGCGAGTCGGGGTGCATCACGATGCCGCAGCCGGCGTCGGCCACCGCGACACCGTTCTCCCATTGATCGGCGAACAGGGGGATCACGACTTGGGGACGTGCATGAGCGGCGGCGCCCAGCACCGTGCCGGCCCCGCCGTGGGAAAGCACCGCGCTGGCCTGCCCGAGCAGGTCGGCCTGAGGGACGAAGCGTTCCACCCGCACGTTGGCGGGTATGGGAGCCAGGTTCTCCGAGTCCACGTGTGTGCCAATGGTGGCGACTGCGTCGAGGTCCATCTCGCTCAGCGCAGCGAACACTTCAGCCCACGGGAACATGCCTGACGGTGGCTCGGTCCCGGCCGTCACGTACACGAACGGTCGTTCCGTTCCGAGCCCGCCCAGCCAGGGTGCCGGTGTCGTGCTCGGCCTTCCTCGGGCGCGGCGGATGGGACGCACGACCGGTGAGTTCGGCCGCTGACCGAACGAGTCGGGGAATGGGTGGAGGTACAGCTGCCCGTAGACATCGGCCCACGAGGGTTCATCGAGCCCTTCCGCTTCCCAGAGCGGTCGCAGATCGTGGAGTACTCGGTCTCGCGCCCGTTCGGGAAGTACGCCGCTGAAGGCAACCGTGACGAGCGGGATGCCTCGGGCGGCTGCCATCGGTGCTGAAGCAAGCTCTGCCATCTCGCGCACGATCACGTCGGGTCGCACCCGTTCGATGATCGCAGCCAGGTCGCGTCGCATCACGGGTGCCGCAGCCCGGGCGAAGAACGCTGCGAACAACGGCCCTCGTCGCTCCGACATCGGCAACTGCATGACTTCGCCGAACACCTCCGAAGCCGCCTCGCGACGGTCTCTCGTCGTGAGGCCCGCCGCACACCAGTCGTATCCCGCTTGTTCCACGGCTGCGGCCCCATCGGGTGCGACGGCCCATTGCACCTCGTGACCGCGATCGCGCAACGCCTGCGCAACGGGCGCCAACGCACCGACGCGCCCGGCGCCACCTGTACTCGTGCACAGCACACGCAGCGGTCGTCTCATCATCGCCAGTATCCACCCGATGGCGCGTGATGTCGATCGGCGATCAGATCGTGCGATCGTCGGCGGCCCGGCTCGGGGATCGACGACCGGGACTGCGTCCGGCGGAATCTTCCTCTCGAGTCGCGACCGGCCGGGCCCGACATCGCCCAGCGACCGGGTCGTCGCGGATCACATGGCGCGAGAGTCGGGAGCCGGCTACGCAAGAGCGTCGATGAGGGTCGCCATCCGACGATCGAGGTCGGTGATGGTGTTGCCCTCGTCGTGGGTCGTCAGCACGATGTTCACGCGGTTGTACACGTTCGTCCATTCGGGATGGTGATCGAGGCGCTCGGCGATGAACGCAACTCGCGTCATGAACGCGAAGGCCTCTGAGAAGTCAGCGAAGGTGAACGACTTCTGCATGGCGCCATCGTGCTCGGTCCAGTCGGAACCCGGCACTGCAGCGTCGACGTCCGCCCCGCTCATGCCAGGTGGAGGAATGTTGAGGCCGGCCGATCGCGGCGGTGCAGTTCATGGATCATAGCGATGCACCGTATGTCTCGTAGGGGCGTTGCTGCTCGCTGGCGAGCTCGCGGCCGGCTCGGAGTTGGTACTCGCTGATGCCGCCCACCGTCCACGGTCCGGGCGATCCCGCCGCGATCGCCTCGGCCGATTTCGGTGTCACGCCGAAGTGCGTCCGAACGTCGTCGACGGGCGTTTCGGCCATGGAGAAGAAGTCGGTGGCGAGGAAGTCGATGCTGCCGTGGCACAGCGCGCCTCGGCGCAGTGCGTCGGCAAGGCGTTCGGGCATCCCGTCACGCGACAGGTGGCCGGGGTCTGCCTGGAAGATGCCCGCGGCACCTTCGAGGTGCCCGGTCTGGAACAGGTTGATCACCATCGCCAGCAACGTGAACGCCTCGGGGTTGTCGCTGGCTCGGGCGATGAACGCGAACACCTCGAGTTCCGAGGCGACGACCGAGCCGTAGTCGGCGATCACGTGAACCCAGTCGTGCTGCGCGAGGAGGGGTGGCGCCGAGCCCGGTTCGCCGGGGAACCTGAACCCGCGTGCGAGATAG
>JANNNB010000283.1:0-1667 GCA_031398325.1 Actinomycetes bacterium
CCGCCCGCACCATCTGTGGCCAGTTCGTCAATGCTGGCCAGGTGTGCCTCGCCGGCACTCGGATCCTCGTCGAGGAGTCGGTCGCCGACGCACTGCTCGGCAAGGTGCTCGAGACGCTGCCGTCGTTCCCGCTCGGTGACCCGCGCGACTTCGCAACTCGCGTCGGCCCACTGATCCATCCCGAGCACTTCGAGCGTGTACGCGGGTTCGTCGATCGGGCGATCGGCGATGGTGCCCGCCCAATCGTCGGCGGCGCGCCGAGCGACGTCGGCGCCCAGTGGTTCCAGCCGACGATCCTCACCGACGTCGACCAGGACTCCGAGGTCGTGCAGCACGAGGTGTTCGGTCCGGTCCTCACGTGGCAGACCTTCGCCACCGAGGACGAGGCGGTCGCACTCGCCAACGACACCCGCTACGGGCTCGCGGCGACGGTGTACACCACCGACGAGCAACGAGCCAACCGCGTCGGCGCCCGGCTCGAGGCCGGCACCGTGTGGGTCAACTGCTTCTTCGTGCGCAACCTGGCTTCGCCGTTCGGCGGTGACGGACTGTCGGGCATCGGGCGCGAAGGTGGCACGTGGAGCTTCGATTTCTTCTGCAACGTGAAGAACGTGTCCGTGCGCCACGGATCGTTCGGCTGAGCGAAGATCACGAACGAATTCGAGGGGAGATAGATCATGGGAAGCATCGCCGGAGGGGCCATCGTCGGTCACGTCCCGACGCTGATGGTCGACGAGACGGTCCGTCGGCGACTCGGCGGCGGTGACGACACCACGCTCATCGAGGGGTTCCAGGTGCTGCGACAGCGCCTCGACGAGGCACGGGTCGACGCGATCGTGCTGATCGACACACACTGGTTCACGACCGCCGAGCACATCGTCGCCGGCCAAGACCACCATCGTGGCGTCTACACGAGCGAGGAACTCCCGATCGTCATCCGCGAGCTGGAGTACGACTACCCCGGCATGCCTGCCCTCGCCAAGCGGATCCAGGAGATCGGTCGCACCGACGGCCACCGGGTACTGAATGCCACATCGACTGCGATCGCCCACCACTACCCCACCCTCAACGTCGTGCATCACCTCCGATGGGACAAGCCGGTGCTGTCGACGGGGATCTGCCAGACCGCCGACGACCAGGACTTCCTCGGGTTCGGCGAGTCCATCGCCAAGGCGATTCACGCCGGCGATGAGCGGGTGGCGATCATCGGTAGCGGCGGCATGTCGCACCGCTTCTGGCCGCTGCGGGAGTTCCTCGACCACTCGAGCTTCGACCCGTCCCACGTGCGCACCCCCGAGGCCCGGGCGTTCGACGAGCGGATGATCGCTCTGATGTGCGCGGGCCGCCACGCCGAGATCATCGACGCCTGGCCCGAGTACCGCGAGTTCGCCCCCGAGGGCAAGTTCGGTCACTACCTCACCGTCGCCGGCGCGCTCGGCGGGCGGGCCTGGACCGACGCCGGCGAACAGCTCAGCAACTACGAGAATTCCTACGGCACCGGCCAGGTGCACGTCTGGTTCCCGACTGGCCTCTGACCCGACCCACCCGACCACACCTGGAGAGACACGCATGACACTGACCGGATGGACGCTGCCCCAGTCGGCCCGCCGCACGCGGACTCTGGACAAGCGTCCTCGCGGGATTCTGGACCGGAATCCCTGTGCCTG
>JANNNB010000033.1:0-3089 GCA_031398325.1 Actinomycetes bacterium
TCCAATGACGTCGCCCGGTGCAAATGCCTTTTGGGCACCGATACTCGCTTGCACGAACCGGAAATCTGCACCGATCGATAACCCGCTCCCGATGCAGGTTCGACCCGCACAGTCAGGCACAAGCCGAGCACCGCAAAATCCCGGGTTGGGGGACCGTCGATGGCACACGCGCCGCATGTTCACTCGTGGGCTGTCCGCCGCGTCACGCTGCGATGACGCACAAAGCCGACGTGGCATTGCCGCCCGACTATGCGTCTGGCAGGAGAGTCGCTGGTGACCCGGTCTCCGTCACGCCGGGGTGACACCGTCCAGAGCGTGAGTTCGTGCGACTCGTTCCGTGGGTGACGAGTGAGGACGAAGTAGCATCGCTTTCTCCGCCGACGCGAAGGAGCAACATGGCAGGTGGGCTTGCGGCCCTACTCGACGACGTCGCTGCGCTCGCCAAGTTGGCGGCATCGTCGATTGACGATGTCGGTGCGGCAGCCGGCCGAGCGAGCGTGAAAGCCGCAGGCGTGGTCGTGGACGACACTGCCGTCACGCCGGCATACGTTCAAGGTCTTACGGCCAACCGCGAGCTGCCGATCATCGGGAAGATCGCCAAGGGCTCGCTGCGCAACAAGCTGCTGTTCATCCTTCCTGCGGCGTTGCTCCTGAGCGCTGTGGCGCCGTTGCTGGTCGAAGTCATCTTGATGATCGGCGGCACGTATCTGTGCTTCGAAGGAGCCGAGAAGATCCACCACCGCCTCACTCACCGAGACCACGGTGACGAGCACGCGCCAGCGGTCGTCCAAGGTGCCGACGCCGAAGCGAAGGTTGTCGCCGGTGCCGTGCGAACCGATTTCATCCTGTCAGCGGAGATCATGGTGATCGCCCTCAAGGAGGTGCTCGACGAGGGTCTGCTGCAACGGGCGATCATTCTCGCAGTCGTCGCCGTGCTGATCACCGGGATCGTCTACGGCGTGGTCGCGCTCATCGTCAAGATGGACGACGTCGGCCTGATGCTCAGCCAGCGGCCTTCGGAGGGTTCGCAGCGAGTCGGGCGCCACATGGTCCACGCGATGCCCAAGTTGCTGGCGGCGCTGTCAGCAATCGGCATGGCGGCGATGCTGTGGGTGGGCGGGCACATCCTGCTGGTCGGCGCAGCCGAACTCGGCTGGCACACCCCCTATGACCTCGTGCACGACCTCGAGAACGCAGTGTCCGATCTGGATGCCGTCGGCGGGGTCGCCGCGTGGTTGGTCAACACGCTGATCTCCGCGCTCATTGGTCTCGTCGTCGGCCTGGCGGTCGTGGCCGTCGTCATCCTGGTGCGCCGACGAAGGACCTGAAGTCCGCCAGGACCGCTCGAGTCCGGGGACTCAGGATCCGAGATCGTCGAGTAGCTGGCGAGCCATTTCCAAGGGGTCTGGTGCGTGGGTCGTATCGAACTCGACGTCGTACGTCCAGCCATCATGCACGCCCAGCGATTCGGCTGCGATTCCGCCCCATCGACCAGAACGACGCTCGCGCTTTACCAGCACATCGAACTCGCATCGCAGCCCGACACTGCGAATCGGTACGTCGCCGAACGCCTCGACGAACTCGGCCTGGCGATGGCCAGCGGCCGGGAGCGCGACCTGGTTGCCGGCCCGTGCGAGCGCGGCAATGGCGTCGAGATAACCACGGTGCAGCGCCGGTGCCCGATCCCGCCAAATCAGATACTCGGGCTGGACGGTTCCGACGTGTTCAGGTTCGTCGAAGACCACCAGCGGCGCCGTGGCGATCCGCTGCATCGCGAGCATGAGCGCCGACTTTCCTGAGCCCGACGGACCGTTGAGCAGAACGGCACGGCCGCCGGTGACACTCTCGATGTGGTTCGGTCGCTCGAACACGTCAAGCCAATCGATCGTCATCTCAGAGGAACTTCCGAAGACGATTCGCCACTGCGACTCACCGGCGGTGACCACCGCGTCGACTCGCTCGCCGTTGATTGCGATCCAGTCGATGACCGCGTAGCCGCGTGCGGCTGGTCCGAGGAGGCGGCTGACACGGTTGGCGTCAACGCCCGGAGCGAGCAACGCCGACACAGGGAGGGCACCGCGAACCAGGTCAAACAGCGCAGCCAGGGTTCGACGCTGCGGCAGATCGTCGCCTTCACCTGTCACGAGAGCAGCGTACGTGCGGACCCACGTTCGCCTCGGCCCGGCGCTCTCAGCCGGCGGTCAGGGATGCTGGAATCCTGCCGTCGTATTGTGTGGTTGATGCCCGATGCGATCTTCGCTGATCCGCGTCTTGCGGCGATCTACGACGACATCGATGGTGATCGGAGCGACCTCGATCACTACGAGGCCATCGTCGATGAGTTCGACGCTCGCCGCGTCCTCGACCTCGGTTGCGGCACCGGAACGTTCGCTTGTCGGCTGGCGGCGCGCGGGCTGACCGTCATCGCAGTGGACCCCGCATCAGCTTCGCTCGACGTCGCTCGCGCCAAGCCGAGCGCGCAGCGGGTCACCTGGCGCCTCGGCGATGCGACGACGCTCCCGCCGACGGCTGTCGATGCGGTCACGATGACCGCCAACGTCGCACAGGTCTTCGTTCACGATCAGGACTGGTCGGCCACGTTGGGCGGAGTCCGCGGCGTCCTCCGGCACGGTGGTCACCTCGTGTTCGAAACGCGCGATCCCTCCTTCCGGGGCTGGGAGGAGTGGACTCGTGAACAGTCGTTCTGCGTCACCGAGACGGTTGCCGGTCGTGTCGAGCACTGGGTGGACCTCACCGAGGTGGCGCTGCCACTCGTCTCGTTTCGTCACACATTCCGGTTCCTCGACAGCGGCGACGTTGTCACATCGCACTCGACACTGCGATTCCGCGATCGAGACGAGATCACCGCGTCACTCAACGTGAGCGGATTCACGATCGACGAGGTCCGCGAGGCACCCGACCGACCACGCCGCGAGTTCGTCGTCATCGCCCACCCCACCCACGAATAGCGGCTGCCGCATCGGCGTTGGTGGCGGGTCTCGGTTCGGTGCCCGTGCTCAGACTGCGCGAACCTCGGCGAGCCGCTTGAGCGAGTATTCGTCGTCCCAGCAGACGGCGGCTTCCCATGC
>JANNNB010000110.1:0-4069 GCA_031398325.1 Actinomycetes bacterium
ATCGTCTGGACGCCGATGACCCCCGGGATCACATCGTCGCCGAGGTGCCCGATCTGGCGCGCGACCGTCTCGAGCGGGAACGTACGGTCGAAGTCATAGCTGGACTGGGTCTTGAACCATGCGTTCCAGTAGCCGGTCGCACGCTGGAAGTTGGCGAGCACGAGCGCGTACCCGACGGCGATCGGCACTCCGACGAGAGCCGCAGCCCGCACCCTCGAACGCGCGTCACCGACGACGCTGGACAACAACGGGACGAGCGCAACGACGCCGATCACGACGCCGGACGGATACACGACTGCGGCGACGGCGCCACAACAGCCAGCGAGGAGCCATCGCTGCCGATCGACACAGACCAGCGCGAGCAACATTGCCGCGACGACGATCGAGATCGGGAAGATGGCGCCGTAGTAGACGCTCGATGGGAACGCGGCAGCGATGGCCATCGTGGCGATTGCCGGCACGAAGGGACGGCGTCGGAGGAAGCCGAACCACAGGGTGCAGAACGCAACGACCATCGCCGTGGAGGACACGGCCCGACCGACAACCTGATGGCTCGGCCCGAACATGCCACCGACGCGCATCACGTAGGGATAGCCAGGGAACCAACCGGACGACCCACACCAATCGGCGGGTCCTCGATTCGCCACGCCGTCGCATCGTTCGAATGCGTACCCGGACTCTGCGATACGCAAGTAGTGCCCCGAATCCCATCGGTCCCACGACGATGTCGACCATGCCGACAACCCGGAGGCCCTGGCGGCGAGGCCCATGATCGCGACCCAGAGCAACGTCGTCCCAACGAGCACCGCGACATCGCACCAGTTGACCGGCGGCGGACCTGGCTCCACCGAACCGTCGACGACCAGCGAGCCCCCGGCGGCGTCGACGTTCAGGCCAGCTCCGCTGCCGGGTGTGCCTGAGCCGAGCGCATCCGATCGAGCCAACCCAACAGCACGGCCACCGCGCGCGGGTCGTGGCGGAGCCGGTGACCGGCGCCTTCGAACAGGCTCAGCTCAGCGCTGCCGTGGGCGTTGACGAGCTGGCGGGCATCGGAGACCGGCACGCTGTCGTCTTCCTCGCCGTGCATCACGAGGAGCGGACGGGGTGCGAAGCGGCGTGCCGAAGCCACGGGACGGAACCGTCGGAACTCGCGTGACCATTCATCGACCGAGTCGGGGAACCGGCGATCGTGGATCGCTCCGATCTCGCGAGCATGTTCCAGGAACCGGCGCGGCTGCTCGGCCCAGTCGTCGAAGTCGGCCCGCGGGCTGAGCAGCGCAGTGGCCGACACCCGCGGATCATCCGCCGCGACGCAGATCGCAATCGATCCTCCGGTGTTCGTCCCGACCAGGATGATCGAGGACGCCTCACCGATCGTGAGGAGATGGGAGATCGCCGAGCGCAGGTCGTCGACCCAACCCTGGAGCGAGAAGTCGCCTTCGCTCTCGCCGCACCCTCGGAAGTTGAACGTCATCGTGACGCAACCCAACTCGCGCGCCGCACGGTCGATCAACTGCGGGAACGTGCCGCCGGAACTCTTGGCATCGAGCGGGCCGATCGGGAACCCGTGGCACAGGATCACGCCGGGACCCGCCTCGACGTCCCCTGGCGGTCGGGCGATGTGGCACGCGAGCTGGAGCCCGTTGGAGGTGAACCGTTCGTTCATCCCGGGCATGGCAGCTCGTTCCGACGGTTCAGGCCCGAGGCTTGCGATGCATCCGGCGCTTGCCGGGTGTCGCCAGGGTGTAGCCGCGGTTGCGGGCCTCGTCCAAGGTGTCGGGTCCGAAACTCAATCCGACGCCCTGCTTCACGATCTCGTCGATCGTCGCCTCGTCGTCCCACGCGTCGAGGTCGTAGACGAGTTGGGTCCGCTTGTCGCCGATGAACCGACTGTGTTCGAACTTCGGATGGTGATGCATCGACGGCCAAGGTAGCCGAGTGGACCGAATCCGGCCCACCCGCATCGATCGGCGGACGCGACAGTGCCGGACCGCCGAAACTCCGAATGAACGGTGGATCGGACGACCCGGCACTGCACGGACTGTGGGACTGTCGTCATCACGATCGGGTCCGATCGACGGACTCGAACACCGCTGGGACCAGTTGCGGCGATGGCGATCAGCGGGGGTTGGCGGGGATTCGCCAGGCGGTCCAGCCTGTCGGCCTAGCGGCCAACCACCTCCAGGGTCCCCTTACAACTGTCTGGCATGTTTGGACCACCTCCCTTCTCTGGTGAGGACATTTCAGCACATTCGTCAGATCGTGTACGCCTGGTTTTCGAGAATTTTCGCGGCGAGATCCTCATCGCCGTCGATGACGATCTGGTCGAGCAGTTCGTCCGGCCCGACGCGACCAGCGCTGCGCCGTGTCATCACGCCGACGGGCATCGTCAACACGAGGGTCGCCGGCAGGTGCAATCGATCGACCACCGCCGCTCGCTCCACGACTTCGACGTGGATCTCCCGCACGATCGCTCCCCCATCGGTCAACGCGAACGTCACGCGGTCACCGGGCTCGGCGCCGGCCTTCTTGCCGACGACGAACCCGAGGGCGGTGGTCATCTCGTCGAGCATCACCTCGACGGCGAGCCCGGTCTGGTGTCCGGGGCGCCCGACGGCGTCGCGAATGTCCTGCTCGTGCAACCAACAGTCGAAGACCCGGATCTGCATGAAGCGCCCGAACGAGTCCTTGCCCGCCGGCGTGAACGATTCGGCGTCCCATTCGTCCTGCGACATGGCTTCGAGAACTGCGAGCCGCTCGCCCGTGATCGCACGGAATCGATCGAGCACCATCGACGGCTTCATCGGTCGGATCGCCTCGATCCACTGTTCGTTGAATTCGCCGATGTCGTTGCGGACGTGCAGGCGGGCGCCTCGATCGATCACGATCACCGGCGCCGGTACGCCGCTCAACATCTCCTCGGTCCCGATGATGTGCGCCACGTTGTCCTGCACGTCCCAGCCGGCGAGCGGCGACGGGGCATACCACTCGTCGTGTGACAGTCCGCTCAGGAGGTCGTCGAGGCTGGCCCACACCTCACCGAGCGCGGCGACGGTGCGGTCCTTCGGAATGATCGATGCCATGACGGCATGTTGGCAGATCGACGCGTCGTTACAGCACGTCGTCGAGACCGGCCTGCGGACCGATCGCGCCGATTGCGTCGAAGTAGGCGAGATGCGCCTCGACGACGTTCACTGCGTCGACGTCGTCGAGCAGATCGACGTCGTTGCGCTCGGCTTCCCCGAGCAGATACGCCGTGAGCGTGGTCTCGGTGATCACCACAGGTTCGTCGATCGACTGTGGCCGATCGACCACGTCGTCGGGCTGGAGACCCTGCGCGTACAACCACTGCATGTGGAACGTGAGCAGCTGCTGCACCTCACCCGGGGTGAGCCTGGCCTGACTCTCCGACGGCAGACGATCGCAGACGAAGTCGACCGCTTCGTCGAGCCGGTACACGACGCGAGGTGCCACCGCATCGAGACGGTGCGCCTCCCGGCCGACCGCGACCGCAGCGACCACGAACACCGCGATCACGGCGACCACCAGGAACACGATCGTGATGCCATCCATCAGCGACCAATCGTACGAGCGACCAGCTGGAGAATGTCCACCACACGAACGAACGGGCGACGCTCCGACCCGCCCGGTCGGAGCGTCGCCCGTTGCGACGTGAGAATCTAGAGCAACGAGACGATGCTCAGATACCGATTCGCTGAGCGAGCTGCTCGCGATGGTACGTCGGATCGCCGAACAGCAGCTCGGAGCTCTTGGCCCGCTTGAAGTAGAGGTGGGCCGGGTGCTCCCAGGTGAAGCCGATGCCACCGTGGATCTGGATGTTCTCCGCCGCGGCGTGGAAGTAGGCCTCAGAGCAGTAGGCCTTGGCGAGCGAAGCGGTCGAGGGCAGCTCGTCGTTCATCTCGCTGGCGCACCACATGCCGTAGTACGCGGCGGACTTGGCCGACTCGACCTCGAGCAGCATGTCGGCGCACTTGTGCTTGATGGCCTGGAACGAACCGATCGGACGACCGAACTGCACGCGCACCTTGGCGTACTCGACAGCCATCTC
>JANNNB010000122.1:0-9410 GCA_031398325.1 Actinomycetes bacterium
ACCCTCCCGCTCCAGCCCGGCGCAGTTCCCGGCACCGTTCCACCGTCCCCTTCGACCAGCACGACCACTCCCGGCGGGGGGTGACGGTCAGAGGCCCCGCGCGCGTCGATAACCTGGCGGATCGCCGTGAGTACCGGCGAGCGAGACGAGACCGGACAACATCAGTGACGAACAACGGCGAGGCGACGGTCATCAACGACCGGTATCAGATCCACAAACGGATCGGGCGCGGCGGCATGGCCGACGTGTTTTCCGCACGCGACCTCCTGCTCGACCGCCAGGTGGCGATCAAGGTGCTGTTCCCCGAGTTCGCCACCGACGCCAACTTCGTCGAGCGCTTCCGTCGTGAAGCGCAATCCGCTGCCAGCCTGTCGCACCCGAACATCGTCAGCGTGTACGACTGGGGCAAGTACGAGGGCACCTACTTCATCGCCATGGAGGAGGTGCAGGGCCGCACGCTCGCCGAGATCCTCGCCACGAACAAGCAGCTCACGGCCAAGCAGGCGGCCGAGATCGCCAGCGAGGTCGCAGCTGCGCTCGGGTTCGCCCACGACAACCACGTGGCCCACCGCGACATCAAACCGGCGAACATCCTGATCGGCTCGAACGGCCAGGTGAAGGTCGCCGACTTCGGCATCGCCCGCGCGATGAACGCCCCCACCGAGGCCAATCTCACCCAGGTCGGCTCGGTCATGGGCACCGCCACCTACTTCTCTCCCGAGCAGGCCCAGGGGGCCCAGCCCGATCCGCGCAGTGACCTGTATTCGCTCGGCATCGTGATGTACGAGATGGTCGCCGGCCGACCGCCGTTCACGGGCGAGAACCCCGTGAGCATCGCGTACAAGCAGGTGCACGACTCGCCCCAGCCGTTGGTGCAGATCGTCGCCGATGTTCCCCGCTCGTACGAAGCCATCGTTGCGAAGCTGCTCGCCAAGGACCCGGCGATGCGATACCCCACCGCAGGTGCGCTGCGCGACGACCTTCGTCGGTTCCGCAGCGACGAGCCGGTGCAAGCGCTGGTCGCAGCGGCGAACGCACAAGCACGCAATCCTGCGGCCGGGGTGGCCGGAGCTGCGGCCGTCGCGGGCATCGCCGGCGCGACCACGGTCAACCCGACCGTCGCGCCGACCACCACCGGCCCAACCATGCCGCCGCGCTCTGCGGGGGTGCCGTCGACCGGGATGATCGAAGCCGGCTATCCGACCGGTGCATCCGCCGATGCCATGTACTACGACACCAACTCGTCGAAGACGGGTTGGTACGCCATCGGCGCGTTCCTCGCACTCATCGTGCTCGTCATCGGCGGGGTGTTGTTGTTCCAAGCGCTGAGCGACGAGGAGGGCGAAGGAGAACCGACGCAGTTCATCCTCGCGGACTACACCAACCCCCCACAGTTGCTCGCCGACGTCACCGCCGACCTCGACTCGCTCGACATCCGCTACGAGACGATCGCCGAGGAGAACTCGCTGACGCCGGTCGGTTACGTCCACAAGACGAACCCGGTCGCCGGCACGCTGATCCTCGCCGACCAGACCGTCCAGGTGTTCTTCAACCCCGACCCCCAGCTGGTGCCGGTCCCTGGCGTCGTCGGTCTGACCCTCGAGGAGGCTCGGCTCCGTCTCGAAGGCGACGGGTTCAAGGTCGGTGTCGTCACGGTCGAAAAGACCGACGAAGTCGCCGAGAACACCGTCATCAGTACCGATCCTGCAGCGGACACTCCGGCGCTCCAGGGCTCGAACGTCAACATCGTCGTCGCCGGTCCGCCCGACAGTGTGCAGGTCCCGGGCTCGGTGATCGGGATGAGCGAGATCGAGGCCCGCGGGGTGCTCGAAGCCGACCCGTATGCGTTCGTGGTGACCACGGCGGTGCGATCGAGTTCGACGATCGCCGAGGGCACGGTCATCGAGATCAACCCAGCCCCCGGCGAACTGCTGCCGAAGGGATCCGACGTCACCATCGTCGTGTCGACCGGCCCGGAGCCGGTCACGGTGGCACCGGTGATCGGCCAGACGGAAGGTCGCGCCCGGAACACCCTGACCGAGGACGGCCTCGTCGTCAGGGTGCAGTATCAGGACGTCAATGCGGGCAGCCCCGACGACGGACGGGTCATCGCTCAGAGTCTTCCCGCCGGTTCGCTGACCGAACCCGGCACGGAGATCACGATCACGGTCGCCCGCTCGCTGCAGGTGCAGACAACGCTGCCTCCGACGCTGCCACCGACGACGGCCGCACCGACCACTGCGGCACCGACGACGGCCGCCCCCACCACGGCGGCACCCACCACCGCCGCCCCGGCCCCGACGACCACGGCCGGCCCGTAGATTCCTGAAATTGATGCAGTTCGTGGCAGAAGCCGCCACGAAATCGATCAATTTCAGGAAGTCGACGTCGCCTGCGTGCGGGCGAGGAAGTTGGCCAGCATGTGGTGGCCGTGTTCGGTGAGGATGCTCTCGGGGTGGAATTGCACGCCCTCGACCGAATGCTCACGATGGCGCACACCCATCACCACGCCGTCAGCGGAACGGGCGGTCACGACCAGTTTGGGCGGGATGGTCGCCGGGTCGATCGTCAGCGAGTGGTAACGCGTTGCGGTGATCGGTGAATCGAGACCCTCGAACACGCCCTCACCGGTGTGATCGAGAACCGACGTCTTGCCGTGCATCAGTACCGGTGCCCCCACGACGGTCGCGCCGTAGACGTGGCCGATCGCCTGATGCCCCAGGCACACACCGAGCAGCGGCGTGCCGATGGCGGCGAACGCTCCGATCGAATCGCAGATGATCCCGCTCGTCTCCGGACGTCCGGGCCCCGGCGACAACAGGACCGCATCGGGTTGGAGGGCCACCGCCTCGTCGACGGTCAGTGCGTCGTTGCGAACGACGATCGGGTCGGCGCCCAACTCTCCGAGGTACTGCACAAGGTTGTACACGAAGCTGTCGTAGCTGTCGATCACGAGTACCCGGGGCACGCGCACCAGTATGGCCTCCGGTGGTCGATTCGCCCGATCGAGATTGAGCGAATTGGCCGTCCGTACTCGCTTGATCGTGCGATCCCCTATGCTCATCCACCGATGGCACCACCGAAGCGAAAGTCGGGTGGCGGGCGGGTGACCCCCAAGGGGACACAACCGAACGACCGCGCCGCATCGAGCAGCTCGAGCCCAGCCGTGTCTGCGTCGTCTCGGTACACGCCCAAGGCCGAGAAGAAGCCGTTGATCCCGCCGAACTGGATCCCGGTGATCATGCTCGTGCTGCTCATCGCCGGCGGCCTGCTGATCATGGCGAAGTACCTTTTCTTCGCCGACAGCAACATCCCGACGTTCCTCGGTCTGGTCTGCATCCTCGGTGGCCTGTGGGCGGCAACCAAGTGGCGTTAGCTGCGCCATGACCCGGGCGGATCCCCCTCGCTCTCAGCCTGTGGGAAAGTCCGAATCACAAACGTGTGGTTTCACCCATGTTGTCCACAGATCTGGGGACAACGGGTCGCGGGGGTCCGTCAGTCGTACAGCGGGGCGATCTCGGTCATGTCTTCCAGGCAGTGACGCGGGGGCGGTGGATCCTCGTCAGGGGCCATCGTCAACCTGACTTCCACCCCGCAGATGTCGCAGCGATACCTGCGGTTCACCTTGCGGAGCTCTCCGGTCGGTGGGGGTGTCGGGGGCATCGACGTCATGCTCCGCAGCATTGTGATACCACTTTTCCACAGGACGTATCCGAACACGACGCCGAATCCGACCCAGATGACGGTGGAAAAGGCGGGCACCGAGCCACGCTACCGCCGCGCAACACCGCCCGAATGGGACGGAATCAGCCCTCGATCGGTTCGATTTCGTCGCCCGCGGCGATCAGCCGGTCGAGCACGCGCTGCACGTCGTCGATGTCCTCAGCGCTCAGGTGGATCGAAAACAGGGCCTGCACCGCACGTCGGTAGCTCACCGTCATCTCACGCCAGAGCCGTCGGCCCGTGCGGGTGAGTTCCACTTCGACCGCACGGAGGTCGGCCTCGTCGACATGGCGATGGCGGGCGATCCAGCCCTCCTCCTCCAACCGGTCGAATCGACGACTGAGGCTCGACGGCGGCAGGCGCATGTCGTTCGCGACGTCGAGGGGACGCGCCCTGCCACCGAGCCGCTGCAGCGACGCGAGCACGTCGTACCACCCGAGCGGGATGTCCCAGTCGGCGCGCAGCTCGTCGTCGATGCCTCGCTCGATCTGATTGACGATCGCTTGGGCGCCGCGCCACGCGCCGACCCTGGCAGCATCGAGCCGAGGCATCCGATGACCTTACGTCAACGTGCCTCGGCTCGATCGTCCGTCAGCTGCCGGTCGCAAGCCCGGCCGTGGGCGTCACTCGCCGAACGCGACCGCTGCCACGTCGGCATACGTGTCGGCGAGATGGAACGTCATCTCGCCGCGCACGTTCTCGGGCACGTCGTCGAGGTCAGGACCGTTCCGCTTCGGCAGGATCACCTCGGTCAGGCCGAGCCTGTGCGCAGCCAACACCTTCTGCTTGACGCCGCCGATGGGGAGCACCTGGCCCTGCAACGTGATCTCCCCGGTCATGCCCAACGACGACTTGATGGGCCGATCCGACAACAACGACACGAGTGCCGTCGTGATGGTGATGCCGGCGGACGGACCGTCCTTCGGCACCGCACCGGCCGGCACGTGCACGTGGAACCGACGTCGCAGCGCTGCATCGTCGAGGCCGAGTTCGGCGGCGTGTGAGCGCACGTAGTTCAGCGCGATCTGGGCCGACTCCTTCATGACGTCGCCGAGCTGACCGGTGAGTGTGAGTCCCGGTTCGATGTCGGGTCCGGTCGGGAAGGCCGTGGTCTCGATGAACAACACGTCACCACCGACGCCGGTGACGGCGAGCCCGGTGGCGACACCGGGCGTGTTGGTCCGTTCCGGGATGTCGTCGGTGATCTTGGCCCGGCCGAGCCGATCGGTGAGGTCGTCGGGCTCGATCACGATCGGCGTCTCCCCGCCCGTCGCGACGTCGGCAGTGACCTTGCGCACCAGCCGACCGAGCTCTCGCTCGAGCGACCGCACACCCGCTTCTCTCGTGTAGCCGCGGATGACCGCCTTGATGGCCGCATCGTCGATCTCGACCTCGTCGGGCAACAGCCCGGCGCGCTCGATCTGTCGTGGCAGCAGATAGCGGTTGGCGATGAAGACTTTCTCGTCGTCGGTGTAGCCATCGAGCCGCACGAGGTCCATGCGGTCGAGCAGCGGTGCCGGAATCGTGTCGGCCACGTTGGCCGTGGCGATGAACACGACCTCCGACAGGTCGAGGTCGACCTCGAGGTAGTGATCGCGGAACGTGTGGTTCTGTGCTGGGTCGAGCACCTCGAGCAGCGCGGCGGTGGGATCGCCCGACCAGCCGCCTGCGGCCAGCTTGTCGACCTCGTCGAGCAGGATCACCGGGTTCATCGTCCCGGCCTCCTGCAACGCCCGCACGAGGCGGCCGGGTTGTGAGCCGACATAGGTGCGGCGATGGCCGCGGATCTCCGCTTCGTCGCGCACGCCACCGAGGGCGACGCGGACGAACTCGCGTCCCATGGCCCTCGCGATCGACTCGCCGAGGCTGGTCTTGCCGACCCCGGGGGGACCGACGAGCGTGATGATCGCGCCTTCGCCACGGGCACGACGCGTTCCTTCGGTTTCCCGCTGGTCGATGCCGCGGTCGTGGCGCAGCTTGCGGGTGGCGAGGAATTCGACGATGCGGTCCTTCACATCGGTGAGGCCGTAGTGGTCGGTGTCGAGCACGAGCCGGGCTGCTGCCAGATCCAACGTGTCGTCACTGCGCGTGCCCCACGGCAGCTCGAACACCCGGTCGAGCCAGGTTCGGACCCAGGCATGCTCCGGCGACTGAGCGCTCATCCGTTCGAAGCGATCGAGCTCCTTCGCGACGGCTGTCTTCACGACATCGGGCGCGTCGAGCGACTCGAGCTTCGTGCGGAAGTCGCCAACGACGTCGTCGTCACCGTCGCCCAGTTCCTTGCGGATCGAGTTCAACTGCTGGCGCAACAGCCACTCACGCTGCTGCTTGTCGACACCTTCGCTGACATTGTCTCGGATCGACTGCGCGACCTGGAGTTCGGCGAGATGGTTGCGTGCCCAGGAGTGGATGGCGTCGACGCGCTCGGACAGGTTGACCGCCCGGAGCACGACGAGCCGGTCGGCGTCGGAGAATTCGGCCCAGGTCGCCACGGCATCGGCGAGTTCACCCGGCGTCGCTGTGGTGCGCAGGATCTCGGGTAGACGCCTCGAACGGCGAAGCTCACCGATCAGGTCGAGCGTGGCCCGCAGCTCGCGCGTCGCCGCGTCGATCGACGAGGTGCTCGGTGCGTCCGAGAGCAACTCGACCTCGGCGAAGGAGATCCCCTCGTCACTCGTTGATGCGTCACCGGTTGATGCGTCACCGGTTGATGCGTCACCGGTTGCTCCAGCGGTCTCGAGCGCGACGATCCGGGCGCGCGATTCGATCTGGACGATCGCTGCAGGGTCGCCGTTGGGAAGGTTGCCGATGTTGGGCACTCGGGCAACCACGCCGAGTGTGTACTCGTCGCCACCGGTCAGGACGAGGCGACCGGGAGCATCGGCGCCGCTGGTGGCGGCTTCGATCGCCCGTCGGAGTTCTTCGGTGGTGAGTGAGAGGGTGATGACGGCACCGGGGAGCACCGTGGATGGCAGATGGGCGTGAGGGAGACGGACGTTCGTCGATGCATGTGTCGGGGTTTGCGATGACATGCCACAACGCTACCCATAGAAAAGCTGCGTTGATCACGCTCAACTTTTCGGGTGTTCGTCACATCGTCGGAGGAACATCCTCCCTCACGTCGGCGGAACGGCGGCGACCAGGGCCTCCTCCCACGACATCTGCTCCGTCAGCAGCTTCCGCGTCGGCATCACCCAGCGCGGCGCGTTCACTCCGAGCGCTCCGTGCAGACGTCCGTCGCTCCCGTACAGCGCGAGGAACTTGCCCTCCTCGATCGAGCCGGCGACGACCCGAACCTCGTCGTCGGGCATCGCGTGACCGAGGAACTGGATGCGATGCTCGAACTGGTCGCTCCAGAAGAACGGGATCGGCGCATACGGAAGCATCGGCTCGCCGGTCGCAAGGGCGAGCATGTTGGACGCTGCGTGCGCGCCCTGCTCGGCAGCGTTGGTCCAGTGCTCGACGCGCATCTCATGACCGAGCAACGGGTTCATCCAACGCGCCACGTCGCCTGCCGCGAACACCACGACGTGCCCGGCGTCGGCCGGCACCCTCGCGCGCAGGAACTCGTCGCACACGATGCCGTCGCGAAGTTCGAGGCCGCTGTCTGCCAGCCAGCCGACCGACGGCGTCACCCCCACGCCGACGACGACCACGTCGGCGGCGAGCACCTCGGTGTGGGCGGCACCGTCGATCGAACGGATGAGCACGCCACCATCGGTGAAGCCGTCGACTGCGACACCACAACGCAGATCGATTCCTTTCACCGTGTGCATCGCTCCGATCGCCGCACCCATCTCCGCTCCCAGGCCACGAATCAGAGGGGCCGGACCACCCTCGAGCACGATCACCTCATTGCCGAGCTGCCGCGCCGTCGCCGCCACCTCGAGACCGATGAACCCGGCCCCGATCACCACGACCCGTTTGCCGCCCGATGCGATCGCGTCCCGCACGCGCAACGCGTCGTCGAGGGTGCGCAGGACGTGGACGTGGTCGTGTGGTCCGTGGTCGCCGATCTCCTTCGGAGATGCACCGGTAGCGATGATCAGGCCGTCGAACGGCAGCATCCGGTCTCCGGCCAGGGCCACCTCGCGTCGGGCGAGGTCGAGCCCGACGGCCGCAACGCCGAGCTCCCACGTGACGTCGAGTTCCTCGAACGTGTCCGGCTGGCGGAGATGGATCCGGTCCGCCTCCCACTCCCCCGAGAGCAACTTCTTCGACAACGGCGGTCGGTCGTACGGCCGGTGGGTCTCCGAACCCACGACGACGACCTCGCCCCCGAACTCGCGCTGGCGGAGCGTCTCGGCCGCCCGCAGGCCGGCGAGTGACGCTCCGACGATCACCACTCGATCGAGTGAAAGGTGCGTGCCCGGCTCGGCTGAAGTCATGCGCCCACGATGCCATAGGGCCGCCCCCGCAGCGGATTTTCGCCCACCACCACCGATCGCATCGGTAGCGTTCGGACCGTGCCACCTCCACCGACGTCCGAGCCGCGCCCGACGATCGACGACGTGAACCGCATGATCGAGCAGAGCTTTCCCGGCTCGAACAACACCTGCGCCGAGTTGGGCGAACGCCACGCGCTCGCCCGACGCGACGTGACCGACAGCGAGATCCGACCAGGCGGTTTCGTGTCCGGTCCGAGCCAGTTCGGCTTGGCCGACGCCGCCCTCTGGTACCTGGTGTTCGCGGCGATCGGTCGCATCGAACCGATGGCGCTCACGTCCGAACTGTCGATCCGGTTCCTCCGCCCGGCTCAGGGCTCGGTGCTGTGGGCAAGGGCAAACCTCGAGTCGGCCGGCCGCCGCAGCGTCGTCGGCTCGGTGCACGTGTGGTGTGACGACCGGTTCGACAAGCCGACTGCGACCGCCCAGGGCACGTACGCCCTTCCGCTGTGAGCGCCGGACGGCCCCGCTTCCATCTGGCGATGCCCGTCCACGACCTCGCCGCAGCGCGGGGGTTCTACGGTGACCTGCTCGGCTGCCCCGAGGGCCGTTCAGCGCCGACCTGGGTCGACTTCGACCTGTACGGCCATCAATTCGTCGCCCACCTCGACGAACGGCTCCACGGTCGCGCCGACGACACGCTGCGAAACGAGGTCGACGGACACGACGTGCCGGTCCCGCACTTCGGTGTACTCCTCGCGCCGGACGAGTGGACCGCCTTGGCCGCTCGGCTGACCGGCGCCGGCGTCGCGTTCGTCATCGAGCCCCACACCAGGTTCGCCGGCGAAATCGGCGAACAGTCGACGATGTTCCTCTTCGATCCGTCGGGTAACGCCCTCGAGTTCAAGTCGTTCGCCGACGACTCCCAGGTCTTTGCTCGTTGAGCCGATGACGACGTCACCGGCGAACGTGGTCCTGGTGCTCGCCGGCGACGACTCGCGCCTCGACGACTACCGCGCGTTGAACGATCAGTCGTTCCGTCGAGTGTTCGAGGGCGACGAACTCTTCATCGCCGAAGGTTTCGTGGCGATCGAGCGCCTCATCGACTCGGGCCACGAGATTCGCTCGGTGCTGCTCACACCATCTCGCGTCGATCGCTTCCAGGCACGCATCGCAGATCTGTCGACCCGTGGCATTCCGGTGTACGTCGCCGAGCGCGACGTCATGGCGGACGTCGTCGGCTTCGATCTGCATCGTGGCGTGGTGGCCGCTGCGAATCGGCGGCCGGCACGTTCGCTCGAG
>JANNNB010000131.1:0-8553 GCA_031398325.1 Actinomycetes bacterium
TGACCACCGTGCGGGTCGATGCATCACCGGCCGTCCAACAGATCGACGTTCCCGGCCTGGCGCTGACCACCATCTCCATCGACGGCGAGGGCGCGGTCGTCACCGAGGTGTGCGCCCGGCATGCCGGCGAACGCGACCGCATCTTCTGACAACCCGCAGCAGAACGGAGCGACCGTGACCGAACCCACCTCCCGGACCAGCGAACTCGGCGATCAGGCCAAGCAGATCATCAACGCCGCGCCCGAGGATGTCGCCGCCGCGGCGGCCAGCGCGGCGCGCCTCGTGCAGCGGGCCGGCGTGATCCTCGAGGAGGAGCTGTCGGTCGGCATCGCCGCGCTCGACCGGCTCGAGAACCGCTTCGTCGACGTCGAACGGATCCGTGACCCGGAGACCCACGAACTGCTCAACCGGTTCCGCACGGATGCGCACCAGATCGTCGACCTCCTCGTCGACGTCGTCGGCACGTCGTTCGACGCGGTCGGGCGAGCCGCCGAACAGGGCATCTCGCTGAACCTGCCGATCGATCGGCTCCTGCCGAACGGCTCTTCCAGCGGTCATGTCAACGGCGGTTCGACCAGCAAGGTGTCGGTCCTCGACGCGATCGAGACCGTCGCCCGCGGTGCCGACGCCGAGCTGTCGATGGCGGTGACCAACTCGTCGGACACGGTCACCGAACCCTTCTCCTTGGTGGCGAGCGATCTGATCTCCGACGGCGGCCAGCGGATCGAGGCGAGCAACGTGTCGTTCGAACCACACGTCGTGACGATCCCGGCGCTCGGCTCCGAGCGGGTCACGATCACCGTCCACGTCCCCGACGACATCGGGCCCGGTCGATATGCCGGTCTCGTGCAGGCGACCAACCTCGACCACGTACGCGCCGTCCTCACCATCACCGTGACGTGACGATCACTTTCGAGCCGATCCGCGAGTCCGTCCCGAGCCGACCGGCCAGCACGTCGCAGGCGCTGTTCGACGATCGACTCAGGCGCTACCGCGACGTCACGATCGCCGGGCTCCTCGAGTACGTCCCGCGGCAGGAACCGGCGACGCATCTGTACGACCTCGTTCCGGACTATCCGACGCGGCCCGGCAAGGGCCTGCGCCCGGCGCTGTGCATCGCCACCTGCCGGGCCTTCGGCGGGCGCGTCGAGCAGGTGCTGCTGTCGGCGATCGCGATCGAGTGCTTCCACAACGCCTTCCTCGTGCACGACGACATCGAGGACGGCAGCGAGCACCGACGCGGCAAACCCACCATGCACGCCGTCGAGGGAGTGCCGATCGCGGTCAACGTCGGCGACGCCCTGAACGTGCTCAGCATCCGACCGCTCATGGACAACCTCGCCGTCATCGGACCGAAGCTCACCTGGCAGGTGTTCGCCGAGATCGAGCACATGGTGCGCCAGTCGGTGGAAGGTCAGGCGATCGAACTCGGGTGGGTCCGCGACAACGTCGTCGACCTCGAGATCGAGGCGTACCTGCGGATGACGCTGAAGAAGACCTGCTGGTACACCTGCATGCACCCCGTGCGCATCGGCGCGCTCGTCGCCACCAAGGGCAAGATCGACCCCAGCCGGTTCGATCGGTTCGCCTACTTCATGGGTGCCGCGTTCCAGATCCAGGACGACCTGCTCAACCTGCGCGGCGTCGAGGAGGTGTACGGCAAGGAGATCCTCGGCGACCTGTGGGAGGGCAAGCGGACGGTGATGCTCCTCCACCTCCTCCATGCGCTGCGCGGCGCCGACCGTGACCGGCTCGTCGCCTTCCTCCTGCTGCCGCGCGGCGAGCGCCGCGAGGACGACGTCGTGTGGGCCCGCGACCAGATGGAACGACACGGGAGTTTCGACTTCGCCGCCGCCGTGGCGCACGGGCTGGCCACCGCCTCGCGAGCCGAGTTCGCCGGCGCCTACGCCGGGGCGCGGGGGACCGACGACCTCGAGATGCTCGACACGCTCGTGACCTACATGGTCGAACGCGAGCTCTGACCGACACCGCCACCTGCGCCCGCGCCGATCGTCTGGGTGGCGAGCTCGAACAGGGCCGTGGCCACATCTGCCGCCCACGACGCCGAGGCCATCGGGTCGCGGGCACTGTTGGTCACGACGCTGGAGGCGGTGTCGCCGACCTCGCCGAACATCGACCGCAACCGGGTACGGGGCTGGAGCGCGGTCAACGCGCCCTGGGTGAGGGCCGTGCGCGCCGCCTGTTTCGCCGTGCCGCCGAGGATCTCGCGTGACAACGCGGTGCTCGCCGGGGTGATGCCGGCGAGGATCCCACCGGCGAGATCGGCGTACTCCTTGTCGATCGTCGCCCTGGCGCAGATCACCCGCAGCGCCTGCAGCCAGACCGTGTTCATGTCGCGTCGTCTGATGAGGCTGACGATGGTGGTGGCGAGTGCCATCTCGGGGCGCAGCTGGGCCGACACGTGCCGCTCGTACGGGCGCAGCGCCTCGACGCCGACGAGGCCGTCAGCGACGCGCAGTGCCGGCGTGATGGTCTCGGCCGCCCATCGGCCGCTCAGCAGCGCGTACTGGATGCCCTCGCCGTTCAGCGGGTTGATCAGGCCCGCGGCGTCGCCGATCAGGATCACCCCGTCGCGCACGAGTGGCGTGCGGTGGTTGTACGTCGACAGCGGCCATCCGAGCACACGTCCCTCGATCGTTGCGCCGCCGAGCCGTTCCCGCAACGCGGGATCACGTTCGACGAGGTCGAGCAGCATCGTCCGAAGATGACCGTCGGTCGGCGGCGTGGTCTCCATCACCATGCCCAGCCCGACATTGGCGGTGGTGGCCGAGGTCGGGAACAGCCAGTAGTAGCCGGGAAAGCTGGCCTGGCTGAAGTACATGTCGCAGCGATCGCCGGGGCCGGCGACGTCGGTGTAGTACGCGCGCACCGCCACGATGCGGTCTTTCTTGCGAATCGTCTCACCACGTCGCATCGCCCGGGCCACCTTCGAGTTGCTGCCGTCAGCGCCGACCACCAGTCGGGCCCGAAGCCGAGTCGGCGTGTCATCGATGGTCGCCTCGACGGTCGCGCACCGGTGGGCTGTCGTGACGTCGCTGACCTTGGTTCGTGCCTGGAAGCGAGCGCCGGCGCTGATCGCCGCCTCCCGAATCCAGTCGTCCAGGGCCAATCGCGGGATCACCCTGCCGAACGACGGGAGCCCGTCGGCGGATGGGAGGTTGCGGGTGACGAGGGTCTTGCCATCGAGATGCAAGGTGGCGCCGACGACCTTGTTCGTGCGTTGGAAGTCGGCGCGTGCGGTCACGCCCATGTCGGACAGTTCACGCAGGGCGACGGGACCGACGAAGTCACCACAGACCTTGTCGCGTGGGAACGTCGACGAATCGACCACGAGCACGTCGATGCCGGCGCGCGCCAGGTGGTATGCCGTCGATGCGCCGGCGGGCCCGGCACCGACGATGATCACGTCGGCGTCGTAGGTGACCGGTAGATGAAACTCGACAGACATCAGCGCTCCCGTCACTGGTCGTCCTGGTTGGTCGTCGTCTGGTTCGAACCGCCCGTTCGAATAGTACGACACGCGCGGTCTCGCGTATCACAGAGGGTGGTCGTTGGCTCTCTCTGTGCATGACGGACATCACGCTTTCCTTCACTCCCAACGAACTCGTCGCAACGGGTTCCACACTCACGATCAGCGGGGCTCCCGACGTCGACGCGCAGACCGCACAAGGTGCAGTCCACGTGTTCGGCGTCGACGGGCCCGTACCCGTCATCGTCGACACCGACCCGGCCGCCGGCATCGTCACGGTTCCGACCGACAAGCTCGCACCGGGCTCGTACGTGCTCAGCGTGGACGGTCTCCTCGACACGAAGGGCACCCTCCTCGGATCGACGGCGGCGCCGTTCACGGTCATGTCGTTCGCCGGCCGGATCGACGATGCACTCCGAGTCGAGCACGTCGTGCGGCTCGCCGTGCGCGATCTCGACACCGAGCGACTCGGTCCGCACGACGACATCCCGCGCGGCACCGACTACGTCGAACTCGTCAAGGCCGTCGAGCGCGACGGTGGTGCTCCCGTCGATCTCGCGTTCGACGCAAAAGGCCGGCCAGTCGACGCCGTCGAGATCCTCGGCGCCCTCGCCAAGCGTCGCGTCGAGAAGTACGGGAACATGCACGAGACCCTCTTCCGCCACGTCGAGCAGATGGGGTCACGCGAGTGGGTCGACGTCGTGGTCTGGCCCGTGATCGATGCCGAGCTGTTCGACTACGAGAAGCCGAACAAGGGTGAGGTCGACGCGGTCCCGGACGGCCAGCGCGATGCCGACTCGAAACTGCGTGAACGGGTTGCACAGACGACCGACGCGTTGAAGCAGGTCAAGGCGAAGATCTCCATGGACGCCTCCGAGGACATGCCCGGGATCCACGCCACGATGACCGTCGCCGCGCTTCGCGAGCTCTCCCGCAACGACACGATCGGCCTGCTGTTGCTCGACGATCGCAGCGAGATCCTCGACCTGGGTACGTCCGTGTCGGTCGCCCACACGGATCGCGCCCACACGCTCGGTTTCGACGGCGCCGGCGTGCGCGTCGCGGTGTTCGAGTCGGGTCCGAGCAACACCGCGAACCTGACCTTCGCCGGTCGGTTCACCTCGAGCCCTGCAGCGAGCGCGCATGCCCGCCTCACCAGCGCCGTGATCCGCAACACGCAGGCCAACGCCTCGCACGGACACGCCCCGGGCTGTCAGCTCTTCTCCGCCAACAGCAGCGACAACGACGCTCTGCGCTGGGCGGCCAACCAGGGCTGCACCGTCATCAGCCAGAGCTTCCATCGCGACAACGAGCCGGGCAACGCCGGCATGCAGGGCGACGACGTGTTGAAGGACTGGCTGGCGCTGCGCTGGCCGTACCCGACGATCGTCCAGGCTGCCGGCAACTTCTGGTCGACGGACCCCGACAACATCTCGCCGCCCGAGTCCGAGTTCGTGAACCACAAGGGCTACAACACGCTGTCGATCGGCAACCACGACGACACCGCAGGAGCGATGTCCGGGTCGTCGGTCTTCCGCAACCCGTCATCGACGCACGGCGACCGCGAGCTGCCCGAGTTGTGCGCGAACGGCACCACCGTGGCGGCCGTCGGCGAGAGCATGTCGGGCACGAGCTTCAGCGCTCCTGCCGTTGCCGGTGTGACCGCGGTGCTGCAGAGCGTCGACGCGACGTTGCGGTCGTGGCCGGAAGGTTGTCGGGCGATCCTGATGGCCAGCGCGACCCGCAACGTCGCCAACGGCACGTGGTGGAGCGACGTGTCGGCCAGGCGGGACGCGAGCGATGGCGCCGGCGCGGTCGACGCCGAGATCGGGGTTCGGATCGCCCAGCAGCGCCGGTCGCGCAACGCCGCCGGCGTGCAGCGCGGTTGGGACGTCGGCACGCTGGCGTCGAACGACTTCGGTCCTGACCGGATGTCGACGTTCCGGTACCGGGTGACCGTGCCTCGCAGGGGCTGGTCGCCGAAGGTGAAGGTCGCGCTCGCGTGGGACAGCAAGGTGTCGTCGTTCCTCAACATCCCGCTCGCCTCGACCCTCACGGTCGACTTCGACCTGATCGTGCGGAACTCCGCGGGATCGCAGGTCGCATCATCGGCATCGTGGGACAACAGCTACGAGATCGCGGAGTTCGCCGCTACGCCTGGAGAGACGTACGACATCCTCGTTCGCCGCTGGTCGGGCACGGACAGCGTCTGGTACGGCATCGCCTGGAACACCCAGGCGGGGTTCCTCCGGCCGTTCCCCTTCCCATTCCCGGTGGGCGAACTCAGCCGGATGGGCGGTTGACCGGGACTGCTGTGTCACACCCATCGTGCATGATGGTCGTGGGGCGATCGAGCGACCAGGGGTACCCATGACGATGACCGACACGACCACCACACACGCAGTTGCGACAACGACCACGTTGCGGGTCGGGACGCGCAAGGGGGCCTGGACGCTCACCAGTCCGGGTGCCGACGGCACCGAGCGCGACAGCTGGGAGCTGTCCGAGCCGACGATGCTCGGCCACGTCATCCAGCATGTCATGGCCGATCCGCGCGACCCGGCGCGGGTGCTCATCGCCGCCCGCACGGGGCATCTCGGGCCGACGGTGATGCGCTCCTCCGACGGTGGAGCCACCTGGACCGAAGCGACCAGGCCCCCGGCGTTCGAAGCGGGCGATGCGCACGGGCGAGCGGTGCGCGCGGTGTTCTGGCTGACGCCGGGACCGGTCGACCAACCCGGCACGTGGTTCGTCGGCGCCTCGCCGCAAGGACTGTTCCGTACCGACGACCACGGCGACATCTGGACGCCGGTCAGCGGGTGGAACGACCATCCGCACTGGTCGGCCTGGGCGGAGTGGCCCGACGTCGAGGGCACACCCGACGGTTCGATGCTCCACTCGATTAACATCGATCCGCGCGATCCGCACCACATGTACCTCGGACTGTCGGGTGGCGGGGTCTTCGAGTCGACCGACGGGGGCGCCGACTGGCGCCCGCTCAATGCGGGTCAGGCCGCTGATTTCCTGCCCGACCCGGACGTGCCGTACGGCCAGGACCCGCACTGCGTGCGCATGCACCCACTGATGCCCGACCGGCTCTACCAGCAGAACCATTGCGGCATCTACCGCCTCGACCGTCCCGCCACCCGGTGGGAGCGCATCGGCGACGCCATGCCGCGCGACGTGGGCGACATCGGGTTCCCGGTGGAGTTGCACCCGCGCGATCCCGACACGGTCTGGGTGTTCCCGATGGACGGCACCGATGTGTGGCCGCGCTCCAGCCCCGATGGCCGGCCCGCGGTCTACGTCACGCACGATGCGGGCAGTTCGTGGGAGCGCCAGGACAATGGCCTGCCGGAACGGGCATGGTTCACGGTCAAACGCCAGGCGATGTGCGTCGATGCGAACGACCCGGTCGGGGTGTACTTCGGTACGACCAGCGGGGAGATCTGGGCGAGTTCCGACGAAGGTGCCAGTTGGCACCAGATCGGCGCGCACCTTCCCGAGATCTACTCGCTCGAAGTCGGATGACGGGTTCGACCCGCGCGACCGGTTCGATCCGGGTCCGGATTCCCACGCCGCTGCGCTCGTACACGGCCGGAGAGAAGGACGTGCTGGCCGACGGGTCGACCGTCGGGGAGGTGCTGGCCGACCTCGACCGGCGTTACCCCGGCATGGCGTTCCGCGTCGTCGACGAACAGGGCGTGATGCGCCCTCACATGATCGTGTGGCTCCATGGTGAACGCTGCCGCGACCTCACCGCAACCGTCACGCCCGCCGACGAAGTCGTGCTGATGCAAGCGCTGTCCGGCGGCTGAACCGACCTCGTCACCGTCCAGACGGAGGCTTGACTCAACTCACCACGCGGGCCGCCGATCCTCTGGCATGGCCCGAACCCTGACGCCTCCCACCGGCTCCCGATCAACGTCGCGACCTGGCACGGCCGAGCGTGACCGGACCGAACGGCGCGGGGTGCCGGTCAGCCGTGTCGTCGACGAGTACTGGGGCAGCGGCAGGGTCGGCCGGGTCGCCCGGGCGTTTCTCGACGGATCGTCGAGCCGCAGCGTGGAGACGTTGGAGCGTCGATCCGACCGCAGCCGTGACGATCAGGCGGTCGTACTGCACTCGCGCCGCCTTCCAGGGTCCGGTCAGATCATCGACCACGTCGTGGTCGCTGCGTCAGGCGTCTGGGTGATCGATTCGAACGACTCGACCGGCAGGGTCACCGAACGCAACGTGGGCGGGTGGTTCAAGCAGGAGTCCCAGCTGTGCCTCGACGACTCCGACCAGACCGGCTTGCTCCGAAGCATCGGCCGGGCGTCCGATGCGATCGAGGACGAGTTGAGCCAGCTCGACGTCGACGGGCTGAGCCTCGACCGGGTGATCTGTTTCACGGCTGCGGAGTGGCCGCGCGTGTTCGCGCGACCCCTCCGGATCGCGGACACCTGGATCACGTGGCCGGGCAACCTCGCGGAGATGATCGTGTCCGACGGCCCGCTCGGCGCGTCGGCGATCGCCACCGTCGCGGCGCGCCTGGACGAGTCGCTCAGACCGGCGTCGCGACGAACACGGGAATGACCCGGTCGGTCTTCGTCTGGTACTCGTCGTAGTTCGGGAACACGGCGGCGGACCGCTCCCACCACACGGCGCGTTCGTCGCCCTCGACGATGCGGGTCGTGTAATCGTGCGGCTCGGGACCGTCCTGGATCATCACGAGTGGCTCGGCGACCAGGTTGTGGTACCAGCTCGGGTTCTTCGGCGCTCCGCCCATCGATGCGACGAGCGCGTACTCGCCGTCGTGTTCGACCCGCATCAGCGCGAACTTGCGCAGCTTGCCCGATGTCGCTCCCTTGGTCGTCACGATGATGACCGGGATGCCGGTGTCGAGCAGCGTGTTCGCCTCGGCGCCGTTCGTCCGCTCGTACGTCTCGACCTGCTCGCGGACCCAGTCGGAGGCGGATGGTTCGTAGTCACCGGTGAGAGGCATGTTCGCCATGGTACGGGTTCGCGGCGGTCTACTGTTCGGGCAGTACGACCGACAGAACGCGACCGGTCAAGACGAA
>JANNNB010000296.1:0-10455 GCA_031398325.1 Actinomycetes bacterium
AAGTGCAGGCGCTTGCATCGATCGACCGGCTCACCGAGATCTGCCGCGACCTGCCCGAGTGTGAGATCGCCGGCGACCAGCATCACAAGGTGACCGTCGCCGGCAAAACGATGGGGTGGCATACGGTCGATCATCACGGCGACGGCCGAATCTCGCTGTCGCTCCGCGCTCCGAAGGGCGAGAACGAGGCGCTCGTCGCGTCGGATCCGGCCACGTTCTTCATGCCTCCCTACGTCGCTCACCACGGCTACGTCGGCGTCTATCTCGACCGGCCTCAGGTCGACTGGGACGAGGTGCGTGAGCTCGTGACCGACGCGTACATCATCGCCGCGCCGAAGCGGCTGTCGAAGCTGATCTCGTAGTTGGCGGGAGTACTCGTCCTCGGAGAACTCGAATCGACGATCCTGCGGGTCGCCACGTCGGTCGCTGAGCCGGCGTTCTGGGGCGCGGGCCCTACGGCTTACGGGCCGTTGCCAGAAGGTGCGGGCCGAGCCCGAGGAGTTCGGTCACGCGCTCGTGGGCCCGAAGGGTGTCCAGGAGGAGTTGGCGTTCGTCTGGGTCGTCAAGTCGTTGGTCGAGATCGGACAGTGCGAAGGAGATTCCTTCGAGTGCGACGCACGACTCGAGGTCGAGGCCGGACGTTTGCACTTCGTCACGGAGCTGGCCGGGTGTGTGGGCGTATCCATTGAAGCTGTTGTCGTGGATGGGCCGCATCTCGCCCGTCGCCTCCATCTCGTCAACCATCTCGATGATCGTCGGGTACCTGAGATGGACGCGCTCGACCAGCATGCCGTGGAGGCGGGCGGCCCAGCGTGAGGTCGCTGCGCCATAGACAACGCCGCCGCTTCGGACAACCCTCCCGGCTTCCCTGAGTGCCCTGACCCTGTCGGCGGGATCCTCCAGGTGGTAGAGCGGGCCGAGCAGGAGAACGGCATCGACGCTTTCGTCGGGCAGATCCAGCTCCCGCGCATCACCGACCGCGGTGTCGACGCGCTGCGCGTGACGGGACCTGAACTGTTCAACGTGCGCCGCCACCAGATCGCGATGGATCACCGTGTAGCCGGCGTCCACCAACGAGTCGGTGTACCGACCCGGGCCGCCGCCGATGTCAGCCACGACCGCGGGGGCTGCGGGGAGGCTCCGGGAGATCACCTCGACGGTGCGGAGGAACTCGACTCGACCGACACCAGCCGACAGTCGGTCCCGTTCCTCGTCTCGGGCGTAGTACGCCTGCAGATCGTCGTCGGCCATGACGCATTGTGGATGCCAGCCATGCCGCTGTGACGCCTGACCCGGTGTGACCCTTACCCGTGTCTGGTTCACCTCTGGTTCCTACAGCACCGAACGACTCGCGTCGATTGTCCAGGCATGCGACCATCTCCGTCGGCCAATCCTCCAACTCTCCTGCGTCACGCGGTCGAACGCGCGCAGGCAGAAGGCGGCCGGGCCAGCGAGGAACCGGAGCCGAGACGCTCCTCCCCGCAGGTCACCCCGTTCGGCCTCGCCGTCGCGGTGACCGTGGCCATCGGAGTCGGGTGTGCGGCCGTGATGGTCATCGGCTGACCCCTGAATCCTCACGGGGAGAGTTCGATGATCTCCCAGTCGACGAGCGTGTCGGTCGGACAGTCTTCGTTGGGAAGCGTGGTGATGAGGATGCGCTCGTCGGCTTCCTTCGCTTCGGATGAGTCGGCGATGCCGCTGAAATCGCACACACCGAACGGGATGTCCACGCCCACCAACGTCAGTTCGGGCTCCCACGAATGGATGGGGCCCTGCTCGGTGGCGGCGAGCGCGAACTCAGCGTGTTGTTCGTTGTCGATCCGATCGAGCTCGAGTTGCACGTCGCGCCACACCGGGCGCATCTGGAACGACGAGTCGACCACCACGAACACCTGGGTGGTGTCGCGTAGGGCCGACGTGATGAGCGCGTAGGCGCCGAACACGACGGCAACGACCGCCAGCCAGATCAACAGCGGCTTCACGCACTAGCCGCCGGCGTTGAACAATGCGGCGATCTTGAACTCCACGTCCTCGGCACCGGCATCGATGCTCGCCGCCTCGACGAGCGATGAAACCCGAGCGAGCTCGTCGAGATCGGCCTCGAAGCCGACCGTGTAGATCGGAATCCGCAAGCCCTCGATCACGCTGTCGACGTCATCGAACGTCAGGCCGTCGGTCGTCTCTCCGTCGGTGAGCACCACCAGGATCGGCTTCAGCTCCGGGTCGAGTGCCCGCTGATCCTCGAGCATCTTGAGGCCGAGCACGATGCCGTCGTACATCGCGGTGCCGCCTCCCGGACTCAGATCCTCCGCGATCGCGGCGTAGCGGGCCTGCTGGTTGAGGTCGAACTCGGCGATGTCGAGCCGTTTGTAGGCGATGTCGTTGAACTCCACCACGCCGACCTGGGTCGTCGGCTTGATGAACTCCCTGGCCGACAACATGGCGTTCTGGACCGCGTTGATCCGCGTGCCCTCCATCGAGCCGCTCACATCGACGACGAACACCGTCGCCACCGGGCGACCGCCGTCCTTCTTGTCCTTCCAGACGTTCTGCACCTCGATGAGGGTCGATCCCGACGGCACCTCGACGGTCGGTTCGAACGGAGGCGGGTCGAAGCCATAGTCGACGGCCAGCTCCTGGTATTCAGGCTGCTCGGCGAACTCGGCGAACGCCTCGAGGGCTTCGGACTGCGCAGCGGTCAGCTCGCCGACCGCTGCGAGCGGGTTGTCGTGGCGCGCACCGAACGGGATGAACTGATAACCCGACTGGAGCGACTCGGTGTTCGAAAAGGTCTGCCACTCCATGACGAACGTGTCGAGGGTGCCGGTGTCGTTCTCGACCGAGTCGCGCATCTGCAACGTCGTCAACGCGACGAACGGCACCTGTCGTTGGAACTGCTCGAACACGCTGGCCACGTCGGGCGACGTGAGACGGGCGGGATCGCCGCCCGCGATGCTGTCGAGCACCGTCAGCAGGAAGTTCAACCCGGTACTCGACGCGAACGGGTCGGTGTAGCCCATCACGAGATCGCCGGCGATCACCGCCTCGACGAGCACTTCGGGGGTCAACTCCCCGTAGGCGGCCTCGAGTTCCTCGGCAGTTTCGTCCTTCATGACGATGCCGGCCACGTTCTGCACGGTGCTGCTGCGCACCTCGGTCATCGTCTGGAACTCACTCGCCATCTCGACCCACAGCTGGTTCGACGGCGTGAACGCCTGGGGAAGGTCCTCGCCCCGCGCGATGAACTGGTAGCCGGTACCCGATGCGATGTAGCGCAGGTCGACGCCGGCGACGGAGCCATCGCTGAGGGTGATGCCCGCATCGTTGAAGTCCTCGGCGACCTCGCGCATCCAGCCGTCACTACCCTCTCCCGACTTCTCGGTCGACGACCAGATCTCGATCACTTCGTCGGCGCTCGCCGGCGCAGGCGCGGTGATCGGGAACTCGTCGAGCGGCGGCAGGGTGTCGGCGAGGTTGGCTCCGGTCGGCGGTGGGATCGAGGCGCTGCGCGTGACGGGCGCGTCGACCCAGTCGATCTCGTCCACCAACTCGTCGAGCTGTTCGGACGCCTCCGCCGGCGTCAGCGCCTCGTCGCTCTCGGCCGTGCCGCAGGCGGCTGCGCCGATCGCAAGCGTTGTCGTCAGTGCGAGAACGGCGAGGCGACGAGGTCGCATCCCTCGGATCATTCGGTCTCACCGGTCGCTGGAGTGGCGGAGATCTCGCCGATGTCGACGGTCCCTGAACCCTCGAGCTTCGTCGTGGCGGCCCGTCCACTTTCCATCTTCTTGATGGCGGCCTCCGATTCCGCCGTCAGCTGATCGAGCTCGAGGATCGAGCCGGCCATCGTCGGCAGCGCCTCCCGTCGGTAGCGCGAGATCTCGTCGAGCGCCGCGTCGATGTCGGCGAAGGCCTGCTTCAGCGACTCCATGTCGAGCATCGTGCTCGACGCCTGCTGATGGATCGCTGTGCCCTGCGTCTTCAACCGTTCCGCCGTGCCCGCGATCATTGCGGAGGTGGTCGTGTTGATCGCCTCGATCTTGTCGAGCACGATCTTCTGGTGCGCGAGCGCCAGTGCGACCGTCACCGCGACCTGCAGTGCACTGATGGTGACGTCGAGCGCCCGGTCGACACCACGGATCAGTTCCCGGTTGTTGCGGATGATGATCTCGATCGCGAGAACACCCTGCTGGTTGACGGCCAGCTGCTGCTGCAGATCGAGTGTGCGCTGACGCAGCGCGAACAGGATGTCTTCCTCGACGAACTGCCGGCGCGGGTCGTCAGGGCCGATGTCGGTCGCCAACTTGTCGACGACCGCAGCGTCGAGGGCCTGGGCCAGCGCCACCTGACCGGTGAGCGCGTGGGTCAGCTCGCGCATCGTCTTCTGGTCATCGCCGAGCGTCGTGTTGTCGCGCTTGAGCTGGTCGCGTCCCTTTTCCAGAGACTGGACGATCGAATCGATCTGCGTCTGCGAGCTCTCGTAGCGCATGAAGTAGCGCTTCAGTGGCGTCCCGACGCCCGGGATCTTGCCCACGAACCGTGTGAACCACCCGGCTTCGGTGTCGAGCCCCGACGGGTCGAGCTTCTCGACCTCGATCCTCAGATCCGACAGTGACTTCGCGACCTCGCCACCGTCCTCGGTGCCGTGGGACAGCTCCTTCAGGGGCGCCTGCAGCATCCGGCTCCTCGTGGCCGACCTCGTCTGCAGGTCGCGACCCATCGCGTCGACAGCCGCCCGTGCAGCGGTGCGGGCCTCTTCATCGGTCGGATCGATCGAGAGCAACTGCGCAACCTGCGCCTCGGCTTGCTCCCGCAACTCGTCGGTCGGCTCGGGTTCGGGAAGTGCGAGCTCGGCGGGAGCCGGCACGTCGAGTACGAGGTTCAGCGCGGTCGAACCTGCGGCGGTGGGCGTGGCGTTGGTCATTCGATGGTCCTTCTCGGTGATCGGGTTGGGGAGGTCGTGCAACGGTGCCGGGCACTCGTGTACGACCTGGCGTCAGTCAGTGGGGTCACGTATCGGTCGATCACTTGGCGTACTCGCCGGCCCGATCGGCGAGCGCTTCGAGTTCGGCCATCGCCGCGTCGGCATCGGCGGGCTTCTTGCCGATCGGCGCATCGGCCAACGCCGTCGTGGTCCGGTCGAGTGCGGTCAGCGCAGATTCGTTCTGGGCGAGCAACTGAGCGATCCGTCGCCGCTGTGTGGCCCGCATGTCTCGACGACGTTCGAGTGTCGCCCGCTCACGCTCGGCCGCAACCGGATCGCTGTCGTCGCCGTCCAGTTCGGCGAGCCGACGGTCGATGTACGTCTCGTCGATCGTGCTGATGCTCTCGGACGCAACCGCGACTTCGTGCAGGTTGTCGAGCGCTGAGGCGAACACCTGCTGGGACGTACCCAGGTAGCGCGCGTACGTGAGTTCGCCGGCGTCGAGCCGGCGCCGCAAGACGTTGATGACGCTCTGACGCTTCTGCAGGAGCGCGTCGAGCTGCTCAGTGGGCTGGGTGTCGGTGAGGGCGGCGAGTTCCTCGCGTAGCGCGGCGATCTCGTTCGGATCGATCTCTTCGACGCGGGGTATCTCGAACTGCAGCTTGCTGAGCGTGCCTGTTGCCGACATCGTGAGCGGCCAGGCAAGGATCGCCACCACCGACAAGATGGCGAGCACGACGACCATGAACACCGGAGGATCGATGATCTCGAGAACGAGCCACACGGTCGCACCGAGCACGACCGCCGCTACCCACGTCGGCGGATACGTGAGGACGGCCTTGCCCCACCCGGTCATGCCTCCAGGATAGCCCCTTGTCGTTCCCGGCCCCTTCAGGTCTCACCGGCCGGTGAAACGCGGCGGACGCTTGTCCAGGAACGCCACGCGGCCCTCGTCGGCATCCGCACTCGCCCACGCCTCCGCTCGAGCGGTCTCGACCGCATCGACCAGATCCGGCTCCGGGAACCTTTGCTCCAACGCAATCTTGTGACCGGCGATCGTGAGGGGGGCGAGGAGGGCCAGGTCGTCGGCCCAGGCGAGTGCGTCATCGAGTGTGCCGAGCCGGTGGATGCTGCCGAGGACATGGAGTCGTTCGGCGGTGTACGTCTCCGCTCCGAGCAACATCGAACGGGCGACCGGTGGGGAGAATTCGTCGGCGAAACGCCGCACCGTCCAGTGATCGACCACGAGGCCGAGCTTCGCGGCCGGCACACCGATCACGCTGCCAGGAGTCGCGATCCGGAGGTCGGCCGCGGCTGCCAGTTGCGCTCCAGCGCCGAGCGCTGGACCGTCGATCGCTGCGATCACCGGAATCGGGATCGCTGCGAAACCGCGCAGGACCGCTGCGAGATCAGCCGTGAATTGCCCCTGCTCGACTCCGGTGAGGTCGGCGCCGGCGCTGAACGCAGGGGCTGCGCCGGTCAGTACGACGACCCGTGACTGCGCCAACGTCTCGGATGCTTGGATGTCGAGCAGTTCGAGCAACGTCGGGTGATCGACAGCGTTTCGTCGTGCCGGCCGGTCGAGCGTGAGCAGCACGACCGAATCGGCCGCCCCACGGACCTCGACGTGCACCGTCATCGAAGCTCCCGAGGATCGGACGGCTGTGGTGCTCGTAACATGAGCCGACTGTATGTCGGCTCAAGACCCGCCCATCGATCCCGTTCGAGTGCGACGGGCCCACATCGCCAAGTGGACGTTGCTCGCCAACCGTGTCGGCTATCTGTTCGTCGCGCTGGCGATGGCGCTGTTCTTCATGGCATTCCTGTTCGGATTCACCGCCACGATGGCGACGCTCGTGATCGTCGCACTGGTGATCGGGTGCGTGTTGCTCGCCCCGTCGATCATCCTGGGGTATGCCATCAAGGCCGCCGAGCGGGAAGATCGCGAACTCGGGCGCTGATCGAGTCGCCCAGAGGACTCAACGGTTCGTCAACGGTTACCATTCGGTAACTCATGTCCCAACGACTCTCCGCCACCGCCCGCCGCGAACAGATCCTCGACGTCGCGCTCCCGGTGTTCGCCACGTTCGGCTTTCACGGCGCGTCGATGAACGACATCGCCGAGGCCGTCGGTGTCACCAAGCCCGTGCTGTACCAGCACTTCGACTCGAAGCGCGATCTCTACCAGGCGTTGATCGACGAGGTCGGCGCTCGTCTCCTCGGCAACATCGCGAAGGCCGCCGCCGAGGCCACCGACGGCAAGAGCCAGACCGAACTCGGCTTCCAGGCCTACTTCCGGTGGGTCGCCGAAGATCACGACTCGTTCCGGTTCCTGTTCGGCTCGGGCTCTCGTCGCGACGAGGAATTCAACGACGCCGTCCGCAAGATCACCGCCGAGGCCGCGACTGCGGTCGCCCCGCTGATCGCGGTCGACATCGACGAGCAACACCGCAAGACCTTGGCGCATGCGCTCGTCGGCCTCGCCGAAGGAGCGAGCCGTCGACTGGTCGAGTTGGGCGACGAGTTCGACCCCGACGAGATCGCTCGCGAGGTCTCAGCCCTTGCGTGGGCCGGCCTGCGCGCCGTCCAACCCAAGGACTGACGCCCTCCCGCTCGGACGCGCCCGACGCGCCCCCTTCCGCAGCACCGAAATCCACGTTTGCGACAAGAAGTTGGAGACCCGGTTCTCCGACTTCTTGTCGCAAACGTGGATTGTGGGACACGGCTCGGCGTTGTGTTGACACATGTTCATTTATCGTGTTGAGTGGTCGGCATGACCGACCTGATCGAACCCGCCACCACTGCTGCCGACACCGCCTCGTTTCCCCTGTACCGGCCGAACGACAACCAGTACCTGGCCGGGAACATGGCGCCGGTCGAGAACGAGGTGACTGCGTTCGACCTGCCGGTCACGGGCGAGATTCCTGCTGAGCTCGAGGGACGATGGCTGCGCAACGGTCCGAACCCGACCGCGGGACCCGACGCTCCGCCCGCCCACTGGTTCGTCGGATCGGGGATGGTGCACGGCGTGCGTCTGCGGGGCGGCAAGGCGGAGTGGTATCGCAACCGCTTCGTGATGCCCGGCGGCGACGGCGGCCCGAACACCAACGTCGGGGGGTTCGCCGGCACGACCTGGGCGATGGTCGAGGCCGGGCAACCCCCGGTCGAGATGTCCTACGAACTCGATTCGCTCGGCGTGAACCGCTTCAACGACACATTGCCCGGCCCGTTCACTGCTCATCCCAAGTACGACCCGTCGACCGGCGAACTGCACGCCGTCGCCTATCACTGGCCGGACCTGATGGATCACGTCCAGTACATCGTGGTCGGTTCGAACGGCCTCGTCACCAAGGTCGTCGACATCCCGGTTCCGGACATGCCGATGATCCACGACATGTCGCTCACCGCCTCGTACGCCGTCGTCTACGACCTTCCGGTCACGATCGACTTCGACGCCGTGATGGCCGGCAGCACCTTCCCGTTCGCCTGGAAGCACGACCGCCCCGCCCGGGTCGGACTCCTGCCCCGCAACGGAACGGCCGACCAGATCATCTGGTGCGACGTGAACCCCTGCTACGTGTTCCACCCACTCAACGCGTATGACGCCCCCGATGGCACCGTGGTCGTCGACGTGTGTCGGTACGAGACGATGATGGTGTCCGATCGCCTCGGCCCGTTCGGTGACTCGCTCGCCACCTTCGACCGTTGGGTGATCGACCCGGTCGCCAGGCGGGTCAGCGAGACACGACTCGACGATCGTCCGCAGGAGTTCCCACGCCACAACCCACGTGTCGGGCTCCAGCAGCACCGCTACGGCTACACGTCCGAGGTCATCACCAACGGCGTGAACCTGCATGGCGCGACCATCAAGATCGACGTCGAGACCGGAACCACCGAGGCCCACGAGTACGGGCGCGGGCGCGGCGGCGCCGAGCCGATCTTCGTCCCGAAGGCCGATGGCACTGCGGAGGACGCCGGCTGGATCCGGTCCGTCGTGTACGACGCGACAACCGACTCGAGCGAGCTGTGCATCCTCGACGCCGAGGACATCACCGGCCCCGAGGTGGCTCGCATCCACTTGCCGCAGCGGGTGCCCTACGGCTTCCACGGCAACTGGAGCCCCGACACCTCGGTCGCCCCGCCCGCCTGATCGTCGTCGTCCCGAGACCGAACGTCGGCGCCCCCACGGTCCTGGAGGCGCCGAGGCCCGATCGATCGGTCAGCCGCGGTGGGTGAGGCCCCGGTAGCCGTCGACGAAGCCGGCAGCACGCAGTGCGTCGAGTACGTCGGGCATCGCCGAGACTGCAGCACGGTCTGCTGGAGCGACGTTGACCGACTCGCCGTCGACCTTGCGCACCTCGACCGCTGACGCACGCCCCTCCTTGACCAACGACACGAGCGCCTCGGCCCACGACCGATCGGTCGTTGTCGAGGGGAACGTCACCAGGTGGCGACCTTTTCGATCGAACCACACCAGCGGCTCGCCTGCGTGCAACACCACAAGCGCGTTCGCCGAACGGGCAGGACGACCGGGTGACGCCGGCCATGCCAGCGATGCCCCGTAGGGTTGCGCCGGGTCGGTTGCGGCGAGCACGATCGGCGCCGGGATGTCGTCGGGACGGATCAGTGGGTCGGGGCTCTCCCGTTCGCCACGCAGACGATCGACGGCACCCGGAACGGCGAACTGCGCCGCCCCCAGGCCGTCGACGAAGTACCCGCGCCGGACCTGCCCGCGCTCCTCCAACACCTTCAGCACCCCGTACACGTTCGAGAAACCCCCGACGACACCCTCGGCCAGCACCGCTTCACGGGTCACGACGCCGTATCGCTCGACCAGCTGCAATGCCTGAGCGTGGGCGGCCTCGGTCGGCGTGGGCGCCGGAGACAACAGCGGCGCGACCAGGCTCCATCGACCCTGCCCCGCCGGCGGACCGATCCGGTTCAACCGTCCTGGTCGAGGCCGGCCGCCGACACGACTCGAACGGCTCGTACCGGCCTTCGGCGACGCCCCACCGAGCACGGCACGAACGGGAGCGAACGAATCGTTGGTGACCTCGCCCGCCCACACGAGGTCCCACAACGCAACGAGCAGTTCGGCATCGGACGAACCCCGGACCGCACTGCGCAGCTGCCCCCAGAAGCTCGCACCCCGATCGGACAGCTGGGCTCGCAATGCATCGTGCAGCGGTCCGTCAGGTGCATCGCGCTGCTCCCACGACGGGGCCAACGTTGCGAGCTGGTCCGCGAAGCAGAGTCGGACACGACCATCGCGAGCGCCCACCCCACCGGCACCGACCCAGACGAGCTCGCCCGCCGTACAGAGTTCGTCGAGCATCGAGCTGCTGTACCCGCGCACCCGGGCCGGCAGGACGTCGGTCTCGATCGTCGATGCGATCAACGCCGCTCCGGACAGCAGCCCGAGCGCTTCGACGAACGCTTCCATCCCGCGACGTTGCGCCGGGATGTTGTGCCACGCGGGCAGGAACCTGGCGAACGCCCGTTGCTCGACCGGCTCGACCTCGCGCCGAAGTGAG
>JANNNB010000223.1:0-4820 GCA_031398325.1 Actinomycetes bacterium
TTCGTCTGCCGATCCTGAACGAGTTGATCTTCGGCGGGGTGCCACACCTCGGCAACCCGTCCGCAGGTGCGCTGTACGCGCCACAGCTGATCACACTGCTGTTCGGCACGAACCGTGCCATGGGGATTCTCGTCACGTTGCACCTCGTCCTGCTCGGCGTCGGAATGGTGTGGCTCCTGCGACGACTCGGTGTCGGACGGATCGGGTCGGCCGCCGGTGGAATCGCGCTCGTGGCGTCAGGAGCGGCGCTCACGAAGTCGGTGCAGTTCGAGCAGATCCTCGTCATCGCTTGGGCGCCGTTGCTGCTGGTGGCGATTCACGCGGTCCTCAACTCGACGCGTCCATGGCGTCCCGTCGCCGCCACGTCGGCGGTCACCGCGGCGGTGCTGCTCGCAGGTCATCCACAGCTCGTCTACCAGACGTTGCTGCTCGCTGTCGCGGCGACGATCGGGTTCGCGATCGGCGGAGGCCGCTGGCGGCGGCTCCCCCATCTCGTCATCGGCGCTGCCCTCGGCGGCTTGATCGCGCTCCCCCAACTGGTCGCGGTGTTGTACGCCACCGCCGACAGCGCCCTGTCGCTCGGCCGGACGCAGAACCTGCTCGATCCGTCACTGTCGCTGCTGCCGAGCGCCACCGTCCGGGCTCTGCTCGGGACGGTGCAGGACATCGATCCCGCCATGTTCGTGGGCAGCTTCGAGAGCATCGCGTTCGTCGGCGTGGTGGGAGCGGTGCTGGCCGTCATCGGCGTGACCGAATCGATCGTCGACAAGACCACACGACCGTGGGCTGTCTCCTTCGCCGTCCTCGGGGGGTTGGCGCTCGTCTGGGCGATCGGCCCTCGCACGTTCGTGTTCGACGCAGCGTTCGACTTCCTGCCCGGCTTCGACCTCGCCCGGGCGTCGGCGAGGTGGCTCGTCGTCGTCGTCATCGTCGCGGCGTTGTTCGTCGGGGTCGGCGTCGACGTGGCAGTCCGACAGCTCCGGACGATCCATCTTGCCGCCGTCGCTGCCGCGATCGTCGGCGTCGCACTCGCACTGGCCCTCGACGTGGTGTACGCGGATGCCCGCACGATCAAGCTCTGGGCTGCGTTCGCGCTGATCGCCGCGGTGCTCGTCGGCATCGCATGGTTGGTACGTCGCGACGACGCCCTGATGGCCGGAGCTGCGGTCATCGTCCTGCTCGCGGTCGGCGGCACGGAACTCGTCACGATGTCGCTGAACTCGATCCCGCTCGGGCTCACGACCGACATCGCCTTCACCGATCACCCCTCCGCTGCGGTCGACTTCCTCGAGTCGCAGGACCAAGGCACCACGATCGCCCTGACCGACGATGGTCGCGAGGTCGCCTACGAGGTGCCCGGGTTCCGACCCAATGCCAACGTGCTGGCGGGTGTGCCGTCGATCGACGGCTACGACGGCGGCGTGCAGATCACGAAGCGGTGGGCCGCCGCGCTCCAACGCTTCACCGAGGACCCGCCGACGGAATTGCCGTTCCGCAACAGTCTGCAGCTTCCGATCACCCCCGAGTCGATGGCCCGTCTCGGGGTCAGATTCGTCATGCTCGACAGGGCACGCGATCCGGAGGTGTTCATCCCTGGCTGGATGGGTCCGGTGGCTGAAGATGCGAACGTCGGGGTGTGGGAGAACCCGGCGTGGATCGGTGAGGCGACCGCGTGGCCGACGGTGGTGGAGTCGCCACATGAGGGGCAGCCCGACGATCCGGCCGGGGACGTACAGGTTGCCGATCTCCTGCGCCTCGGTCCGGCGGGGTACGAGGGTGTGGCGATCGTCGACGTCGCACCGGAGGCGTTGTCGTGCACCGACCCGACGATTGCGGGCTGCGCGCCGGTGGGCCTCGAGGTGGACCGCGTCACGCCCGAACAGCTGGTGGTCCGAACCGACCTGGATCGGCCGGCGGTGTTGAGCGTGAGTCGCCAGGCGCTGCCCGGGTGGCAGGTCGAAGTCGACGGAGCGGCGGCGACCGAGATCGTCGTCGACGGACTGCTGCTGGGCGTCGAGGTACCTGCCGGCGAACACGTCGTCTCATGGAACTACCACTCCCCCTGGCTCCGAACGACGCTGGTGATCGCATTCCTGGCGCTCGTGGTGACCCTTGTACTGGCCGCAGCGGGTGACCGCCTTCTGGGGGAAGGAATCCCTAAGCTCCGAGGGCGCGGCGGCCGATAACGAGAGTGTTCGGTTCTGACGTCAGCGCCTTCGGCGTCGCCTGAGAACGCCACAAGGAGCCCCCCACCGTGATCACCCGCCGTCTTGCAGTGCTCGCAGCCGCCGTCATGGCCGCGTCGACGATGGCCGTCATCGGTGCGTCATCGAGCGCCCAGGCCGCCGTGTACTCGATGCGCGTCGTCTCGCCGATCGAGGGACGGATCGGCATCGACGGCATCTACGCGCCCGACGACGGCAACGGCTACGACATGCTCACCTGCTCGTTCACGCAGCCCGAACTCGGATGGGACAAGGCCGGGAACCTGACTCGCCCAGCCGAGATCCCGAGCTCCAAGGGACGCGCTCCACTCGTCAACGTCCGGTTCGAGATGTACCCGGGTGCGTGCGCCCAGTACGACGCCTGGGCAGACGTCGGCGGCGTGCACTTCGAGACCGGTCCAGGCGGGCGCAACCTGGGCACGATCACGATGCCGGTCCCCGGACAACGCGGGGCGTTCCGGCTCGATGGCGACATCCTGTCGTCCACACCCGTCGGCGTCGATCGCGTGCTGGTCGAAGCGTTCCAGATCGAACTGGGCATGCAGGACAACGGAGCTGTGTCCTACGGGGCGTTCGGGACGGCCTACAACAAGGGCAACCGATGGACGGCCGGCGTCGGCTGGTCCGGTCGGTACATGACGTACGTGACCGACAAGGCCACCGGAAACAAGATCAGTGCACTCGTCGACGTCACCCCCGACACGATCCCTGCCATCGACCTCGACGCGATCTGCTTCGGCTTCGACACCTGCAACTACCTGTCGGGTGGTCCGGGCACGACAGCCGGAACGTTCCATCCGACGGCACCGACCCGGATCCTCGACACCCGAACGATGACCGGCATCACGAACGGGCCAGTGCGAACCGGTGACGGCCGCCACCCGTCGCCCGACCCGATCACACGCCGCGACGAGACGGCAAACCACGATCTTCAGGTGACCGGCCTGAACGGCATCCCGTCGAGCGGAGTGTCGGCGGTGCTGCTCAACGTCACCGCGGTCAGTGCCGGTGCGCCCGGACCCGGATTCTTGTCGGTCGTCCCGAAACCAGCTCGCGTGGGTGACGTGTTCAACGATCAAGGCTCCTACGGCGCTTATCCGAACACCTCGAACCTGAACATCGAGAACGCCGACCCCACACCGAACCTCGTGCTCGCCCGCGTCGGTGCCGGCGGCAAGATCCGCATCTTCGACTACCTCGGACCGACGCACGTGATCGCCGACGTCGCCGGATGGTTCGGCACCGGCGGAGCGCACACCAACGGGTCCGGCTTCTCCGGCGTGGTCCCCAGTCGGGTGCTCGACAGCCGGCTCGGTATCAACACGAAGGCGTCTCAGTTCGCGGCTGGCGAGACCCGGTCAGTGCGCGTTGCCGGTGTGTCGGGGATCCCCGCCGATGCGCAGAGCGTCGTCGTGAACATCACGATGGTCGGTTCTTCCGGACCTGGTTACGCCACGGCGTACCCCACCGGCGGTGGGCTCCCGAACGCCTCCAACGTCAACGTCACCACGGGTGGGGTACGCGCCAACACCTCGGTGGTCAAGGTCGGTACGGGTGGTCAGATCAGCCTGTACGTGGCGGACACCAACGCCGACATCATCGTCGATGTGCTCGGCAGCTTCGGTCCGGGTGGGGGAAGAGTCACGACGATCACACCAGAACGAGTCGTCGACAGCCGGGGCGGACTCGGCACCGACGCCCGACCGTTCGCTGAAATGGAGGCGCGCAGCGTGCAGATCGCCGGTCGCGGCAGCGTCCCGGCGAACGCGACCGCGGTGATCGCCAACGTGACGGCGACGAACACCACTGCATGGGGCTACCTGTCGGTGTGGCCGTCCGGCTCGGCGCAGCCGTCGGCGTCGAACCTCAACTTCCTCGCCGGCCAGACGGTTCCGAACCTCGTGATGCTCAAGCTCGGCGCCGGTGGTGCCATCTCGATCGCCAACGGGCCCGGTTCGGCCAACGTCCTCGTCGACGTCATGGGCTACGTCACCTGAGCCACCGCAGCTCAGAACGACAGATGTCTCCGTGTCGTGAGTCCCGGAAGCCGGGACAGACGACACGATGAGCCCTGCACCTGCAGAAGATCGACAGCCGGGGGTCGCGTCAGCCGTCGGCAAAGATCGACCGGAGGCGGTCGGCGAAGGCGGCGGCGGAGAAATCCTGCGCCCGCACCTGAGCCGCGGCTGAGAGTTCGGCGCGCCGATGTTCGTCGTCGACCAGCTCGACCGTGAGGTCCGCGAGCTGTTCGAGCGTGGACCAGTGCCGGCCATCGACGCCGTCGCGAACGATCTCGGCCGGGCCGGCCGCGCCGAAGACGATCGGCACCGCACCGGCCGCCATCGCCTCGACCACGGAGATCCCGAAGTGCTCGAACCGCTCGGGGTGCCGGAGCGGATCCTCGCCGAGCCCGGAACCGTGCCAGTAGATCGAGGCCGAACCGAGAAGCTCCTCGACGACCGACCCCGGCGCGTTGAAGTGCACGTCGACCGGGAGACCGCGCGCAGCCCGGCGCACGGCGAGTGCGTAGTCCCGATTCGTCGAGTCGCAGCCACCGACGATCGCCATCCGCCAACCGGGAAGCCGGCCCGCACG
>JANNNB010000246.1:0-15864 GCA_031398325.1 Actinomycetes bacterium
CTCGACGATGTCGACGAACGCGTCGGGCACGACGATCCAGCCGACGCGCCAGCCTGTCATCGACCAGTACTTCGAGAAGCTGTTGACGACGAACGCGTCGGGATCGTGGTGGAGGATGCCGGCAGCAGGTTCGCCGTAGACGATGCCGTGGTAGATCTCGTCGGCGACGACGGCGATGTCGTTGCGCCGGCAGAAGCCCGTGATCATCGCGAGCGTGTCGTCGTCGTAGACCGTGCCCGTCGGGTTCGCAGGTGACGCGATCACGAGCCCGTCGAGGGGCCCGGCCGCTTCGAGCTGGCCGATCGTCGGCGCCCATCGATTCTCGGGGTCGACGGGAATGGTCACCGGATCGACGCCGAGGGCGGCGAGCACGTTGCGGTAACACGGGTACCCCGGCTCGAAGACGCCGACCCGGCTGCCCGGCTCGAACAGCGTCAGGAATGCGAGCGTGAAACCCGCCGACGCCCCCGCCACAACGACGATCCGTCGCGCATCGACCGACTCATAGCGCTCGGCGATGCGCGAACGCAGGCCGTGCAACCCAGCAGCGTTCGTGTAGCCGAGTGGTTCGTCGAGCGACCGGCGGACCGCCTCGGCGGCGACGCGGGGCAGCGGCGTCGATGGCTGCCCGACCTCCAGGTGCAGGATCCGGTGACCGGCGGCCTCCAGTTCGCTCGCCGCTCGCCCCATCGCCATCGCGTGGAACGGCGGCATGGCAGCGGCCCGGAGTGCAGCGTCGATCACGCAGCGATTGTGGCACCGCGCGCCGCAATCCGGGATCCCGCAGCGTGGTCGCATCGGACGGTCCGCCCGGATTCACCTGTCTCACAACGGTTTCTCAAGCTTTCTTGACTTTGCATTCCCCTGACGCGCGCCACGGACACCGCTGACGGTGGCACCCCTACCGTGCTGCGTGGCGGAACCCGAGGACCCCCCGATTCAAGATCGGGTCTCCTTCCGTCGATGAAGGAGCCGTATGAGTCCCCAACTCGACCAACAACGACAATGGCACGATCACCGTGATGAACCGTTGTGTGAACTGACGAACGAATCGTGCGCAGAGGCGGTGGCAGCGCAGTTGCCGCAATCCCAGCGTCGTGATGCGGGATTCACGCTGATCGAGGCGGTCATCACGATCGCATTGATCTCGATCGTGGTGATCCCGTTGCTGGGCGCCGTGGTCGCCTCGATCGACGCGTCGGGACGGGGCCGGAGCGCAGCTCAGATCGAAACCGTCATCGTCAACGCCGCCGACCGGGTGAACCGAGCTCCGTCGTCGTGCGGCTACGTGGGATACGTCCGGGCGGCGCTCGGATCGCAGCAGTGGGACCCGGACCTGGCGACGGTGGTCGAGGAGCACTACGTGCCGGCAGCGGCACCGAACCAGATGGGCACGTGGGCACCCGGGCCGTGTCTGATCGACTCACCGACCGAGCTGCTCGTCCAACGGGTGACGATCCGAATTTCAAGTCCTGATGGCAAGGTCAACCGAGAGATCCAGGTGGTGAAGTCAGATGTCTGATCGTCGTTCGAACGTCAGAATTGAGACGCAACGCAAAGGCGGCGACGCCGGCATGACGTTGCCCGAGGTGCTCATCGCACTCACCGTGCTCGGGATACTCCTGGCCACGATCTCGAGCGCACTGATCGTCACGCTACGTCAGCAGAGCTCGACCGAAGGCCGCCTCAACGTGGCGCGTTCGGAGCAGTCGATCGGCATGTGGCTTCCGGGGGACCTCGCCTCGGCTGCGGCGATCAGCGTCGAGCCGAACTGGTCGCCGTGTGGGCACATCGAGGTCGACGGCGAGTGGGTGGAGACGGGCGACGTCTGCCCGCCCAACGGACTGCCGGCCGGGTCGAACGCGCTGATGCTCGGTTGGTCGTACCGGGACGCTGACGGCAACGTGACCTACACCAACCTGTCGTACTACTTCTACCAGGACACCGACGGTACCTTCTCGCTCGCACGGGTGGAGTGCGTGTCGATCGGCGGCGCGTGGACCTGCAGCCACATCGTGGTTCTGCGGGAGCTGGCGGCGCCGCCTGCCGGCACCACGTGGGTTCCGGGCGAGACCAAGCCGTCCTGGGTGATCGAGATCAGCCAGCCCTTGGCTGCGGCAGCGACGAGCGAGACCGATCTGGCGGTCGGTGACGCGAAGAATGCCAAGCGGGTGATCGTCACGATCAACGGCGGCGGCCGCGTCGAAGGGGCTGGCGGAGGCGTGAACCGCATCTCGATCACCGCCGGCGGCACGACTCGACGGGTGATCGACGGGTCGAGCATGGTCGGCGCGCCGTCGTTCGTCGAGGCCCGCAGCCTCTGCGGTGGGCCGATGACGCTGCTCATCGACGAGTCGAACTCGATCGGTCGTCCGAGCAGTGGTGGGTCTGTCGAGGACGCCAACAAGGTCAAGGAAGCCGCGCGGGCGTTCGTCAACGCTGTCCGTGGCACACCGGTCAAGCTGCAGGTGATCGGCTTCCATACGTTCAGCCACGCGTTGGGCACAACCGACTGGCACCGCTACTTCAACATGGCCAACGAGACCGAGGTGGGCGAACTGCTGACGGCGATCGACACACTTCGCTTCGACTGGTCGGGCGCCAGCCCGAACGGCGGTACGAACTGGGAAGAAGGCCTGTTCCGCGCCTTCTACACCGAGGCAGGGTTGACGGCCGAGCCGGTGCCGAACAAGGTCGTCTTCTTCACCGACGGCATCCCCACCTTCGATCGTCTGGTCCACCGGACCGGAGCGCTGCCGGCTGATCCGCCGGATCCCGGTCCGGCCTGGGCCGACTCGACGGGCATGGTGTACAGCCAGGTCGCCTTCAACCGTGCGGACTTCATCGCCAGGGAATTCCGTGGGCCGATCGACCTGATCGGCGTCGGCGTGGGCGACATCGCCACTGGCACGGAGAACTGGGTGGAATCGCCGCAGATCGGATACCGGACGGTCTGGTATCGGGCGTACCGTCAGTATCAGCGCTTCGGGTTCCAGACCAACAAGCAGTTCCAGCGGGCATCAGCGTTCGAGAGCAACCTCGACTATGAGCGTGCGTCGTACACCAGCACCCGAGACTTCGAGATTCGGGTGAGCGGCTCCTATCGAGATGCCGCCCCGACCGAGTACTACAACTTCACGGGCACCAAGCGAAACAGTGGGACTCGTACCGCTTACGCGGTGACCAACGCGGAGTACAACGCCTACCGAAGCCTCTCGGGAGGCGGCACCTGGAGCGTGGCCTGGACCGACACCACGCCCTCGTTGTTCCAAGCCAACGACGTCGCCGGTCAGGGCGACGCCGACGGGTGGCGGATGGGCACGAGCACGTCGTGGCGGACGGTGACCGACGCCGAGTACGAAGCGTTCCGTGCTCCCCAGCCCACCCGCTGGCGAGTCAGCGGTTGGACCGACACGTCGCCGACGGACTACTACGGCAACCAGCCGACCCGACCGGACAGGTACCGGATCGGCGGGTCGACGACGTGGCGGAACGTGACGCCACAGGAGTATGCGCTCTACAACACGACGACGAACGAAACTGACGGATGGCGCGTCAACACGTCGAGCCCGACCTGGGTGTCCAAGGCCGAGTACGACGCCAGCAACACCACTCCGGACAACTCCGACGGTTGGGGCGCCCTCGCTGCTCCCGAGTACGTCAGCGCCTCATCGGCCACCGATTGGGTGGAATGGCCCGGTTCACGCAGCGGTATCAACAACGACCAGTTCCGCACGGAGGAGATCGAGGGCATCCCGCCGTACACGGGGTATCGCCCGGCCGAAACGGTGCCGATCGCACGGGCCGACATCCTCGGGCTGCTGATCGGCGACGTCGTGCCGCCCACGACGGACGCGGCCGGCGAGTACGACAACGCCAACGTGGCGAACCTGTACACGACCCCCCTCTGGTCCCAGTTGCCCAAGGCGCTCAAGGCGATCGCCCTCGGCGACTGCGGTGGGACACTGACGTTGCAGACCCGCCTCGGTGGTTCGGCCGCTCCGGACCCGTTCCGTTATCAGGCCACGCAGCAGTTCGCCGCTGATGGGACCGTGCTGGACACGGACAAGCCTGTCGCAATCACCAACCGGGAGCAGACGACGGCCAACTTCGACCTGTCGATCGACTCCGGCCTGTTCCGCGACGTCGTGATCATTCCGGAGAACTACGCCAGTCTGCGGTCGTACCAACCCGCAGGTTGGACGTGTCGTGCAGGCGCCGAGACGCGACCGTTCGAACTCGTCGACATCCCCAATGCCGAGTCGTCGCCCTGGAAGGGCATCAAGGTCCGGGTTCAGGCCAACGAAGCGGTGTCGTGCATCCAGGCGGTGACCCGGTGATCCGACTCTCACGTTCATCCCGCTCGAAGGCGGTCGCCGGCTCGCCCGACGAGGGCAGCGCGCTCATCATGGTCCTCGTATTCGTGGCTGTCGCCTCGTTGTTCGCATTGCCGATGCTCGAGTATTCGATGTCGGTGACACGACACAACTCCGTGCTGAGCACGAAAACGAGGCGACAGGAGGCGGTGAAGGCGGGCCTCCGTACAGCGCTTGCCGACCCCACCAAGCTCTACAACCACTGCAACGAGAACGTCGACCTGGCCGGGCCGGGGATCGACGGCATCGAGGTGGAGTCGTCGTGCAGCTTCGTCGACTTCTCACTTGCCGAGCTCGACACGGATCTGCACCTGGGGCTGGTGGCGACCCGCGTTGGCGAGACGATTCCGAGCAGCCTGGAGGCGATCGTCGAGAAGGACGCCGCCGGCGATCCGGTGCTCGACGGATCGGGCAACCCCGTCCGATTTGTCTACGCTCCGCAGACGAGCGATCCGGAGGAGTGGTTGAACACGGCCGCCCCGTACGCGCCCAACTCGGTTTCGTCTCCTCGCCGGATCTGGTTACCGAACCTGCCCGTGCATTCGGTCAATCTGCGCGGGGCTTCCGGTTTCCAGATGCCGGCCGGCTACCCGACGTGCCGGGTGTACTTCCCCGGGACGTACCGAGACCCGATCGTCCTCGACGGACCGACCTACTTCGCGTCCGGGGTGTACTACTTCCAGAACACGGTCACCGTCGCGGCCGGTGCCGACGTCGTGGTCGGCATGGGCCGGAGCTTGGGCTGCACCACCGACCAGGAGGCCGTGTTCTACGCCACGAACGCGCCGGCCGTGCACACGATCTCGGGGCTCGGTGGCACGTTCGTCTTCGGTCACGATGCCGCCCGAGACACGGATGGCCGTCTGGTCGTGACCAACGCCGCCGGATCGACCGCGATCCGCTTCAACCAGCGGTACGTCGGCGCGAATGACGCAGGCGGCCAGCCGTCGTTCGGCGTCTCGATCGTCTCCGTGAACGGCAAGGCGATCAGCGGCCCCGATGCTCAGGGAGAGTTCGAACTCGCCCCACTGGACGTGCCGGGCGTGAACCACGTACCGGCCTCCGTCGTGGGAGTCGACGGCGACGTCGACAATCCACCCACACCCGCCGGTCAGTACAAGCTTCAGCCGTCGCGTCTGACCCACGAACCGCGACGTCCCAGTCCACCACGCTGGGACCCGGCGCAGCCCTTGATCGAGCTACGGACCGGCACGGGTGCCACCGATGGCGCAGTGCGGGTGCGCTGGCAGGAACCGGCACGGCTCGGCGGCTTGCCGGTCGATCAATACGTGGTCACGGCCTCTCCGGGTGGTCGGAGCTGCGTGCCGGTCGGTCTGCCGCTCGAATGCGTGGTGACCGGCCTGACCAACAACACGCAGTACACGTTCACCGTGACCGCTCAGAATGCGATCGGCACATCGGACGCTTCCGTCGTGAGTGCCGCCGCCAGGCCACGCACGACCACCACGCCGATCTCCCCGCTGGTCGGACCGCCGGCGTCACCGTCGACACCGACGGTGGTCCGCCACTCGGACAACACGGTCGTCGTGTCGTGGACGGCGCCGTCTGACAACAACGCGCCCATCACCGGCTATCAGGTGACCGCCAACCCATCACTCGACCCGGTCGCTCGTCCGTGTGTGGTGCTGACTGCGACGTCGTGCATGATCAGGTCCCTTCCGACCCTCGATCCCGACGATCCGCTCGACCTGCTCGACCTGTTCTCGGACTACACCTTCCAGGTGACGGCGACGAACGAGCTCGGGACCTCCACGCCGTCGCCCGCATCGCTCACGGCCCTGCTCATCCCTCCCGCACTTGGCGCATCGCCGGCGGATCCGCCGCCCGTGCCGCCGGTAACGGTGCCACTGTACGAGCCCGACCCGATCGTCGACATCGATCTGTCGGCGACCAACCCGTCGGTGATCGACATTCCGGGCTACATCTCCGTACCGCAGGGCATCGTGCGTGTCAACAATCCTCACGGTCTGGGAACGTCCTTCGACAGTCCCGTCGCATTGACGGGGGGCATCGTCGCCGCAGCGTTCCGGGTGAACGACAATCGAGCAACGGCGGGGGAGCTGACCGTTCCGATCGGGCTGGTGAATCCGGTCGTGCAACGCACGTTCCGGATCACATCGACGACGACCAGTGGCAGCCCGACGGTCACCTCCACGGCGATCGTGCAGGTCAACCAGAACGGCGCCTACGCGATCAACTCCTGGGTCGTCCAGTAGCCGGACGGCCTCGACTGCCCCGACGGGTGGTGACCGGGACGACTCAGCCGGGGAGCACGAGCTCCCCGGCGTTGAGCTGGTGCGCGTAGCGGCCGTTGGCGGCGAGGAGTTCTTCGTGGCTGCCGAGTTCGACGATGCGGCCGTGCTCCACGAACGCGATGCGATCGGCGCTGCGGATGGTCGACAGACGGTGAGCGATCACCAGGGCGGTGCGATTCTCCATCGCCGTCTCGAGCGCCGACTGGATGTGGGCCTCGTTGTCGTTGTCCAGGTGACTCGTCGCTTCGTCGAGCACCATGATCGCCGGGTTCTTGAGCAGCAGGCGGGCGATGGCCAAGCGTTGCTTCTCGCCGCCTGACAACCGGTAGCCGCGCTCACCGACGATGGTCGCGTAGCCGTCCGGGAGGGCGGCGATGGTGTCGTGGATCCGCGCCGACTTGGCGGCGGCGACGATGTCCTCGTACGACGCATCGGGATCGGCGTACCGCAGGTTCGAGATGATCGACTCGTGGAACAGGTGTGGGTCTTGCGAGACCACACCGATCGCAGCGCGCAGTGAATTGAGTGTGAGGTCGCGCACGTCGTGGCCGTCGATGCGGACCGCCCCACCGGTCACGTCGTACAGGCGGGGGATGAGCGAGATCGTGGTCGACTTGCCTGCTCCGGACGCCCCGACGAGGGCCACCGTTTCGCCCGGCGCGATCTTCAACGACAACCCGGTGAGCACGTCGACGTCGGGATCGGAGTCGATCGCGAGCCCCGCGTTCTGCTCCATCGAGGGCACTGCGGTTGCGCTCGCCGGTGGGTAGCGGAACACCACATCGTCGAACTCGACGGCCCCGACCGGGTTCACGAGGTCGATCGCGCCGGGCCGTTCCTGGATCGCCTCGGGCGCGTCAAGCACTTCGAACACACGCTCGAAGCTGACCATCGACGTCATCAGATCGACCCGGGCGTTCGTCAGGCCGGTCAATGGTTGGTACACGCGGGTGACCAGCGCGGCAAGGGCGACCAATGTGCCCGTGGAGATCCCGCCGTCGACGACCATGATCGCTCCGACGCCGTACACAGCCGCCGTGCCGAGCGCGCCGACGAGACCGAGCGCAACGAAGAAGACCCGGCCGTAGAGCGCAGATGCGATCCCGGTGTCACGAACCCCCGCAGCGTGCTGCTCGAACCCGGCCTGCTCACGGCCACCTGATCCGAACAGCTTCACCAGCGTTGCTCCCGACACGTTGAAGCGCTCGGTCATCTGTGTGTTCATCGCTGCGTTGTGGGCCATCTGCTCGCGTGAGATGCCTTGCAGCCGACGACCGACCCGACGGGCCGGGATGACGAAGACCGGCAGTACCACCAACGTGAGCAGGGTGAGTCGCCACTCCAACGCGAGCATCGCGCCGAGTGTCGTCAGCAGCACGATCACGTTGCTCACGACGCTGCCGAGCGTGCTGGTGACCGCGGTCTGCGCGCCGATGACGTCGTTGTTCAAGCGTGACGTGATCGAGCCGGTCGGTGTGCGGGTGAAGAAGGCGATCGGCATCCGCTGCACCTTGGCGAACAGGGTCCGACGCAGATCGAAGATCAGCCCCTCGCCGACCCGCGCACTGCACCACCGTTGGACGATGGCGAGCCCGGCATCGGCGATGGCGGCGGCCACGGCGATGCCCGCCAGGATCACGATCTGGCGCTTGTCGCCCTGTGGGATGGCGGTGTCGATGATCGCTCGGAAGACGAACGGTGCGACCAGGGCCAGCAGTGCGGCGGCGAGGATCGACGCCAGGAAGAGCGCGATCGTCTTCTTGTACGGCCGGGCGAACGTCCAGACGCGGCGGAGCGTTCCCTGTTGGAGCTGAACTCCTTTGACGGCGTCGGCGTCTCCCTGCATCATCGAATGTGGCGGCATCCGCATGTGCCCACGCTACGAGCGCGGCATCGGGATTCGTGCGCTCTGAGCGGGCCGGACGCGCCGTACGATTGGTGCGGATGTCATCGATCCGGCGCCGCTCCCCAGCCGCTGGTCGCCGGTCGTTGGTTGCCCTCGCCGTATCGGCCGTCGCGCTGACGGCGGCATTGAGCGGCTGCAAGATCACCCACGAGGAGTCGGTCGAGCCGCCGGTCACGCGCGACGTCGGTGACGTCACCACGTCCACACTCGCCGGCGCCGAGGTCGGGCCGAGCGCAACACCCGCGGCCGAACCGTTGGACTACACGATCACGTGGGAAGCGATCTCCGATCGAGTCGATCGAGGACGTCTCACCGTGCCCGTCGACTATTCCGATCCGCAGGGTCCCACGATGGAACTCGAGGTTGCCCGCCACAAGGCGCCGGCCGAGACGCGTATCGGCGTCCTCGCGACGAACAACGGCGGCCCGGGCTCGGCTGCCAGCACGATGGCCCGCAACGCGACGGCGTGGTTCCCGAACGAGATCACGGATCGCTTCGACGTCGTGTCATGGGATCCGCGTGGCACCGGCGCATCCGGTGGCTCGGTCGACTGCATCGACGACGCGGAGTACGACCAGTTCTACGCCGCACCGGACCTGACACCCGACGACGACGCGGAACGACAGGCGGTGATCGACCTCGCCGAGGACTTCGCCACCCGGTGCGTCGAGCGGGTCGAGGATCTCGTCGCGATCGGTACGAACAACACCGCCCGCGACCTCGACGCGATTCGCCAGGCTCTCGACGAGGAGCAACTGTCGTACTTCGGCTTCAGCTACGGCAGTGAGCTCGGCGGCGTCTGGACCACCATGTTCCCGACGACCGTGCGTGCGGCGGTGTTCGACGGTGCCACCGATCCGAACGCCACGTCGATCGAACGGGCCCGCGACCAATGGGTCGGATTCGAAGCAGCGCTCAACACGTTCCTGGCCGAGTGCAGCGCCGATTCGGATTGTGCATTCCACAACGACGGCGACGCCGAGGGTGCGTTCGACGCGTTGATGGCTCAGCTCGATGCTTCGCCGCTGCCGAGTGCCAACGGCCGCGCGCCCGTCAATCGCGACGTCGCGACCACCGCCGTCGTGCAGTCGATGTACTCCGACCGGTACTGGCAGGCGCTCGAACGCGCCCTCGAAGATGCGCAGGCGGGCGATGGCGCCGGACTCCTGCAGCTCAACGACGCCTACTACCAACGCCAACCCGACGGCACGTACGGCAACCTGATCGAGTCGTTCCAGGCGATCTCGTGCATGGACGATGCCGAGCGTCCGACCGTCGAGGAGTCCGACGTCGAGGCAGAAGAGTTGATCGGGGTCGCCCCTCGTCTGTTCCCGTACACGACGGGCTCATACGGCTGCACGTTCTTCCCGGCGTCCCCCGACCCGCGCATCGACATCACCGGCGTCGGTGCCGGCCCGATCGTCGTGATCGGTACTACCGGCGACCCGAGCACACCGTTGGAGAGCAGCCGGGCGATGGCCGATGCACTCGAGGACGGGCGCTTCGTGATCGTCGAAGCCAACCAACACACGGGCTACGGCGTCAACGACTGTGTCAACGGCATCGTCGAGGACTACCTCGTCAACCTCGTCGCCCCGCCTGACGAGACCACCTGCGCATAGGCCATGACCCTCGCCGTGTTCGGGGCCGGCGAATCACCGTAGACGGCTCGGGCGTGCGCCGATAGCCTGCCGGGCGGAAGGCTGCCAGAGCGGACGAATGGGACAGTCTCGAAAACTGTTGAGGTCTTCTGGGCCTCCGTGGGTTCGAATCCCACGCCTTCCGCCAGTACGTCCACGGGCGTCCATGGAGATCCACCCCACCGGCGCTGAGCTGGGGGAATGTGGAATCGGATCCATGGGCGTCCGTGCACGTCCATGGAGCGTTACTCTCAGGGTTACTCTCAAATGCGGGTTGAGAGCAACGAAGGAGACCTGCGTCATGCCGAGAGCACCTCAAGGAAAACGGGTCACTGACCCGGTGACCGAGAACTATCGCGTCGTCAACAAGGCTCCCAACGGCGCCGCCGAACCGTATTTCGATCAATCTCGCGGGGTTTGGGTCGCCCCCTGGCGCAAAGCAGACGGTCGGGTCGGGCGGCCGACAGGAAGAACGCGAGCACTGGCCGCCGCCTCCAGGGACCGGCACATCGCCAAGGCCGTGGAGGACGCGCAGTTCGGCACGCTCACCCAGGGCTTCACTGTTGAGACCACCATCAGCGAACTCACACAGTGGTGGCTCGAGCACGTGGCTCGACATCGTGTACGACCCACCTCCCTCGCGACGTATCGCAAGCATGCTCACGTCATCGACGAGCACCTCGGCTCCACGCCCGCTCGCGAACTCCGACCCGAACAAGTCGCGACCTTCCTGTCCGACCTCATCGATCACGGTTCGGCCTCGAGGGCGCGCAACGTCCGAACACTGCTCGTCCAGGTGATGGAGCAGGCGGTGGAACTCGGGCTCACCACCAACAATGTTGCGCGCCGCGTCAAGGCGCCTCGATCAGCGTCGAAGCAACGGCGAACGATCACTCCGGACGAGACACAGATGCTGCTCGCCGAGAGCGATGCCCGATTCGCCGCGGCGATCGCGCTGTGCTTCGTCCAGGGATGGCGCATCAGTGAAGCGCTCGGACTGGCATGGGACGACATCGACTTCGAGACCGGATCCGTCGCCGTGCGCCGTGGGTCGACCTATGCGGATGGAGTGGGCATGGTCCTCGGCCCGACCAAGACTCGCGGCACAGCCGGTACACAACTTCTCGGGCCGACGGTCATGTCACTTCTTCTGCAGCGCCGACAGCTGCAAGAGGAGGATCGCGCTCGACTACTCGGACCGTGGCCGTCGGCTGACTACCAAGGTGAGCAGCTCGACCTGGTATTCACGACAGCGGCGGGAACTCCCACGTTGCGACAACACGTCGACCGAGCCATCCGCCAGGCGGCTCAACGAGCTGGGCTCGAGCCCACCGGTCTGGGAACTCACGCCGGCCGACGCTCCGTGGTCACCAACCTGTTCGCATCCGGCTCGCTCGACCTCGAAGACGTCGCCCGGTTCGTCGGACACACCGACACCGCCACCACTCGCGGGTACGTGCAGCACGAAGGTGACCGGCCCCGCCGCGTCAGCGAACGAGCGCTGGAACTTCTCGACCCCAGCTGGCCCGTCGCGGCACAGCGCGAATGAGCCTGCGCACGTCGGCGAGGCGTTAGCGATGGCGGTCGACGAATGACTCCAGCTGATCCATCGGCAGTCGAACGCTGCGGCCGATTCGAACAGGCTTGAACTCGCCATCGTTGATCAGCAAATACATCTTGGATCTGCTCAGCGACAGCAGTTCTGCCGCCTGTTCAATGCTCACGAGCAACGGCCGCAGCACGGCGTTGGACCCTGACCGAAGATCCTCAGCGGTCAGCACCGGCGGGCCCCGAGCTCGATACCTGGCGCACTGACGATCCGAAGAGAGTCCCCAACTTCACCAAGCCGTACGCCGTCATGAACATCGACAACCCGGCCACCGCCCAAATGTTGCCAACGGCGACCGTCCTCGCTGATCGACCCCATCGAGGACGAATCATCAGCATGGTTCCCGCCTGGCGAGCTGGAGGCGTCGATCGAACTCGTCCTCATGTGACTTGCGCATGCGCTGACGCACGTCGTCGCGTAGACCAGCGAGGCGGCGCGCCTCGACGTCACGTTGCCACTCGCCAAGTTGTTGATTCAGCCACGCCGGACCCTCGGGGTCGCAGCGGCGCATCCAGCGGATCACCGTTTCGTATCGCTGCTTAAGTATCCAGTGATCGAGCACTATGTCGTTGTAGAAATCCTCACGTCGCGCCAGTTCGTCTCGCAGCGCCTGGATCATCGCCTCGCAGGCGGCGACGGCCGAGGCCGACGTGGCGTCTGGGTTCGCCGCCATCGTCCCGGCTGAGGTCGCCCCGTCGCTGTCCAGAACTGACGACGATCGGGCCGCTTGCGTCCTTGTTCGGCGCAGGGCCGCTCGCACCTGCTGAGCGTGTTCCATCTCACGCTTGGCCGCGCGTGCGGCGCGCATCCTCTCGGCATCCGACGACCACTTGCGCGGTCGGCCGGGTGTCCGCTTGTGCTCCTCCACGTGAACCTCCTCACTCGGCGTTGAGGCCCCAGGCTGCACATCCGGGTTCCCGGAAATCCCCCCGAATCACGAATCGGGTGCCAGAAAACGCTCCCGAATCGCGAGTTGACTTCCCGGAAATGTTCCCGACTCCCGGTGAGGGCCCAGCATCGAGCTGAACCCGGACGTTGCGCGTGCCGCGGATCTCGGGCGTCCAACTGATGCTTGACGATCGCGCTCCATCGCGCCCCGAGCGGTCGGTGAGTGTGCTGCTCGCAACTCGTCGCTGACTCGATCGCCGCAGCCCCGGAGTTCCAACACGGCGCCTCCTGACTGCAACCACGGTGTCGTCGCGGGCCGCGCGTATGCGATGGACGAACCGCGTAGCGCCCGGTGATTTCATCAGCTGGCGAACCCATGGCGGGGTTTCCGAACGCGTGCAGCACCTTTGGTGCATATGTGTACGAGTTGGTTGGTGGTGAGTTGGAACTCGGTAGATGGTTGGTCGGTTGTTGGTGGATCGGTCGGTGGAGGTTCGGTCGGTGGCGGTTCGGTCGGTAGGAGGTTCGGTCGGTAGGAGCTCGGTGGCTCGGGGATGGTGTCGGACAGGTTGCGGTCTGGTGGTTTCGTTCGAGGGCGGTGCATGGCGGAAGTCGACCGTGACGTCGTTGGTTCGAGTCGCGATGGTGCGTGTGATGGCGGCGATCACCGACATGGACTCGAGCGTCACCCGATTTCTCCGTTCCCCGGCAAGGCACCAAAGTGGCTCGAGCACGCCACCCACGTCGCCTGGCACGACGCCGATCGTTGGTCATGATCGGTCTCCGTCAGCGCCGTGACTCGATTGTGTTCTCGAATTGTTGTGCGCCGATCGTCGTGCCCGGTCAGCCGGCACGGAATCGCGACTTTTACGCACTCGTCGCAGCGGTTCCACCCTGGCTCAATTGTTGCGAGCAATAGCTTGCTGATCCGGAACAGCTCGCATGGTCCCCCGCGTAACGCTGGGTGTCCACGGCGGCCTCTCGTCCATCAATGAAGGAGGGAGTCCACTGATGTCCGTTTCATCCATTTCGGTCTTCGATCGGCTCGACGCCGACTGGGTCGTTACTCGACGAACCCGCGGCGACCGGAGCTCTCTGCATCGCTGGAAGAACGCCGGCGACCACGCCGACGTGTTCGCACCGTTGGTCACCATCGATGACGTCGTGGATGCACTCCATGCCACCACCAGCCCGGATGACAGCGACCGACTTTTCGTGTCGAGGCTGCCACGTGTTGACGATCGCGAAGCTGCGCACCCAGTCCGTCGACTACTACCTGTCGACCGTGGCCAGTGGCATCGAGGACTACTACGCCGGACACGGCGAAGCGCCCGGGGTATCGAGCGGTGGTGCTGCTGCTGCACAGCCTGGCCTGACCGGTGTCGTCGGCTACGAGCCGCGAAACGTGCGCGCCGGACGACTTAAGCGGCACACCCGATCCGACGCGATCACGAAGCGACAAACGCACACCCGGCTGGGATCTCACCTGGTCGGGCCCGAAGTCGGTCAGCGTTCTGTATGGGCTCGGCAACGACCACACCTCGCGGTAGGTCGTGGCCGCCCACGAACCAGCGATCGCCGAAGGAATGCAATACCTGAACCGGTGGGCGCTCGTGTCACGCCGGCGCATCAACGAAGAGATCACCGGAGTCGACGGCCGACGGATGAGCGTTGCCGGGTTTCAGCATCGCTTCATCTTCGCCTGCGGCTCCTTGGCGACCCGTCCAGAATCGTAAATCCCACGCCGCCAGCGGCCAGGCGTAGCGACGTCTACGCACCATCAACCCGTCAGGGTTAGGGTCCGGCGCGTCGCAACCAGCGTTGCTGAACGGAGCCCTCTCGTCTCCGGAGTCACGACCTCACGTGCGTCGATCGTGAACGGTCACACCAGATCTGTGACGTGTGCTCCGCTCGTCGCTAGGGGGCGTGTACGTTCGAGAAGTAGGCGCCGGGTGACACGCCTACCGTTCGCTTGAACGCTGCGACGAACGCGCTTGCCGACGCATATCCGACTTCGTGAGCGGCGTGCGTGACGTTCGTCCCGCTTGCGAGCGCAGGCAGCGCTGTCGCCACCCGGATGCGAGTACGCCATTGCTCGAAGCCGAGTCCGGTCTCTCGCTCAATGATTCTCGCCAGCGTGCGCCCACTTGCTCCGACATGGCGGCCCCAGTCCGACAGGGAGCGGTCGTCGGCAGGGTTCGCTACGAGCGCCTCGGCCACCGCCCTCGCCCGATCGTCTGATGGAGCTGGGACATCGAGTCGCGCCACGCGGAGCCGATGGAGGAGGTCGAAGATCACCGCTTGGGCACGCCGCCGGCGCGCCTCGTCGAGCTCGGCCACGAGATGGACGAGCAGATGGCCCAACAACCCTGATGTGTCGACCACCGTCGGCTCCCTCCAGACAATGGGGCACAGTGCTGGATCCAAGTAGATGGCCACCATCGTGGTCGCACCTTGGACCGTCACGTCGTGTGGCGTGCCTGCAGGAATCCACAGTGCCCTCGAACGTGGCAGTACCCACACCGCATCGTGAACGCCCATCGTGATCGACCCGTTCGCCGCGAACGTGAGCTGATGACTGCGATGCCGATGGGTTGCGATGCGTTCCCTGGAAACCAATTCGTGTTGCCGAACAACGATCGCCAGAGCTTCGCCGGCTTGTCGTTCTTGCGACATCAAACGTCACGATAGGCCGTAGACGACGAGCGCGCCCACGCCTAACGTTCACCCATGAACCAAGCGCATCTCGATCTGCTGGTATCCGAGGGCTGGCGCGAATTTCTCAGGGGCTACATCTTGCCATTCGCATTTGGGCATCACCACCCCTCCGAACTCGGGTCCCACGCGCTCGAGATAGGCCCTGGCCCTGGCATGACAACCGATCTCCTGAGACCCGACATCGACAAGCTGACAGCGATCGAACTGGACCCCGATCTCGCAGCGTCGTTGTCCAGTCGACTCGCCGGGACCAACGTGCACGTGGTCGAGGGCGACGCCACCTCGATGCCGTTTGAGGCGGCGCGCTTCACCGGGGCGATGTCCTTCACGATGTTCCACCATGTGCCAACCATCGAATTACAGAATCGACTGCTCGCGGAGATTCTGCGTGTCCTCAAACCCGGCGGACTGCTGGTGATCAGCGACAGCAGCGCAAGCGAAGACCTGGCTG
>JANNNB010000279.1:0-23801 GCA_031398325.1 Actinomycetes bacterium
CTGTCGTGTCTTCCAGCGACCTGAACCTTCTCGAGCACCCCGTGACCTCTGAAAATACTGCAACCGACGAGCCCACCACCGAGTCGATCGTCGAGGACGCCGCCCCTGCCCACACGGGCGAACTCCGGCATCGGTCCGACATCCGCAACATGGCGATCGTCGCCCACGTGGACCATGGCAAGACCACCCTCGTCGACGCGATGCTGCACCAGTCCGGCGCATTCCGCACGAACGAGACCGTCGCCGAGCGAGTCATGGACTCCGGTGACCTCGAACGCGAGAAGGGGATCACGATCCTCGCGAAGAACACCTCGCTGGTCTGGCACGACAAGCGCTCCGGCGACGACATCACCCTGAACATCGTCGACACCCCTGGCCACGCCGACTTCGGTGGCGAGGTCGAACGGGCGCTCACCATGGTCGACGGCATCGTGCTGCTGGTCGACGCCGCCGAAGGCCCGCTTCCGCAGACGCGGTTCGTCCTGCGCAAGGCGCTGGCCCGACACCTGCCCGTGATCCTTGTCATCAACAAGGTCGACCGTCCCGATGCCCGCACGGCGGAGGTCATCGACGAGGTCTACGAGCTGTTCTTCGACCTCGACGCCAAGGAACACCAGGTCGAGTTCCCGATCGTGTACTGCTCCGGTCGTGACGGCTGGGCCACCCTCGACCTCGACGAGGCCGAGGCGCTGGTGGCCGGCGGCGACCACGGTGGCGGCAAGGATCTCACCGAGCTCGTCCAGGTGTTGCTCGACGAGATCCCGACCCCGACCTATCACGAGGGCGCCCCGCTGCAGGCGTGGGTCACCAACCTCGACGCCTCGCCGTACCTCGGCCGTCTCGCGCTGCTGCGCATCATGGAGGGCGAGATCAAGAAGGGCCAGCAGGTCGCGTGGTGCAAGATCGACGGCACCATCGTCCGCGCCAAGGTCGCCGAGTTGTTCCTCACCGAGCACCTCACGCGCGTGCCGGTCGAGTCCGCTCGACAGGGCGACCTCGTCGCCGTCGCCGGCATCGCCGAAATCTTCATCGGCGAGACCCTGGCCGACCCCGACGACCCGCGCCCGCTGCCGATCATCACCGTCGACGAGCCGGCACTGGCAATGACGATCGGGATCAACACCTCGCCGCTCGCCGGTCGGGAAGGGTCGAAGCTCACGGCTCGGCTCGTCAAGAACCGCCTCGACCAAGAACTGGTCGGCAACGTCAGCATCCGGGTCAACCCGACCGAGCGTCCCGACGCTTGGGAGGTGCAGGCCCGTGGCGAGCTGCAGCTCGCGATCCTCGTCGAGCAGATGCGTCGCGAGGGTTTCGAACTCAACGTCGGCAAGCCCGTCGTGCTGACCAAGGAGATCGACGGCAAGGTCCACGAGCCGGTCGAGCGGGTCACGATCGACGTCCCCGAGGAGCATCTCGGTGCGGTCACGCAGCTGCTCGCCGTTCGCAAGGGTCGCATGCAGAACATGGGCGGTTCCGGTTGGGTGCGGCTCGACTATCTGGTTCCGGCGCGCGGCCTGATCGGCTTCCGCACCGAGTTCCTGACCGAGACCCGCGGCACCGGCGTCATCAGCCACACCTTCGAGGGCTACGAGCCGTGGGCCGGAGAGATCCGCGCCCGCCAGTCGGGTGTGCTCGTCGCGGACCGCAGCGGACCGGCGACCACGTATGCGATGGTCAACCTCCAGGACCGCGCCTCGATGATGGTCGCTCCGACCACCGAGGTGTACTGCGGCATGATCGTCGGCGAGAACTCACGCGCTGGTGACATGGACGTGAACATCTGCAAGGAGAAGAAGCTCACGAACATGCGGGCGTCGTCGTCCGACAACACCGTGACGCTCACGCCGCATCGCCAGCTCTCGCTCGAAGGTGCCCTCGAGTTCATTGCCGACGACGAGTGTGTCGAGGTGACGCCGAAGAACATCCGCTTGCGCAAGGCCGACCTCGATCCGAGCAACCGCGCCCGCGAAGCCAAGCGCCGCTCCCTCGCCGGCTGAGTTGGTGCGCGGGGTCAGGCACCGCGCACCAACCTTCGGGCCACAGAGGGTACGCTCGACACAGGCACCCGGGGCTTCCGGGTGTTGCCGACGAGGGTGTCCCGTACCGGCAACGGAACGACGGGCTCAGGAGTTGTCGTGCCCTGGATCCTTCTCATCGTCGCCGGTCTGCTCGAAGTCGCCTGGGCCTCGCTGTTGCCTGCCTCCGACGGACTCACCCGGCCCGTGCCGACGGCCGGATTCGTGCTGCTCCTCGCCGCCAGCATGCTGGCGTTGGCGAAGGCATCCGAGACCATTTCCCTCGGTACGGCGTACAGCGTCTGGGTCGGCATCGGCGCGGTCGGTGCCGCCGTCGTCGGCATCGTGCTCCACGGTGACGCTGCGAGTCCCGCCCGTGTCGGGTTCCTCGCTCTGCTCGTGATTTCGATCGTCGGCCTGAAACTGTCGAGCGGCCACTGACGGTCTGATGCGCCTGGTCTGGAGCGCTTTCGCACCGCCAGACGACCGGCGGTGCGATCTGTCGCCGCGACACGTGACCGTTGGCTGAATTCAGCGCCGTCCACATCCGACCACCGGCTGCGGTCCGGCGGCGACATACTGCGTGGCGTGGAAGTCAACCGAGCCACCGAAATCGCCGCCATCGCGGTGGACGCGGTCGCCGTCGAGGAGCGGCTCACGGAGAAGCTGTCCCGCCTCGACGCCGAACTGCGCCGTCTCGGACGCGTCGTCGTCGCCTTCAGCGGGGGAGCCGACTCGGCGTTCCTCGCAGCGTTCGCGACCCGCACGCTCGGTGCCGATCAGGTGCACGCCGTCACTGCCGTCTCACCGTCGCTGGCCGGCGAGGAGGAGGCGGACTGTCGTGCGCTCGCCGAGGAGTGGGAGCTGCGGTGGACGCCGGTGGTCACGGTGGAGATGGAGCGGGCCGCGTACCGCGTGAACGACACCGATCGGTGCTTCCACTGCAAGGCCGAGCTGATGGATGTCGTGGAGCCGATCGCTGCCGCCGACGACGCGGTCGTGGTCCTCGGCGTGAACGTCGACGACCTCGGCGACCACCGCCCTGGCCAGAAGGCGGCCGAGGAGGCCGGTGCCGAGTTCCCGCTCGTCGTGGCCGGGTTCAGCAAGGCCGACGTTCGGGCGGCATCGCACCGGATGGGGCTGCGCACGTGGGACAAGCCCGCGGCCGCCTGCCTCGCCAGCCGGGTGCCGTACGGCACCGAGGTGACGGTCGGGCTGCTCGGTCGGATCGATCGCGCCGAGGCCGCTCTGCACCAGCTCGGTTTCCGGCAGGTGCGTGTGCGGCACTATGACGAAACGGCGCGCATCGAGGTCGATCTCGCGCAGTTGAGTGAGTTGATCGCCGAGCGCGAGGCGGTCGTCGCGGCGGTCAAGTCGGCCGGATACCGGTACGTCACGATCGACCTCGAAGGCTTCCGTAGCGGCAATCTCAACGGCTGATGCAGCTGGCGCCGCCTCCTCGTGCGCGGGGATGGCGGACCGCAGCCCACCGCGTCGGGGCGTCCGATTCCCCGAGACCGGCACCGTCCACGTATCGTCGGCCCGCATGAAGCTGTCGATGAACATCAACTACTCAGGTGACTTCCATGCCGACGTGCAGAAGGTCGTCGAACTCGAAAAGGCCGGCCTCGACGTGGTGTGGGTGCCGGAGGCGTACAGCTTCGACGCCGTCTCGCAGATGGGATACCTCGCCGCCAAGACCGACACGATCGAGATCGGATCGGGCATCCTCAACGTCTTCTCCCGAACGGCGACGTGCATGGCGCAGACCGCAGCCGGGCTCGACTTCGTGTCGAACGGCCGGTTCATCCTCGGCCTCGGCGCCTCGGGGCCGCAGGTGATCGAGGGCTTCCACGGCGTGCCGTACGAGAAGCCGATGCCGCGCATCCGCGACTACATCAACGTGTGCCGGATGACCTGGAAGCGCGAGAAGGTCATCTACGACGGGCCCACCGTGAAGGTGCCGCTGCCGGAGGGCCAGGGCACCGGGCTCGGCAAGGCACTGAAGATCATCAATCACCCCGTTCGCGAGCACATCCCGATCTTCTGGGCGAGCCTGATGGGCCAGTCGGTGAAGGCGACGGCACAGCTCGCCGACGGTTGGCTGCCGATCTTCTTCGACCCGGAGAAGTTCCACAGCGTGTGGGGCGACGATCTCAAGGCCGGGCAGGCGTTGCGCGATCCCGAGCTCGGGCCGCTGCAGATCTCGGCCGGCGGCATGGTCGCCATCGGGGAGGAGCTCACCGGCGACGCGCAGTCACGCCTGCTCGACTACTCGCGCCCGAGCGTCGCCTTGTACGTGGGTGGCATGGGTGCCCGTGACCAGAACTTCTACAACAAGATCTGCCAGAAGTACGGCTACGTCAACGAGGCCATCGAGATCCAGGATCTCTACCTCGACGGCAAGAAGGAAGAGGCGGCGGCGGCAGTACCGGCCGAGATGCTCGAGAAGACCAACCTCGTCGGCCCTCCCGGATACGTCAAGGAGCGCCTTGCGGCCTACAAGGAAGCCGGCGTCAACGTGCTGTCGGTGAATGCGGTCGGCAAGGACCCCGTTGCGACGATCGAACAACTCCGCAACCTGCTCTGAAGTTGGTGCGCGGAAGTTGGTGCGCGGTGCCTGACCCCGCGCACCAACTGGACCACGCCGCCTAGACCATGCCGCGGAGCCACCACAGGCTGAGCGCCCAGGCGACCGAGAGCAGCAGGAACGCTGCGAGCGCCCATTGCCAGGTGAGTTCCTTGACGATCTCGATCTCTTCGCCGAGCGTCTCGCCGAGTGAGCTCTGGATGTCGGTGTAGGCATCGGCGAGTTCGTCACCGGTCTCGGCGACGTAGGACTGGCCGCCCGTCGTCTCCGCAACCAGCTCGAGGTCGGCGGGACGCACCGGCACCGGCACGACGTCGCCGCTGACCGGGTCGACGATGATCCCATCTTCGGTTCCGAAGGCGATCGTGTAGGTGGGGATGCCGGCCTCCGCTGCCTCCGCCGCACCGTCGGAGGTGAGTCGGCCGACCGTTGTCTCACCGTCACTGAGCAGGACCATCACGCCTGGGGCGACGTCGGTGTTCTCCGGGTCAGCCGAGTTGACGAGCAGACGCGTGCCAGCCGCCAGGGCGTCGCCGATCGCCGTCGACTCGGGGAGCTCGAGGTTGTCGATGCCGTTCTGCATCGCGCTTCGATCCAGGGTCGGGTCGACCTCGACCGTCACCTGGCCGGAGAACGAGATGAGCCCGACCTCGACGTTCGGGTCGACCTGGTCGACGAAGTCGCGCGCAGCCTCCTGCGCGGCGACGAAGCGGGTCGGGTCGACGTCGTCGGCTTCCATCGACAGTGAGACGTCGAAGAGCACGAGGATGCGGCCCTCGCTCGTCGTGCGTTCGGTGTCACGGTCGACCGGGCGGGCAATCGCGATGACCGCGGCGGTGAGGCCCAGCAACTGGACTCCGGCCACGACGTGTCGCCGCCAGCGAGGACGGTTCGGCGCCACCTTGTCGAGCAGGTCGACCTGGGTGAATCGGACGGTGGCAGTCTTGCGCCAGCGCAACACGACGACGTACAGCACGGCGAGGGCGATCGGGATGATCAACAGCCACAGCCGCCCCGGTTCCAGGAAATCCGAACTCACTGGCGCACCGTGTTCCTCTCGGCGCTGATCGAGACGGCCGCGGCGGTGCGCCCGTGAGCCCTCGGCGCCGTCATGATGATTCGCTCGCTGCGGTCACTCATCGCTTGATCACTCCGCCGCGCACGGCCTGGATCCGCTTGCGCCTGGTGTGGCTCACGATCGTTGCGAGCCAGTCACCGTCGGTCGTCAACGCGATCGTGTCGGCGCCGGTCCGGCCGAGCGCGGTGTCGCGGTCGACGCGCATCGTCTCCGCCGCCTCAGCGAACTTGCGCTGCACTGCCGCGGTGACCCGGACCTCTCTGATGTCGCCGGTCGACGGGTCGACCACGTCCACCATGCCGATCGGCGGGATGTCGAACTCCCGCGGATCGTTCACGGTGATCGCCAGCAGGTCGTGACGCATCGACAGCCGGCCGAGCGCCCGGCTCCAGTCGTCGGCGAGGAAGTCGGAGACGACGGCGATGAAGCCACGTCGCTTCGCCAGCGCGCCGACCCGCTCGAGGGCGCCGCCGAGGTCGGCGTGCCCCATCCCCTCGGACGCGGGGGCCGACGCCAACGTCGAGAGGATCGCCCGCACCTGGTTGGAACCGTTGCGGGGCGGGATCACGTGGATCGACGGCCCGGCGACGAGCACCGCGCCGAGACGGTTCTGGCTTCGGGCGGTCAGGAAGCCGACGCATGCCGCCGCCGCCATGGCCGTCTGGGCCTTGTCGTTGGCGACCGTGCCGAACTGCATCGTGGCGGACGCATCGACCACGAGCCAGGCGGTGAGGTCGCGGTCGGCGATCTGCTCGCGGACGTAGGTCTCGTTGGTCCTGGCCGTGATGTTCCAGTCGATCCGCCGCACGTCGTCACCCGGCTGGTACTGGCGTGACTCACCGGGCTCCGAGCCGTGGCCGGGCGTCAAACCCTGGTAGTTGCCGTGAAGGACACCATCGAGCCGGCCGTTGATCGTGAGCTCGAGCGTGCGCAGCAGTTCGGCCACCAGTTCGGTCGGTGGACCTGCAGCCCAGCCACCGCGCGACGGGTCACCGTCGAGCGGATTGGTCGCGCGCGCCCAGGCCTCGCTCGCAACCTTCGCGCTGGCCGGCGACACGCTCGTCGGCGAGAGGGAATGCATCGGTCAGAGCCCGTCGACGGCGCCGTTGGGCTTGGGCGACACCCAGGCGGCAGGCACCGTGGCCAGGACCCGCTGGATCACGTGATCGGTGGTGATGTCGCGGGCGAGCGCGTCGTAGGTGAGCAGCAGGCGGTGACGGAGGATTTCGGGCGCCAGGTCGAACACGTCCTGGGGTGTCGTGTACGAGCGACCGCGGAGCATGGCCAGCGCGCGTGCACCGCGTACGAGGTTGAGGGATGCACGGGGGCTCGCGCCGAGCCCGATGACGCTCGACAGGTCGGCGAGACCGAACCGATCGGGATACCGGGTGCACTGGACGAGATCGACGGCGTACTGGCTCACGGAGCGATCGACGAACACGCGGTCGGCCTGCGCCTGCAGTGCCGCGAGTTGCTCCAACGTGATGACCTGCTCGGGGTGTGGCGCCGAGACGCTCATCCGATCGAGGATCATCATCTCCTCGTCGGCCGTGGGGTAGTCCAGGACGATCTTCATCATGAACCGGTCGCGCTGCGCGTCGGGCAGTTGGTAGACGCCCTCGGACTCGATCGGGTTCTGGGTCGCCACGACGAAGAAGGGGTGCGGCACCTCGTGCGTGACACCGCCGATCGTGACCTGCTGCTCGGCCATCACTTCGAGCAGGGCGGACTGGACCTTGGCCGGGGCTCGGTTGATCTCGTCGGTGAGCAGGAAGTTGACGAACACCGGACCGAGTTCGACGTCGAACGTCTCGCTGCTACCCCGGTAGATGCGGGTGCCGACGATGTCGGACGGGAGCAGGTCGGGGGTGAACTGGATCCGGGCGAACGACCCACCGACCACATCGGCGAGGGTCTCGGCGGCGAGGGTCTTCGCCAGGCCGGGGACCGACTCGAGCAGACAGTGGCCGCGGCAGAGGAGGCCTACGAGGAGGCGTTCCAGAAGGCGTGTCTGGCCGACGATCACCTTGCGCAGCTCGAAGAAGATCTGCTCGAAGGTCTCGGCGGTACGCGGGTCGTCCATCGGGGCGCCACTGCCACTCATCGTCGTGCTCGTCGACGACATGTTCGTCGCGGCCAGTCCTGCCGCCGGGTTGTCGGTGCTCATGCCGCAGCGACGGTAGTTCGACTCGTGTCGGCGCGGACGCCGACCGGATCGATTCACGTTCGCCCCTTACCTGAAAGCCGCTACCTACAGCCGGCTGCAGACGGCTGCACGGAACGTGCCAATCGCCGGGATGGAATGCCTGGCTCGGGCCGGCGTGCCGGCGGGCGAGGCACGTCGCGTACCCCGTAACCTGATCCCATGCCGATCCCGGATCCGAACGACGAGCCGACGGCGCCCGCAGCCGACGCCCTCGTCGACATCGTCGGTCAAGCTCCGGATCCGGTCGAGGTCGAGCGGATCGAGGCCGAGGAGCGGTATGCGTCGCAACGCCTGGCGACGATCGAGGCCGGTCGTCGAAAGGGCGGACTGGCAGGGGCCGCCATGGCTGGAGCGATGCTCGGACTTCGCGACATCTACGAGGGACCGCCGAAGGACGACACGATCGTCGCGATCGTCGAGAGTCCGGACGAGCCCGTCGACATCGACACCGACGGCATCGAGGTGACCGTTGGTGACGTCGAGGTGTGGGCGCCACCGCCTGCCACCCGCGACGGCGCGTCGGGTGATCAGCCCGTCGACTGATACGCGCCGGGCCGCTTCAGCAGGTGTCGATGCCAACGCGATGGTGTCAGCAACACGGCGCGCGGCTCGTCCTCGAACATCCACCGGGCAAAGTTGCGCCGACCCCACTCACCACTGGCGGCGACCACTCGCACCGAACCACGCGCCCCCCATGATGTGGCGAGGACCCGTCCGAGCAGGGCCGACATCCGGTGGTCGGCGAAGAGATGGTGGCGGATGGCCGACTCGTACGCATTCGTGGCACGGTCGGGCAGGCGCGCTCCCGACGCGATGATCGATTCGGCTGCGAGGCGGCCGCTGAGCAGCGCCTGGCCGATCCCCTCGCCGGTCATCACGTCGGTCACGGTCGCCGCGTCCCCGACGAAGAGTGTGCGGCCGCAGGTGAGACTGACCTGGTCGACGCGCGCGGGGATCGGCCACGCGGTGTGCCGATCCTCCAGTTCGAATCCGGCACCGAGCGCCTCGACGATGTGTGGTCGGCGCAGGATGTCGTCCCAGTCGGCCTTCATCGATTGGATCCGTCGATCGCCGTCGCGCAGGACGCCGAAGCCGATGTTGACTCGACCACCGGGAAGCGGGAACGACCACGCATAGCCGGGGGTCAGGTCGGGCTCGAACCATACATGGAGCTGCGTGGCGGCCGGGCCGGTGACGTTCGATGCGTACTGGCGGAAGCCGTGCCATTCGCCGAGGTATCCGGGCTCGCCCGCACCCAGCGCTTTGCGGACCGGGCTCCACATGCCGTCCGCGGCGACGACGTACCTGGTGGTGATCGTCAGCCCGTCGGCCTCGACGGTCACACGGTCGAGATGTTGGGCGATCGCGCGGAATCCGTGCCCGTCGCGGACATCGACGCCGGACGATCGGGCGAGTCGGACGAGGGCGTCGTCGAGTTGGAGCCGTGGAGTGACCGCCGCGTACTTGCCGTCGGTCGGGAGCGGAACCACGACCTCGCGGCCGGTGGGGGAGCGAAGCGTCGCAGCCGGTACGTCGAACCAGTCCGGCACCGTTGCAGGGTCCAGCCCGAGGTCGTCGAGCTCGCGCAGCGCGAGTGTCGTCAAACCGTCGCCGCAGCACTTGTCGCGCGGGAACACGGCCTTGTCGATCACGACCACCGTGCGGCCACTGCGCGCGAGCGTGATCGCCGCCGACGTTCCGGCCGGCCCGCCGCCGACGACGAGCACGTCACAGTTCAGCTCGCTGTGTTCATCCGGTGCAGCCGCGTCCGAGCGCTCGACGGTTCGCTCGGAATCTGCGCGGTCGGGTGACACGGCCGACAGGCTACGGGCGAACGACGAGCCACGAACCTGGCGCCGCGGCGGTGGCGGCATCGGCCTGCCGGTCAGCGGAGGTGCACGGACTGCCGTGTGGCCGTTGCGTACGGGCCGGCGTGCTCGCGGTGCAACACCGTCGCATTGATCTGCGCGCGCCATCCCGGCAGGAGCGGATACGCGGAATCACCGGGGCACGCCGTCGCGCTGGTATCGCGGTGTCCCGACACCGTCGACGTCGTGACGGCCGAACCTGCCCGATACTTGTTCGAACCGCGCGAGATGAACGTCACCGTCGCGTTCGGGTCGGTGTCGATCGCGTACCGGTCGGCGAGGAAGATCGACAAGCGCATGAGCGACTCCTGCGCAGCCGGCGAGGGGGCAACCGTCATGAAGTTGCCGACCAGGCAGATCAGCTGCGCAAAGCCCTGGTTGCCGCCTGTCGCATCGGCGACGACCGGCCCGTCGAGGGAGCCGGCGCGCCCCTCCCACACGGAGCCATCGCGGCCAATGAAGAAGTGGTAGCACACGTCGGGCCAGCGCTTCGTCGGCCCGGTCTGGAACGCGTAGGTCTGTCGGATCACGTCACGGGGGTCGGCCGCGGTGTTGCTCGAGGCGGTGTGGTGGACGAGCAGGAACTTCACGTCCTCGTCGCCCATCGGACCCTTCGGTGGTAGGTCAGCGCCCCAGTCGTCACGCGGGTGAATCGACAGCCCAGGTGCCACCTCGATCGATCGGGCTCGTCGAGAGGTCGTGCTCGATCCGACAAGCCTGGTCGAGCCGACGCGTTCGACGCCCGGTTCGAGCGCTCCGGCGATGCCTGCTGGCCCGCCGACGACCCCGATCGCAGCGAGCGTTGCGGCCGTGACGAGGAGATCTCTTCGCGTCGGCTCGCAGTCACACATGGGTCGGACTCTACGATGCGGTCGAGCGGTGGTTCGCTGTGTGATCGGGGCCACTGTCGACATCCACAGCATCGAACGTGATCGAGCCGACGGCGACGATCGGAAGGAGAAATGAGCATGACCGGACTGGTCGAAGGACGCGTCGCGATCGTCACGGGGGCAGGAAGGGGAATCGGGCGTGAGCACGCGCTGAGCCTCGCCAGGCACGGGGCGAAGGTCGTCGTGAACGACCTCGGCGGTGCGATCGACGGTTCGGGCGGCGACATCTCGCCGGCGCAGGAAGTGGTGAACGAGATCGTCGGCATGGGTGGCGAAGCCATCGCCAACGGCGACAACGTCGCCGACTGGGAGGGCGCTCAGCGGCTCATCAACAGTGCGATCGAGACGTTCGGCGATCTCCACGCCGTGGTGAACAACGCCGGCATCCTTCGCGACCGGGTGCTGGCCAACATGACCGAGCAGGAGTGGGATGCCGTCATCAACGTGCATCTCAAAGGCACGTTCGCCCCGTCACGGTGGGCGGTGGCGTACTGGCGGGAGCAGTCCAAGGCGGGCAAGCCGGTGAGCGGCCGAATCGTCAACACCACCTCGGTGTCCGGCATCTACGGCAACGCTGGGCAGGCGAACTACGGCGCCGCGAAGGCCGGTATCGCTGCGTTCACGAACATCGTCGCGCTCGAAGTCGCCCGGTACGGCGTGACGGTCAATGCCGTCGGCCCGGTCGCGCTGACCCGGATGACCGAGGGCCTGGGTCCCGCTCCGGAGAACGACGAGGCCCGTGAAGCACGGGCGCCGCACTGGATCGCCCCGATCGTCACCTGGTTGTGCTCGGAGGAGGCGGCAGGCGTCACGGGTCGCGTCTTCGAGGCGTCTGGCCAGACGCTCGCCGTCGCCGAGGGCTGGGTCCGCGGGCCGTCGACTGCACCGATCGACGACCCGACGCAGCTCGGCCCCGTCGTCGCCGACCTCCTCGCCAAGGCTCGCCCGAACTCCGGTATGGACGGCACCCCCGGCTCCTGGCCGCAGACGACGCTCACGTCCTGACCGCGCACTGCCCGAACGACCCGTCTCTCGAAGGCATGAACAGTGTGCGCAATTGCGCCGCACATCGTTCACGCCTTCACCAACTGGACAACTCAACCCGGAGGACATGACATGCCACTGAACCCCGACGCCGTCGGCTCGAAGAGCGAGCCGAACGAGACGAGCTGGAACTCGAAGGACGCCCTGTTGTACGCCGTCGGCATCGGCGCCGGCAGCGACGAGCTGGCCTTCACCACCGAGAACACCAACGGTGTGGAGCAGCTCGTGTTCCCGACATTCCCCGTCGTGCTCGGAGGCGGTGGATCGGCGATGGGGAAGATCGGCACGTTCAATCCGGCACTGCTCGTGCACGGTCAGCAGTCCGTCACGCTTCATCGACCGATTCCGGTGTCGGGGACGGCGACCGTGACGGGCGAGATCACGGGGATCTACGACAAGGGCAAGGCTGCCGTCGTCGTCAGCCAGGCGGTCGCCGTGATGGACGGCGAGCCGCTCTACACCACCACCATGTCGGCGTTCATCCGCGGTGAGGGGGGATGGGGCGGCGACCGTGGACCGTCGGGCGCGAAGAATGTCCCGCCGGACCGAGCGCCGGACCACGAGGTGACATATCAGACCTCTCCCGATCAGGCCTTCGTGTATCGCCTGTCCGGCGACCGCAACCCGCTGCACACCGATCCGTCGTTCGCCGCCATGGGTGGCTTCGACCGCCCGATCCTGCACGGCCTCTGCAGCTACGGCTTCACGGGGCGGGCCCTGCTGCACACCTTGTGCGGTAGCGATCCGGCGAGGTTCCATCACATCGAGGCCCGGTTCGCTGCGCCCGTGTTGCCCGGCGATGCCTTGACCATCCGGATGTGGAGCATCGGCGACGGCGAATCGTTGTTCACCACGAATGCCGTCGACCCCGCCGACCCCGCGACCGACCGCGTCGTCATCGACCAAGGCCTCCTCGAACACTCCTGACGGTTCGGCTGATTCCCCAAATTGATCGAGTTGGTTGCGATGACCGCAACGAACTCGATCAATTTCAGGAAGTGGTGACCGTCTGGAGGTGGTCGAGGATGGTGGCGACCGGGACGTCCTCGCGGGTGTTGGACCGCCGGTCCTTGACCTCGAACGTCGGGTTCTCCTCGTCAGCGATGCCGCGGCCCGCGACGACGATGGTGGGAATGCCGATCAGCTCGGCGTCCTTGAACCGCACGCCGGGGGACACGCCGACGCGGTCGTCGATCAGCACCGAGATTCCGGCTGCCTCCAGCGACGCGGCCAACGACTCGGCGGCGTCGCGTTGCGGGCCGCCCTCCTTGCCGGCGATGACGATGTGGACGTCGGCGGGAGAGATCTCGCGCGGCCACACCAGGCCGAACTCGTCGTGATTCGTCTCGGCGATCGCGGCCAGCGCACGCGTCACGCCCACGCCGTACGACCCCATCGTCGGCACGATCGGCTTGTCGTTCTCGTCGCGCACCGTCAGATCGAGCGCCTCGGCGTACTTGCGGCCGAGCTGGAAGATGTGGCCGATCTCGATGCCGCGGGCCATCACGAGGGGTGATCCGCACGTCGGACAGTCGTCGCCCTCGCGCACCTCGGCCGCCTCGATCGTTCCGTCGGCGGTGAAGTCGCGGCCTGCGACCAGACCGATCACGTGGTTGCCGGACCGGTCGGCGCCGGTGACCCAGGCGGTGCCGTCGACGACGCGGGGGTCGACGAGGTAGGTGATCGCAGTCGAGCTCGCGGCGCCGAGCGCACCGGGGCCGATGTAGCCCTTCGCGAGGGTCGGGAACGTTGCGAAGTCGTCCTCGGTGAACGGTTCAGCGACCGCTGGTGCGACGGCAGCCTCGAGACGTTTCATGTCGATCTCGCGATCGCCCGGTACGCCGATCGCCAGCGCCGACGTCGAGCCGTCGGGATGGCGCAGCGTCACGATGACGTTCTTCAACGTGTCGGCGGCGGTCCACGACCGATGCGGCCGCGCCAACGAGGGGTCTGCATTCAGGAAGTCGACGAGTGTCGCGATCGTCGGTGTGCCGGGCGTGTCGTGGACGACTGCGGCGGGCAACCCGTCGAAGGCGATCGTGGGTGGCGGGGGAGTGACGACGGCTTCGACGTTCGCCGCGTATCCGCACGATTCACAGCGCACGAAGCTGTCCTCGCCGACCTCCATCGGGGCGAGGAACTCTTCGGACGCCGAGCCTCCCATCGCGCCCGACATCGCCGAGACGATCACGAACGGGAGACCGAGCCGATCGAACAGCTTGATGTAGGCGTCGCGATGGCGCTGGTACGACTGCTCCAGACCTTCGTCCGTCAGGTCGAAGCTGTACGAGTCCTTCATCACGAACTCGCGCCCGCGCATCAGACCGGCGCGCGGACGTGCCTCGTCGCGGTACTTCGTCTGGATCTGGTAGATCACGAGCGGCAGGTCGCGATACGACCCGTACAGGTCCTTCACCATCAGGGTGAACATCTCTTCGTGCGTGGGAGCGAGCAGCATGTCGACGCCACGTCGGTCCTGCAGACGGAACAGGTTCGGACCGTATTCCTCCCACCGGTTGGAGATCTCATAGGGCTCGCGTGGGAGCAGCGCGGGGAAGTGGACCTCCTGGAAGCCGGCGGCGTCCATCTCCTCACGAACGATGCGCTCGACGTTGCGATACACGATCCAACCCAGCGGTAACCACGAGAATCCGCCCGGCGCGACCCGGCGGACGTACCCTGCGCGAACGAGCAGTCGGTGGCTCGCGACCTCCGCGTCGGCGGGATCGTCCCGCAGGGTTCGTAGGAACAGGGTCGACATGCGCAGCACGGCCGAGACTGTAACGATCCGTCGCCCGGCCGCGGCCGGAGGATCGGCGGGCACGGTCGGGCGACGGCCCGGGTCACCGCCGTCGGACCGCTTCGCCCCTGGTCACGAATGGCGGATACGGGGCTATGATCAGGGTTCCATTTGGTTCGGATACCGAAAGGCGTGGGGCCCGTCCCCACGCCTTGTTTGTTGAAAGCGCCCGGTTTTGCGAAACGGGCATCAGAAAGGAGGCAGTCAGATGAGCGCAGCGACCGAGATCGATCGAGTGCAGGCCATCGTCGACCCGATTGCCTCTGACCTGCACCTCGACGTCTACGACATCGAGCGACGTGGCGGCACCATCCGCATCACGCTCGATTCCCCTCCCGGGTCCGAGCGGGGCATCAACATGGAGGAACTCGCGCTCGCCACCCGCCTGATCTCGCGCGAGATGGACGAGGTCGATCCGATCCCCGGCCATTACACGCTCGAAGTGACGAGCCCGGGGCTCGAGCGACAGCTGCGCACCGCCGCCCACTTCCAACGCGAGGTCGGCAAGGACGTGACCGTCCGACTGGCCGACGCTTCAGCAGATCCCCGTCGACTCGACGGGAAACTGGTGGGAGCCGACGAACGCACGGCCACGCTCCTGCTCGACTCGGGCGAGGAACAAATCGTCGACATCAGCGCGATCGACAAGGCCCGCACCGTGTTCGCCTTCGGACCCTCGCCAAAGCCGGGCAAACCGAAGCCGGGCAAACCGAAGCCGGGGAAGCCGAAGCCGGGGAAGCCGAAGCCGGGCGCGGCCAAGCCGGAACCAGCCAATTCGAAGCCGACCGATTCGACGCCGGCAACACCTGACGTGGCTACACCAGAGGCGGCACGAACTGCGACGCCGTCAATTTCGAACAAGGAGACGCAACCGTCATGAGCAATCTCGACATGAGCGAAGCGATCGGACTGCTCGCGCAGGAGAAGGGGCTGTCGGAAGATGCCCTCCTGCACGTGCTCGTCGACGCGCTCGCGTCGGCGTACAAGCGCCGTCCTGACGCTGCCGACGAAGTGGTCGTCGAGGTGAACCCGGAAACGATGGAGTTCTCGTTCATCGCCTACGACGTGGACGAAGACGGCAACTGGGTCAACGAGCGCGACGACACCCCGAAGAAGGAAGAGCTGGGCCGCATCGCCGCACAGACCTTCCGCCAGGTGATGAGCCAGCGAATCCGCGAGGTCGAGTCCGAGCGCAAGTTCGAGGAGTACGCGAACCGCGAGGGCGACATCGTCACCGGCATCATCCAGCGCACCGACGCCCGCTACACGCTGCTCGACCTCGGCCGCGCCGAGGCGCTCCTGCCGCAGGCGGAGCAGGTTCCGTTCGAGCGCCCTGCTCAGGGCGACCGGCAGAAGGCCTACATCGTCGAGGTGCGCCGCACGCCGAAGGGCCCGCAGATCGTGGTGTCGCGCACCCACCCCGGCCTGATCAAGCGCCTGTTCGAACTCGAGGTCCCCGAGATCGCCGACGGCATCGTCGAGATCAAGGCGTGCGCCCGTGAACCCGGCCACCGTACGAAGATCGCCGTGTGGTCGAACGACCACAACGTCGATCCGGTCGGCGCGTGCGTCGGCGCCCGTGGCGGCCGTGTGCGCATGGTCGTGAACGAATTGCGCGGCGAGAAGATCGACATCGTCCCGTTCAGCGAGGACCTCGCCGACTTCGTCGCCAAGGCGCTGTCGCCCGCCAAGGTCAGCCAGGTCATCATCTCCGAAGACGGCACCCAGGCAGACGTGATCGTGCCCGATCACCAGCTGAGCCTGGCGATCGGTCGTGAGGGCCAGAACGCCCGCCTGTCCGCACGCCTCACCGGGGTCCGCGTCGACATCCGTTCCGAGACGCAGCTGGCCGAGGGCATCCCCTCGGGCGGCCGCGATGCCGAGGTCGAGTACGCCGACGGCGAGTGGATCGCCAACGCCGAGACCGGCGAGATGGAGTGGCACGCCGCCGACGGTTCCGTCATCAGTGAGTCGGCGTGGCAGGCCCAGGCCGAAACACCCGCCGACGAGATCCCGGGCGACGAGGTTCCGGCGACCGACCCGGCGGGCGAGGTTTCGGGCGACGAGATAGAGGCCGAAACTGCTGAAGTGCTGGCCGATGTCGAAGCAGTCGAAGCTGCGGTCGAGGCCGTCGAGGAGATCGAGCTCGACGTCGAAGCCGAAGCCGAGATCGATGCCGCGGTGGCTGACGCTGAGGACGTGAACGACAAGGATGACGACGCCTGATCGTGACGATCCCCGTGGCCCGGTTCGCAGCTGCATCGGCTGTCGAACGAAGCGGACGAGCGCTGAGCTCGTTCGTCTCACCCGCGCCGCTGGGCGCACGATCGTCGACGGCGTCAGCGACGGCAGAGGTGCGTGGTTGTGCCGTGCGCAGCCGGACGCCGATGTCGTCGGCGGCCTGGTCGTCGACGCACAGTGTCTCGACGACGCCCTGCGCAAGCGAGCGTTCGGCAAGGCGTGGCGTACGACGCTCGGCTCGGTCGACGAAAGCGAAATTCGAGAGATGTGCAGTGGTGGCGGCCGATGAGGCGACCACTTCGATGCGGATTCACCGACCCGGTGATTCAGGCATCTGCGAGGTAATGACGACTGTGAAAGGTTGAATCGGGAACGTGGCAGCAAAGAAGATCAGGATCCACGAGCTCGCGAAAGAGCTCGGGATGACGAACGCAGAGGTTCTGGACCTCTGTGCAACGCTCGGCGTTGCCGCGAAGGGTCCGTCGGCGTCGCTCGCCGAGGCCTACGCCGACATGGTGACCCGGCGCGCGGAGCGCGACGGGCTCACCCGTCCGGAACAACCGGAAGAGCCGAAGGTCGAGAAGAAGACCGCCGCCAAGAAGGCGCCAGCGAAAAAGGCTGCCGCCAAGAAGACGGCTGCTCCGGCGCCTGACGGTGACGACGCCTCCGACGCGACGAGCGCTCCGGCAGCTGCCGAAGCAACCGTCGCCGACCAACCGGTAGAGCCCGCCGTCGAGGCGGCGGCCGGAGCTGCTGAGGCCCCGGCCACTGCCGCTCCAGCGCCGGTCGAGGCACAGGCAGAACCAGCACCCGCCGTCGAGGCGCCCACGATGCGCGCCGCCGATCCGGCACCGACTCCTCCTGCCGTGGCGTCACCTCCTGCCGACGCCGCACCGGTGGCTCCTGCTCCAGAGCGTGCGCCAGCGCCCGAGCGCGTCGACGCGCCAGCTGCGTCGTCCGCACCGCCTGTCGTCGCGTCACCGCCCGCCGCTGTCGCTCCGATTTCCGCACCGGTGTCCGAGCCGGCATCGGCCCCGGCAGCTGAGCGGCATGACGATGCGTCGTCCCGCGTGATCTCGAGTGCCCGCCCGACAGCTGGCGGCCGCCCGCCGGAGGCGCCCCCGACCCCCAACGTGACCGACGCCCGTGCCCCGCGTCCCGAGCCGACTGCGGCGCCGGGACCGGCGCCCGCCCCGTCGGAGCGGCCGATGTCACCGAGCGGCAAGGCGATCCCGCCGCCGCCCGGGCGTCCACTCTCGCCCAGCGGTCGGCCGATCCCGCCGCCGCCCGGGTCTGCACGACCCACCTCTCGCACCACTGCTCCCGGCGGGCGCCCTGGCGCCCCACGACCCGGAGGCTTCACGCCCCGACCAGCTGGCGGTCCCGGTGGGCCCAACCGTCCCGGCGGCGGCGGCCCTGGCGGTCCCGGTCGTCCCGGTGGTCCGGGCGGCGGACCCGGTGGCGGCGGCGCTCGCCCCAGTGGCCAGCGTCGTCCTCCGCGTCGCACCGGCCGACGCCGTCGTCGTCGCGACCAGGACGAGCTGCAGCCGCAGTTCACCACGTACACGTCGTCCGACGCCCCGGTCCCCACCGGTGTCGTCGTCATCGAGCGCGGCGTCTCGGCCCAGGAGTTCGCTCCGAAGCTGAACCGCACGTCCGCTGACGTCGTCCGGTTTCTGCTGAACAACGGCGAGATGGTCACCGCCACCATGACCCTCGGCGACGATCAGATGGAGATGTTCGCGCTCGAAGTCGGCGCCGAGATTCTCCTCGTCGAGCCGGGCCAGCAGGAAGAAGTCGAACTCCAGAAGTTGTTCGACGACTCCGACGACGACGAAGGCCAGGAGCCGCGCCCGCCGGTCATCACCGTCATGGGCCACGTCGACCACGGCAAGACCACGCTGCTCGACCACATCCGTGGCGCACACGTCGTCGACGGCGAGGCCGGTGGCATCACCCAGCACATCGGCGCCTACACCGTCGTCAACGAACACGGTTCGGTCACGTTCCTCGACACCCCCGGCCACGCGGCGTTCACGCAGATGCGTGCTCGCGGCGCCGAGGCGACCGACATCGTCGTGCTGATGGTCGCCGCAGACGACGGCATCATGCCCCAGACGATCGAGGCCATCAACCACGCTCGCGCGGCCGATGTGCCGATCGTCGTGGCGGTCAACAAGATCGACAAGGCCAACGCCGATCCGCAGCGTGTGCTCACGCAGCTCGCCGAGTACGAACTCGTCCCCGAGTCGTGGGGCGGCGAGACGATCGTGGTCGAGATGTCAGCGCTCCAAGGCGTGGGTGTCGACGAACTGATCGAGCAGCTGCAGGTCGTGGCCGAGCTCGAAGAGCTCACCGCCAACCCGACCGGGCGCGCCAAGGGCATCGTGATCGAGGCCCAGCTCGACAAGGGTCGTGGCCCGGTCGCCACGGTGCTCGTCGACAAGGGCGAGCTGAAGGTCGGCGACCCGATCGTGGCCGGCGCCGCGTGGGGCAAGGTCCGAGCGATGATCAACGACAAGGGCGAGCAGGTCAAGTCTGCCGGCCCGTCGACCCCCGTCCAGGTGCTCGGTCTGTCGACCGTGCCCGAGGCCGGCGACGAGTTCCGCGCCGCACCCGACGAGAAGACCGCCCGCACCGTTGGCGAGGCTCGTGAGGAGCGGTTGAAGGCCAAGCACCTCCGTGAGGACGCTCGGGTCAAGTCGGGAACCAAGCTCGAAGACCTCTTCAGCCAGATCCAGTCGGGTGAGAAGGCGTCGCTCAACCTGATCATCAAGGCCGATGTGCAGGGTTCGCTCGAAGCGGTCACCGAGTCGTTGCGTCGACTGGAGCGCGACGAGGTCGAGATCAGCTTCGTCCATCGCGCCGTCGGTGGCATCACCGAGAACGACATCACGCTCGCCTCGGCCACCAACGCCACGATCATCGGCTTCAACGTCCGACCGGATGGCAAGGCCCGCAAGCTCGCCGACCACGAAGACGTCGAGATCCGCACCTACGAGATCATCTACAAGCTGCTCGAAGACATCGAACAGGCCGTCATCGGCATGCTCGAACCGGAGTACGAGGAGCAGGTCACCGGCGAGGCCGAGGTCCGCGAGATCTTCCGGGTGCCGAAGATCGGTGCGATCGCCGGTTGCTACGTGCGTTCGGGTGTCATCACCCGCGGCTCGAAGGTTCGCTTCCTGCGCGACGGCACGATCATCTGGAAGGGCGACATCACGTCGCTCAAGCGTTTCAAGGACGATGCACGTGAGGTCCGTGAGGGCTTCGAGTGCGGTATCGGCCTGTCCGACTTCCAGGACCTCAAGCCCGGCGACCTCATCGAGACCTTCGAAGACGTCGAGATCGCCCGCACCTGACCCGAGTCTGCGGACGGGCGGAACCCCGTCCGCAGATAGGTTGGCCGTCATGGCCGCCGACCTCGATTTCTTCTTCGATCCCATCTGCCCGTGGGCGTGGATCACGTCACGGTGGGTGACCAACGTGGCCGAACAGCAGTCGTACGAGGTCAACTGGCGGTTCATCTCCTTGTGGATGCTCAACGACGCGAACAACCAGGAGTGGTACACGCCGGAGTACCGGCAGGGCCACTATCGCGGTCAGCAGGCGCTGCGCGTCGCCGATGCAATTCGGCTCGACCCCGATCTCGCCCCGGACGCCGTGGGACGTTGGTACACCGTGGTCGGAACGGCGCTCCATGTCGACAACCGGCGCGCAGAGTCGGCCGCCGACCCGCACGCGTTCTTGAGCGGACTCCTCGACGCCAACGGGTTCGACCCCGGGCTGATCGCAGCTGCCGACGACGAGTCGCACGACGGGTACATCCGAGCGGAGACCGAGCTGGCGCTCAGCCGCACGGGACGCGATGTCGGGACACCGATCATCACGTTCCATCCCGGCGAGAACAACGAGGCCAGCTTCTTCGGCCCGGTCATCGCGAAGGCTCCGAAGGGCGCTGATGCCCTGAAGCTCTGGGATGCCGTGGAGACGCTGGCCACGATGTCGGGTATGGCAGAACTGAAGCGCTCGCTGCGGGCAGCACCCGACTTCACGTGAGTTCGCCGTCCACTGATCAACCGTTCGAACATTCCTGAAGGAGCCTGGACATGGCCGGTAAGCAACGAAGCGGAAGCAGGAGCTCGTCGCGCAACAGCGCCCCCAAGTATCCGCGGGGAGCGCGGGTGGGCGCCACCCTGCGCGAGATCATCGCCGACGAATTGGTCCGGATCGACGACGAGCGGCTCTCGCTCGTCTCGATCACCGGCATCGACGTCGACCCCGAGCTGAACCGGGCCATCGTGTTCTTCGATTCGCTGGAGGGTGAAGACGGTGACGAGGTGATCCTCGAAGCACTCGGCGAGCACCGCATCCGTCTGCAGTCGTCGATCGCCAAGCAGATCCGCGCGAAGAAGACGCCGATCCTCGATTTTCGACCCGACCTGGTCATCAGGTCGGCCGAGCGGATCGATGCGATCCTGCGCAGTGACCGTGATCGTCTCGAACGCCAGGAGTCCGGTGTACTCGAGACCCAAGACGCTGACACCGCTGACACCGCCGAACCCGAAACCACCTGATGGCTCGCCGTCGGCCAGCGACGACGCACGGTCTGGCCATCGTCGACAAGCCGGCGGGGGTCACGAGCCATGACGTCGTCGGCATGCTCCGGCGCCGGTTCGGTGAACGCCAGGTCGGCCACGGTGGAACCCTTGATCCCGACGCCACCGGGGTGCTGGTCGTCGCCGTCGGAATGACCACGAGGCTGCTCCGTTTCGTCGAACGAACACAGAAGGAGTACGTCGGCGAGGTCGTGCTCGGCACGGAGACCAACACCCTCGACGCCGCTGGCTCGGTGACGGCCACCTTCGACATGACAGGTGTGAGCGTCGACGATGCCCGGCGGTTGGCGGCCGCGCACCTGACCGGCCCGATCCAGCAGATCCCGCCGATGGTGTCGGCGATTCGGGTCGACGGAAAGCGTCTGCACGAGCTGGCCCGCGAGGGCATCGAGATCGAACGCGAGCCGCGATCGGTGGTCGTCGATCGGTTCGACCTGTGGGCGACCGACGACCCGATGGTGTTCCGGATCGAGGTCGAATGCTCGGCTGGCACCTACATCCGTTCGCTCGCCGCCGATCTCGGCACGCTGCTCGGCGGAGGTGCGCACCTGAGGGGATTGCGCCGCACGCGCGTCGGCTCGTTCACGATCGGCGAGGCTGCTGGGCCGGACGATTGTGAGCTGCTGCCGGTGGAGGCTGCGGTGCGCTCGCTCGATCGCGTCGACGTCGACGACGCAACCGCCGCGCTGATCGCCAACGGCCGAGTCCTCCCACGGTGGTCCGGAACCGGCCCGTGGGCGGTCTTCGGCGACGGGGGGCACCGACTGCTCGCCGTGTACGAGTCGTACGACGGCGCCGACGGCGGGCCCGGCTCCACCGCCAAACCGGCCGTCGTGTTGCCCCGAACCTGATGCCACGCCGGGGGAGGCACCGAGAGCGCGTGATCCGACCCGCCTCCAGATGGCAGTGCTGATGACGTGCCTGAGTAGCCTCTGGCGGGTGCAGACCGTGACCGAACTCGACGCGCCGCCGTGGCCGGGTCGGCGGGCCGTGATCACGATCGGTGCGTACGACGGGGTCCATCTGGGTCACCAGGCGGTGATCGATCATGTCCGTGAGAGGGCGCAGGCGCTCGACGCCGTCTCGGTCGTCGTCACCTTCGACCGACATCCCGCCTCGGTGGTCCGGCCCGAATCGGCGCCGCGGTTGCTCACGAGCGCCGGTCAGAAGATGGAGCTGCTCGCGGCGACCGGCATCGATGCCGTCGTCGTTGTGCCGTTCGACGAGCACCAAGCCGCCGAGTCACCCGAGTCGTTCGTCGAGCGGGTGCTCGTGAGCTGTCTCGACACGCAAGTGATCGTCGTCGGCGACGACTTCCACTTCGGTCGGCATCGCGACGGCAATGTCGACCTGCTGCGCAAGCTCGGTGCGGAACACGACTTCGAGGTGGCCCCGCTGCCACTCGTCGCCCGTGCTGATGGCGTGGACGAGCCGGTGAGCAGCACGGCCATCCGGCGAGCGCTCGCCGGCGGTGACATCACCCGTGCGAATGCGATGCTCGGCCACCCGTTCGAGGCCCGCGGTCGAGTCGTCACGGGCGATCAGCGTGGCCGCCTCCTCGGTTTTCCTACCGCCAACGTCGAGGTGTCGAACCTGATGTCGCTGCCGGCGGACGGTGTGTACGCCGGCTGGTACGAGCGCCCGACCGGTGTGGTGCATCCGTGTGCGATCAACCTGGGCCGGCGCCCGACGTTCTACGAGCACGCCGATTCGTCGCTGCTCGAGGCGCACCTGCTCGACTTCGACGGCGACCTCTACGCCGAAGAAGCCAGCGTGCGATTCACCCATTTCCTGCGCAGCGAGCGCAAGTTCGACGGCGTCGATGCGCTGATCGCCCAACTGGCAATCGACGTCGAGCACGCCCGAACCGTCCTCGCCACCCCCGCTCCCTGACGTCATTCCACGTTTGCGACAAGAACTTGGAGACCCGGTCCTCGGATTTCTTGTCGCAAACGATGATTTGAGGGGTTCGGTCGTAGCATTGCGGGGTCCGTTCCGGGCTGGTCGCACCACCTGATTGATTTGGGGTGCGCACGGCGCGGGCGTGATGCAGCGGTCGAACCGACCGCTGCGACCTCCATCTGGAAGGCAGACGTACTGTGCCGAACAAGACATTGACCATCGAGAAGAACCGCACTCACGAGACCGACACCGGCTCTCCCGAAGTGCAGATCGCAATCCTCACCGAGCGCATCACCCACCTGACCGAGCATCTCAAGATGCACAAGAAGGACCACCAAAGCCGTCGTGGCCTCCTGATGCTAGTCTGTCGTCGCCGACTCATGCTCGACTACGTGAAGTCGATCGACGTCGAGCGCTACCGCAAGATCATCGCCGACCAGGGCCTCCGTAGGTAACGATTGCCAGGGCGGGCCACCCGCCCTTGCACCATCGCCCGGCTTTCGGGGTTGTCCCGGTATGCTGACGTCCGAGGTCGGAAGGTCCGTCCT
>JANNNB010000291.1:0-2196 GCA_031398325.1 Actinomycetes bacterium
GCGGGTGAGCGTGACAGATCTGCTCGGTCGGATCTGGGAGGTGCGCGACAACGTGTCGTCGTACGATGCGACGTACGTGGCCGTCGCCGAAGCGCTCGACTGCAGTCTGCTCACCGGGGACGCTCGCCTCGCCCACGCTCCCGGCCCACGGTGCACCACCACCGTCGTCCGCACCTGATCGACTGCGGGGACATCGGTTGCTTCGTCCGCAAGGCGGCTGCGATCGGTCGGTCAGGGCCGGCCGGCGTCCGGGTGAACCAGAACTCGATCTCGGCGCTGTCGGTGTCGAACCGCGTTCGTTACTGTGTGGCGGTGGGAGACCGGGCCGTGCCCGCTCGCGACGCGGTCGACGTCGCCATGTCGGAGTTGGCGGTTCCGTGGGGTTGGTTCGCCGTCGGGTTCTCGCACGAGCTCCCACGACGGGGCGTGGTCACCCGTCGGCTCGCCGGTTCGGAGCTCGTCGTGTGGCGCGGCGAGAACGGTTCGCTCGGGTCGACGTCATCGACATGCCCGCACCTCGGTGCGCACCTCGGGCAGGGACGCGTCGACGGCGATGCGATCCGCTGTCCGTTCCACGGGTTCACCTTCGATGGCGAGGGCCGGTGCACTGCGACGGGCCGTGGATCCGAACCGGCGGCCGGCGTGTCCGTTCGGTCGTGGCCCGTCTGCGAGCGCAACGGCGCAGTGCTGGTGTGGCATCACCCCGACCGCACGCCACCGAGCTTCGAGGTACCTGAGCTCGAGGCGGTGCCGATCACCGGGCTGAGCCGCAGCACGACCGCCTGCCTGGAGTTCGACGGGCATCCCGTGGCGACGTCGGAGAACTCGGTCGACCTGGCACACCTCGCCGAGGTCCATCACTACACCGACGTCGAGATGGTCGACCCGTTCACCGCCGACGGCACCTACGCCACGGCGTCGTACGCGATGACCCGTCCCGTCGGGCTCCCCGGCGACGACCGGCTGACCGCGCTGCGTCGGGCGACGACGAGGGTGCGCTTCGACGTCAGCCTGTACGGCCTGGGCGTGTCCGTGGTCGAGGCCGCCATCCCTCGCCTCGGCGCCCGCACCCGCCAACAGGTACTCGCCACGCCGGTCGCCCCCGGCCGCATCGAGTTCCGCCTGACCATGCAGGTGCTGCACGAGGGAGGCCGCGCTCGCTCGGTCGCCGAGCGGGTGGCGGCACGCCTCGCCACGCGCGGTTTCGTGCACGACGTGCGCCAGGACGTGCCGATCTGGTCGAGCCAGCGATACGTGTCGCGCCCGGCGCTCGCACGAGGCGACCGACCGATCGTGCAGTACCGCCGCTGGGCGCAACAGTTCCTCGAGCACGACGGCTGACACCGAGGACCTTGTGAAGCGGCCGGTCGTCGTGATCGTCGGTGTGTTCGCCGTGGTCGTCCTGGCCGCGAGCGGCTGGTATGTGTGGCACCGCTTGTCGACCGGCGGCAAGGTGACCGAGGTCGGCGTGGACGAGGCGGTCGACCGCTACCGCGAGCAGATCGGTGCGACGACGACCGGGCCGCCGGCCACGACGGTGCGACCGGCTGCCGCTCCGGCGACGGCGGACGTGTCGCAGACCGACCCGCAACCCACGACGGAAGGAGCCGCCACGACCGATGGCGAGGCCGCCACGACGACGGCGGCGCCGGTTGAGCACTCGCTCGTGGCGCCCGGCGTGTACCAGTACGCCACGACGGGGTTCGATCGGGTCGACGCGCTCACGGGAGCCCGGCACGACTACCCGGAGATCACGACCATCACGGTCGTGCCGTTCGGCTGCGGGGTCCGGCTGCGGTGGGACATCGCGGTCGAACGCTGGGACAGCTGGGACTGGTGCCTCGACGGTGACGCCGTCCGCCAGAACGGATGGATCGGCTACCACGAGTTCTTCGGCACGGCCGGCCAGAACGACTATGTGTGTGACGGCGATCCGCGCCCGCTCGACGCGCCCGCCGGCACCACGTGGGCGATGACGTGCCGGATGGGTGACCGCACGACGACCACCTTCCCCGGCACGGTGGTCGAGCGCACGACGCTGACGGTCGCCGGCACCGAGATCCCCGTGCTGCACGTGCGCTACGAGGTCGACGTCGTGGGCGAGTCGACCGGTCACCAGTCGGTCGACGGTTGGTACCGCATCACCGATGGCCTGCCCGTGCGTGAGCACCTCGAGATCGCCACGAAGCAGGACAC
>JANNNB010000314.1:0-3457 GCA_031398325.1 Actinomycetes bacterium
GGGACGCTGCCCCGCCCCCCGTGGAAGGGTCGCGGCGAATCCTCGGAGCGCTCGGGTCGGTCGAACCGGCCATTGCGCGAACCGTCGGCATCCACTCGTTCCTCGTCCCACCCGAGTACATCACCACCCAACGCAACCCCGAAGTTGCGGCGATGACCAAGCGGCCCGCCCGCACGAGGTGAGCCGTGATGGAGATCGACCTGACGGGGTTGCTGCTGGTCGCGGCCGTGGCGTTCCTTGCGCCGCTGGCGTCAGGATCGGTGCCGCAGTTGCGCGTGCCGGCGGTCGTCGTCGAACTCGTGGCGGGGATCGTGATCGGTCCCTCAGTTCTGGGTTGGGTCGAACCCGACGCACCGGTGCGGGTGCTCTCGTTGATCGGGCTCGTGTTCTTGCTGTTCCTCGCCGGGTTGGAGCTGGACTTCGACCGGTTGGGCGGCCGGATGCTGGTCCGAAGTGGGCTCGGGTTCGCCTTCTCGTTCGGATTGGCGCTGATGGTTGCGGCCGCACTCGCAGCGACGGGTCAGGTTGAAGCTCCTTTGCTCGTTGCGATCATCCTGGTCGCGACAGCGTTGGGCGTCGTCGTTCCCGTGCTGAAGGACACCGGCCAGCTGTCATCGGGCGTTGGTCAACTGGTGATCGCCGCAGCATCGATTGCCGACGTCGGAGCGATCGTGTTGCTGTCGCTCTTGTTCTCGCGCGAATCGACCAGCCCGACTGCGAAGCTCGCGCTGCTCGTGGGCTTCGTTGCCGTCGCTGTGGCCGTGCTCGCCGTCCTGCTCGGCATCGGCCGCTCGCATCGGCTCACCGCGGTGCTCCGTCGTTTGCAGGACACCACTGCACAAATTCGGGTTCGCGGTTCATTCGTCGTGCTGCTCGCGTTCGTCGTCATCGCCGACCGCTTCGGGCTGGAGGTCATCCTCGGCGCGTTCCTCGCCGGTGCCGGTCTGCGCCTGCTCGATCGAGACGGAACGCGCGCCGATCATGAGCTGCACGCACGGCTCGACACCATCGGCTACGGCGTGTTCATCCCTGTGTTCTTCGTCGCCAGCGGTGTGACCTTCGACTTGGGATCGCTCGGCGACGATCCGGCCGCCCTTGCCAGGGTGCCGCTGCTCGTCGTGGCACTGCTCATCGTTCGCGGCGTCCCGGCGGTGCTGTTTCGGCCCGACACCACCTGGCCGGAGACGGTCGCTGCCGGGCTCCTCCAGGCCACATCGCTACCGTTCATCGTCGCTACCACGATGTTCGGCATCGAGCTGGGACTGCTCGAGCCGTCCACGGCCGCTGGACTTGTCACGGCCGGCCTGATCTCCGTCGTGCTGTTCCCGGCCATCGCACTGAACCTGCTTCGACCTGCCGGTGCCGACGCGACGCCCGACGCGGCCCGGCCCGTTCTTCGCCACGAAGTCGAGCACCGCCCGACTCCACAACCGCTCACCCCACAGGAAAGCGACGCAGGCAGACGTACAGCTGAAACGACACAAACCAAAGGAGACACGCCATGACAACCGACGAACCCGTCCTGACCGCCATCAACACCCTCGCCGACGAAGAGCATCGGCTTCTACGAAAAGAGTCGGACAAGACCGCGACGGACCTCGAGCGCCAACGTGAGTTCGACATCGACGTGGAACTCGCCCGCTGCTGGGACCTGCTTCGCCTACGAGGCGCCCGACGCAACGCCAGCCAAGACCCCGACACTGCATCCGTCCGAAGCGCTTCGATCGTCGAGGCGTACCTCCAATAGGTTCCAGCGTGTCTGCTCCGCACCACCCCTCTCCCCGAGACGGCGCGCGTGCAGGGCGACTCCGGCACCATCCAACCTGAAAGGATCAAACGATGACTCGAATCACTCGGGCATTCACTGGTCGCAGCCGCGCAGCCGATCGGCGGCTGCCGCCTGGCCAGTACGACGCGGGTGCGTCGTGGCCCGTGCTGACCGCTGAGGTGACGCCCCCTATCGATACGGCCCGGTGGAGCTTCACCGTCGACGGGCTGGTGCAGCAACCCACGACCTGGACGTGGGACGAGATGCAACGCCTGCCCCAGTGCTCGTATGACGGCGCCATTCTCTGTGTCACGACGTGGTCGAAGTTCGACATGCACTGGCGTGGCGTCTCGCTCGACACGCTGTTCGGAATCGAAGCACCGTTGTCGCAAGCGACCCATGTGCTCGCCTCCTCCTCGACCGGATACACCACGAACCTGGCGCTTGAGGACGTCACCGGAACCAAGGCATGGATCGCGTTCGAAGCGGACGGGCAACCACTGTCGGCCGATCACGGAGGACCGGCACGGCTGCTCGTGCCGCACCTCTACTTCTGGAAGAGCGCGAAGTTCGTGTCCGGCATCACGGTCCTGGATCACGACGAGCCCGGCTTCTGGGAGGCACGCGGGTATCACGACCGCGGTGACCCATGGCTCGAACAGCGCTACCAAGGTGACTGACAGATGAGCCGGCCAGCCGTAATCGAGGTCCCTCCGATCGGACCGTGGCAAGCCGCAACGGTCACGGACATCATCGACGAAACACCACGGGTGAAGACGTTCTCACAGCGACTCGAGCAACCCTTCGCGCATCTCGCCGGCCAACACGTCGCAGTTCGATTGACCGCACCAGACGGCTACCGGGCCCAACGCTCCTACTCGATCGCTTCCCCGCCCGGCGACGGCTTGTCGATCGACCTCACAGTCGAACGATTGGACGAGGGCGAGGTCTCGTCATTCCTCCACGAGGAACTCCGAGTCGGCGACACCCTCGAGGTGCGCGGTCCGATCGGAGGATGGTTCGTCTGGGACGGATCATGCCCCGCCCTTCTCATCGGTGGTGGCGCTGGTGTGGTGCCCTTGATGTCGATGCTGAGGCTCGCGCGCCGACGACCACAGCAGACACTGGTGCACCTTGTCGTGTCCGCCCGTGACGAATCCGAGCTGATCTACGCGAGCGAGCTGTCCGGCGACGACGCGTCGGTGATCTTCACCCGTCGAGCACCCGCCAACTCGATTCGAGGCCCCGGACGCATCACCGCCGACGACCTCACCCCACATGTCCACAGTGATGCGACCGTCTACATCTGCGGTTCTGCCGGTTTCACGGCCGCAGCCAGCGAACTGGTCCTACGAGCAGGGATCGCCCCCGACGCCGTTCGCGTCGAGCGTTTTGGTCCGATCCCATAGACCACGGCGAACGTCGTCGATGAGTGACCCCCCACTCGAGGTCGAGAGAGCATCTCGGCTCACCGCGAAAGGCTTGACGACCGGGGAGGTCGCCGCGCATCTGGCCGAGGTGTACGGCGCGGACGTGTCGAAGGAGACCATCTCCACGATCACCGACCGGGTCCTCGACACGATGAGTGAGTGGCAGAACCGGCCCCTGGACCGCATCTACCCAGTGATTTTCATCGATGCCATCAATGTCAAGATCCGAGACGGACAGGTCGCGAACCGGCCGATCTAC
>JANNNB010000362.1:0-1558 GCA_031398325.1 Actinomycetes bacterium
GGGTCTCGGTGCAGCGCTCGTCCGATCCGAGACCGGAACCGACGACCTGCTCGTTCCTGTCGGCTACGACCAGGTCACCGTCCACGGCAACGTGCCGAGCGAGGTGGTCGCTATCGTCCGTCGACTGAACGCCTCGCCGGGGTCGACGCCGAAGTTGGACATCGAACTCTTCGACCGGGCGGGCCGGGGTGTCCTGTCCGTCGATGGCCTCCAGCTCTGGCCGGTCGCGTCGGATCGGGCACTCGGCTCCCGCTCGGCGTCCGACCCCGACCCGACGCACCTGCGCAACCTGATGGAACTGGCCGACGATCTGGGGATCGAGCCCGACGAAGGCGTCGCACTGCTCGAACAACTTCTGCTCAGCGGCCGCCCTCGCCTCGTGGCATCGAGCATCGACTTGGACCAGCTGCGTTCCCAGCTCACGGGCCCTACCGTGGCCCCAGCTGACGAATCACTCCCGCCTCTGCCGGCAGCGCCGACCGGCACGAGCGTCGTCGACCGTATCGCCACCATCTGGGAAGAGCTTCTCGGTACTCGTGGCATCGGCCCGGACGACAACTTCTTCGACCTCGGCGGGCACTCCCTCATCGCCATCCGCATGATGTCGCGCATCCAACGAGACCTGGGTGTACGTCTGCAGCTCACCGACATTCTCGAAGCGTCGAATCTCGCGAGCCTGGCCACGATGGTGAGCGCTTCGATGCCGGAGACGGCTGCGGACAGCGCCGGACAGTCATCCAACGATGCGCCGCCGGGAGAGCCGCAGGCACATCGTTCGCTCGTCCAGATCTCGTCGGGTGGATCGGGTCCTCCGTTGTTCATCGTCCACGGGGCCGGCGGCAACGTGCTCTTCCTCTGGAGCCTCGCCCGTGCTCTGTCGGGGGATCGTCCCGTGTACGGGTTTCAGGCCATGGGTGTCAACGGTTCGGACATGCCGGACCCCTCCGTCGAAGCGATGGCCGCCCGATATGTCGCGGAGCTTCGGGCCGGTCATCGAGGTCCGTACCTGCTGGGCGGGTACTCAGGCGGTGGCACCGTCACCCTCGAGATGGCCCGCCAGCTCCAGGAGCTCGGCGAGGAGGTGGTACACGTCCTGCTCTTCGACAGCGTGCCGCCAGGCACTGCCACGCCCGGACTGTACGCGCGAACCTGGAACCTTTGGAGAAACGTGCTGCAGTCGGGTTGGGATGGCGTTCGACCATTCTGCCGACGCAAGGCATCGATCTGGTACCGGAAGTTGCGACCGCGGGATCAGTGGCGAGTCGAGCACCTGGCTGCCGAAGCACGAGCGGTCGGGGTGGTCGACGTCGAGGGCGTCAACAACTTGTTCTCCTACTTCACCGCGACCGCCAATCGATACGAGCTCCAGCACTACGACGTCGACGCCACGGTGCTCAAGGCCGACTACGTGTGGCCGACCCAGCCGCACGACTACTACTGGTCGACGTTCATCACCGGACAGCTGACGATCCGTTCGGTGCCCGGAGACCATCAGTCGATGTTCTTTCCCGAGAACGTCACCCAACTCGCTGACGTGGTACGAGAGTGCCTCGCGCCC
>JANNNB010000013.1:0-3724 GCA_031398325.1 Actinomycetes bacterium
CTCGTCGTCGGCTTCCAGTTCGCTGATCCTGGCGAACGGTCCACCGAAGCCGGAGCGCCGTCCGAGCACGACACTCGTTCCGATCTGGCCAGGCAGCGGAGTGTCGCGTCGGTGACCGGGGCCATCGAACAGCAGCGCCGATGTCGTTCCCTCGCCGATCACCTGACGGACGCCGATCGACGGGATCTCGATGTAGGCCACCGGTGTGCCTGGCGCCAACTCGCGATTCTCGCCGTCGGTCGGTCCGACCGGCGCCGTGCCTTGCGCCAACTTCGAGCGGAAACTGTCGAAGGCGCGCTCCTGTGCCGCCGAATGCTGCAACGAACTGACGACGACCAACTGGATCAACAAGGTGGCGGACAACACCGACACCATGACGAGCATCCCTCTGACGAGCTGGAGACGCGGGCTGAGTGGCGGGACCGCGGTGGTCGAGTTGCGCTGACGCGTCGCGGAAGGCTCTCCAACCGCGGGGCGACGACGTCGGAACATCGAGGGGCGGGACCATCTGGACGGTGCCGGGTAGACCGCAACACTCATCAGGTTTCGACCTGGCGCACCTCAGGTTTGCGCCCGAGCAGGATGGCCATGCGGCCCAGAACGAGGAACAGCGCACCCCAAACGAAGATCGCCATCGGCGATGAACCGGTTCGTGGCAGTGTCCCGCTCATCGAAGTCGACGGGCTACCGCCGGTGCTCGAGCCACCGCCGGATCCCGTGCTCGATCCTCCCCCGGTGGAAGAACCCGAGATCGGCACGACTGCCGCGGCGAGCGTTGTACTGGTCGTGGATGATGTCGTCGCCCCTCCCGGGAGAGTGCTCGTCGTCGTGACCGCCGGCGGCGGTGTGGTCGTCGGACCAGGCGGCGGGGTCGTGGTGGTCGTCGTTGTCGTCGTCTCGGCGACCGTGGTGGTGGTCGTGGTCGTCGCGGGTGGATCCGCGACGGTCCACGTGATGCCCGACGGTTGGTCCGCCGGATCGGCGGCGATCGTGATCTGCACGTTCCAGTACTTGTCCAACTGCGTCGCCGACTCGAAGCCGAGCGTGCAAGCCAGCCCCACGTTGTACGTGCCCGCTGGAAGCAACGTCGCGCCCGTCGGCCCGAGGAATGCAAAGTTGAAGCCCGGCGTGCTCGGGATCGGACCTCCACCGCCAGGTGTCGGGGCAACCCCCGTGGTGATGTTCACGTATCGAGTCGTCGCAGTGGTGAAAAGTGGCTGGCGGTAGTTCGCACCTGTGGCCACCGGGACGGGGCCCTGCACTCCGAAGGTCAAGGTGTTCGGATCGACCGACGCCGGCACCACATAGCTCTGCACTCGGTAGCCGCCCGAGGCCGAATCGCCCGTGCACGCGGCCCCCACGGGCAGCCGGATACCGAAGACGGTGGCGCTGCCACCGTTGGCGAGCGGTTGGCCGGATGTCGAACCGGGACCTCCGACGATCTCGGCTGGTCCGGCGTTCAGGGCCGCCGACGCTTGAGGCTGATCCAGCAGGGCGGCTCCCGCCATCACCAGCATGACCGCCGATGCGACCATACCGAGCCGACACAAGGAACAGGCGATCTTGCGATGTGCAACCGATTGAAGTTTCATGTCTGCTCCTTGGAGAGCGCTGGAGGGCGGTGGCCGATACGGCGCTTGGCGACGAGCAGCACGGCGACGACTGCTCCCGCACCCAGCGCGGTGAGGATCCAACGGAGGGCGGCGTCGCTCGATGCACCCGCATCAGCCTGTTGCGGAACGCCAGCGACTCTCCAGCTGAACTCGCCCGGCTGCACCTCGGGATCCTCCGTCAGGATCAATTCGATGTCCCAGTAACGCGCCGTTTCGCGGAAGTAGGTGCAGGCAAGCCCGATTCGGTACCGACTCTCGGGGAGGGTGCCGGCAGGGAAGACGCCAAACGTCATCGGAGGTGGCGTGAGAATGAGGCCAGGCTGGCCTGCGACATCGTTCTGGCCCGTCATGGCGTGCGTGTACGGACGCGTGTCGACCCCGTAGACGGCAAATCGACCCTCACCGTCAGGCCAGATCACGCCATACGTGAGTGTCCCCGGGTCGTCCGTTGCAGGGGTGATAAAGCTCTGCACCCGCCAGTCGTCGTTCGCGCTGTCGCCAGGGCACGATGCGCCGTCAGGGAGGCGGAATACGAACTCGGTGTTGCTGTCGCCTTCGATCAGCACGTTCGACGGGTCGTTCGCGTCGATCATCTGCACCTCGCCGGCATCGACAGGTTGCTCGACGGTGGCGTGGACTCCGGATCCAGCGAAGCATGCCACCGTCACTCCGATCGCCGCCGCCACAAGTCGCCGCCGAAGGCGACCAGACAGCCCGGTTCGGGGCATCGCCGGTCTCGCGTGCATATCAGGCCTCCACCAACGCTTCGTCGATTGACACTTCGGGACTCACTTGGCCGTCAGTTCCGAGGACGTCCCCATCGATGCGTCGTCGAGGCCGTTTGGTCACCTCGAGCGCCCCGAGCATCGACGCGAGCGCCACGACGCCGAGACCTGGGACCGCGAAGCGACTGCGCCCGATCGCAAGAATCGGGGTAATGATCGATGGCGGTGACGATTCCGCTTCGCCGTCGGCTTCCTCGACCCCAACGACCTCGATGACTGAGCCACCGTCCTCGACCACGGCGAGTTCCGACGCAGGGGGCGCTTCCACAAGTGAAGTTGGGGGGGCAGACGACCCTTGCGACGACGACCCGGACGATCTCGACCCGTTCTGGGACGATCCGGAAACCCCGCCCGACGTCTCGGACTCGGTCTCCGACGCCGGGGCAGGAGCCGGAGTCACGACGACCTCGGGCGCAACGGTCGTCGGCGCAGCTACCGCCACCGTCGTGGTGGGAGCGGTCGGCGTCTCGGGCAGTGGTTCGAGAACGCGAACGACCAGGGCCGCCACGATGGCCTGGATGCGCAGTTCGAGCGGGAGCGACGCGTAGCCGCCCGGCAGTTGGCCTTGCTCGAAACCCCGATCCTGGCCAGCATCCGCAGCGTATTCGATGAAGGACGCGTAGTCGGATCGCGCCGCGTCGTCGAGTCCGAGCGGTGCGATCGCTGCGTAGGTGAGCACGGTCAGCGGATAGGCGCCTTCCGTGGTCGCCGCGGGCGACGGCTCCACTACCTGTGGTTCCGCTCCCGCGACGAACGACTCGACGCCTGCGGTCAGGGTCCTCTCGTCCGGTGCCACGAAGGTTCGATCGGCACCGTTGTCTCCCGCACGGCTGAGCCGGGCCGTCTGCAACCCGTACTGTGCAGCGGACGCGGTGTCCGTGAGCGACAAGACCGATCGACGGCCGATGAACTGCGGTAGTTCTCGCGACCACACCTCGCTCGCCGATTGAGCAAATGGATTCTCGATGATTCGGGCTCCGTCCGACGCGGTACGTGTCACTCGCGCTGCGTCGGAGAAGCCGCGGGCGTAGGGAAACCAGTCGTTCCCACACAGCGCCGGCGGCACGATGGAGTTCCCTGGCCCGCGAGGTGGAGCCCTGTAGCAGTATGGATCGCCCTTCGGGAACGAGTTCGGCACCGGGTCGCCGAATGCGGTTCCCGTTGAGTTGGCCCCCGCGCTCGTGGCGTAGACCGGGTTGACCCGCATACCCCACTCATCGGCAGCGCCGTCGAGCCACGCGCGCGCCTCGGGGTCGGCCAGCACCCACTCCCACACCTGGCGTGCGGCGTCGGAGTTTCCGGCAGGCAACTCGAGTCCGCTGAATG
>JANNNB010000042.1:0-4409 GCA_031398325.1 Actinomycetes bacterium
ACCGCCGGTACAGCGCGAGGAACGCATCCTGCACGACGTGCTCGGCGTCGTCGACGGTGTCGACGAGTACGAAGGCGAGACGGACCATCGGTGTGTACTGCGACCGGTAAAGCTCCTCGAACGCCGGACGACGCAGGGGAGCGAGCTCCGGCGCGATCGTGTCGTCGGCATCCCGCTGTGAATCCGTCTCTGCCGCTGTCATGTCACCCCTACAGATCCCGGACCGACCCGATCGGTTCCGCAAGAATCCACGTTTGTGACAACAAATCTGCGGACCGGGTCTCCGATTTCTTGTCGCAAACGTGGAATGACGGTCGAAAACGGGAGCGACCCCACGGACGGATCCGGTGGGGTCGCTGCATCGTTCTGGTGTCGGGCGTCGTGCGCCCGGGCCGATTCGGCTCGACGGGCTCGAGCTACGGCTCGATGTAGATGCACTCGCCGGGGCATTCCTCGGCGGATTCGATGACGGCTTCGAGCTGGTTGTCGGGAATCTCGGCCAGACCTTCGGCACCCTGGGGGTTGCCCTTGGCCTCGGCGAAGATCTTGCCGCTCTCGACCACGTACGCGAGGCCGTCGTCGAGCAACGTGAAGACGTCGGGTGCGATTTCCTCGCACAGACCGTCGCCGGTGCACAGATCCTGATCGATCCAGACCTTCATGTCAGTAGCAGCTCCCTCGTCGATACGAATGTGAGATCGGTTGAGGCGAGTTTACACGGCCGAGTACGTGCAAACATGTTTCGAACCACCGCGTGTACATTCGGCCCATGGCGAACGACGGTGATTTCCCACCGGTTGATTCCGGCAACGGCGAGTCCGATTCCGCCCAGGGGAGTGCGGAGTCAACGACGGAGATGAGCGCGCTGCTCGACGAGATCGCGCATCTGCGTGCCCGTCTCGCGGACGCCCCGCGCCGCGTGCACTCGCTCGAGGAGCGGCTGCTCGAGACGAAGGGTCAACTCGCACAGGCCGTCGGACAGAACGAGAAGCTCTCCTACACATTGCGAGAGGCGCGCGATCACATCGCAACACTGCGCGACGAGGTCGACAAACTGTCGCAGCCCCCTTCGGCGTACGGCATCGTCGTCGGCAAGAACGACGACGACACGGTCGACATCCTCACGAGCGGTCGAAAGATGCGCGTCGCGCTGCACCCCGACATCGATCACGAGATGCTCGATCGCGGTGCCGAGGTCGTCCTCAACGAGAGCTTCAACATCGTGCTCGCCCGCGATCCCGAGATCACGGGTGAAGTCGTCACGGTCAAGGAAGTGATGGACGACGGTGTGCGCATCGTGGTCGTCGGTCGAGCCGACGAGGAGCGCGTCTGCGAACTCGCCGACGCGATCCGTGGCACGCACATCCGCAGCGGCGACCATCTCCGCCTCGACGTGCGCTCGAACCTGTTGCTCGAGAAGCTCCCGCGGCCCGAGGTCGAGCACCTGCTGCTCGAAGAGGTTCCGGACATCTCCTACACCGATATCGGCGGGCTCGACTCGCAGATCGAACAGATCGCGGATGCCGTCGAGTTGCCGTTCCTCCACCAGGACCTCTTCGCCGAGCACCAGCTCCCTGCACCGAAAGGGATCCTGCTCTACGGCCCTCCCGGGTGCGGCAAGACCCTGATCGCCAAGGCGGTCGCCAACAGCCTCGCCAAGAAGGTCGCCGAGACGGTGGGGGAGGGCAAGGGCCGCAGCTACTTCATCAACATCAAGGGTCCCGAGCTGCTCAACAAGTACGTCGGCGAGACCGAGCGTCAGATCCGTCTCGTGTTCCAGCGGGCCCGTGAGAAGAGCGACGAGGGCTGGCCCGTCATCGTCTTCTTCGACGAGTTGGACTCGATGTTCCGCACTCGCGGGTCGGGCATCAGCTCCGACATGGAGTCGACGATCGTGCCGCAGCTGCTCGCCGAGATCGACGGCGTCGAGGGTCTGAAGAACGTGATCGTGATCGGCGCGACCAACCGTGAGGACCTGATCGACCCGGCCATCCTGCGCCCCGGCCGTCTCGACGTGAAGATCAAGATCGAGCGCCCGAACGCAGACGCGGCCCGCGCGATCTTCGCCCGCTACCTCACGAACGAGATCCCGATCGCCGAGGGCGAACTCATCCCGCAGATGATCGACGACACCGTCACCGAGATGTACAAGGACGACGAGGCCAACCGCTTCCTCGAGGTCACGTACCAGAACGGCGACAAGGAGATCCTGTACTACAAGGATTTCTCGTCCGGTGCCATGATCGAAAACGTGGTGCGCCGCGCCAAGAAGCTCGCCATCAAGCGGGTGATCGGCGGGGGAGCGAAGGGTGTCAGCACCCAGGATCTCCTCGACTCGATCAAGCAGGAGTACAAGGAACACGAGGACCTGCCGAACACCACCAACCCCGACGACTGGGCGAAGATCTCGGGCAAGAAGGGTGAGCGGATCGTGTTCATCCGCACGCTCGTGTCGAAGGCGACCGAGTCGGACGGGACCGGCGGTCGTGCCATCGAGCGGGTGCAGACCGGCCAGTATTTGTGAACACCTGACGTGAACACCCGGTGAGCGGTCGCCTCCGATAGGTTGCCGACATGGCGCTGCCGAAGGTGTGCGGGCTCGAGACCGAGTACGGCATCGTCGTGCGCGGGGGCGAGAACAACCCGGTGACCGCCTCGTCGATGCTCATCAATGCCTACGTCGCGGCAACCGCTCGCCAGCGGGGACGGATCGGCTGGGACTTCGAGGACGAGCACCCGGCCAACGACGCTCGCGGGTTCTCCCTCGACGACTCGCTCGCTCCTGAGGTCGAGACCACGCTCGTCAACGCGGTGCTCACGAACGGCGCCCGCTACTACGTCGACCACGCGCACCCAGAGATCTCGACGCCGGAAGTGACCACGGCGATGGAGGCGGTCATCTGGGATCGTGCCGCCGAGGAGATCGTGCGGGCGTCGATGAAGCATGCCCAGGCGATCCTGCCCGATGGCGCTGAAATCGTCGTTCACAAGAACAACTCCGACGGCAAGGGCAACAGCTACGGGTGCCACGAGAACTACCTGCTGGCCCGGGAGTTGCCGTTCGGCCGGCTGACGACGCAGATCACCCCGCACTTCGTCACCAGGCAGGTGTTCACGGGTGCGGGCAAGGTCGGCTGTGAGCTGCCGGGTCGGCCCCACGACCACATCCCTTACCAGCTGAGTCAGCGCGCCGATTTCTTCGAAGAGGAGATCGGACTCGAGACGACCCTCAAGCGTCCGATCGTCAACACCCGCGACGAACCCCATGCCGACGCCCAGAAGTACCGCCGTCTCCACGTGATCGTCGGCGACGCGAACATGAGCGAGGTCGCCACCTACCTGAAGGTCGGCACGACGGCGATCATTCTGGCGATGATCGAAGACGATGCGCTCGGCGACGAGTGGGTGCTCGGCAATCCGGTCGCAGCGATCCGCCAAGTGAGCCACGACCCCACCTTGCGTCAGACGATCATGTTGCGCGACGGGTCGAGGGCGACCGCGCTCGAGGTGCAGTGGGGGCTGCTGGAACGGGCTCGCAAGTACGAGCAGTCGCACGGCCTGGCGTGCGTCGGCGAGGCCGTCGGCGACGACGTGCTCGAACGGTGGGAGCGAGTTCTCGGCGGCCTCGAGTCAGCGCCCGAGTCGGTGGCGAACTGGGTCGACTGGGTGGCGAAGCGGCGTCTCGTCGACGGCTACGCCGAGCGGCATTCGATCGATCCCGGGTCGCCGAAGTTGAAGGCGATCGACCTCCAGTACCACGACCTGCGTGCCGATCGCTGTCTCGCACTGCGGGCCGGGCTCGACACCATCGTCGATCCCGCGGACGCCGAGTCGGCGATGACCAACCCGCCGACCACGACACGGGCCTATTTCCGTGGCCGGTGTCTGGCGAAGTATCCGAACGACGTCGTCGCCGCCAACTGGGACTCGCTCGTGTTCGACGTCGGGCGCGACCCGCTCCGTCGCGTGCCGATGATGGAACCATTGCGCGGCACCGCCGACCACGTTGCTACCTTGATCGACACCAGCGACACCGCCCGCGAACTGCTCGAACGTCTCGGGCAGGACGCCTGATCGAAGGAGATTGACGCAATGGCAGAACGCACGCAGAAGCCGAAGTCGACGACCAGCCGAGACACGAGCGAAGTTGCTGAGGCCGCGCCAGCGGTCACGGAGGCCGGCGAGAAGCTGAAGGCCGAACTCGACGATCTCCTCGACGAGATCGACGAGGTGCTGGAGACCAACGCGGAAGACTTCGTGAAGTCGTACGTACAAAAGGGCGGTCAGTAATCCGTGTCGATGCCGACCTTTGCGATCGGCGACGATCCTGGATCAAGTTTCCCCGAACTGCTGCGCCGAGTCGGACTGCACCCGTCCACCAACCTGCCGACCAGTGGCACCGGCGAACT
>JANNNB010000153.1:0-4106 GCA_031398325.1 Actinomycetes bacterium
GAAGCGGGCCACGCGCCGTGGATGGATGCGCCCGACGAGGTCGCCGTGCGCGTCGGGTCGTTCCTGCGCGGCTGACGGTCGGGCTATTTCGTCTGGCCGTCGACGCCGACGTCGTCGAGCACGTCGAGTTCGTCGTTGTGGCTGTGGGTGAAGCCGAGTGCTCGCTCGGTGGCGATGGTGTCCGTGCTGCGATAGGCGAGGATGTAGGCGCGGCGGAACCCGTCGGTGTGGTTCCCGCCGGAGCCGTGCATCACCCGTTCGTTGTGCACGGTGCAATCGCCCTTGCGGATCGGCATCGGCACGACGACGTCTCCGTCGCGTAGGTCGGTGCCGAGGGCGTGGGAGGTGCCGCGGTCGCCATACATCGGCGCGTGCGGACGAAGCGTGGGTTCGTGGGTGGTCGCAGGGACGAAACGCATGCACCCGTTCTCGATCGTCGAGTCGTCTATCGCCAGCCAGATGGTGGCGGTCCGGGTGTCGGGTGTCTCGGGCCAGTAGGCCATGTCCTGGTGCCAGGCGAACACGGCGTCCTCCTTGTGCGGTTGTTTCGCAAGGAGCTGGTCGTAGTCGAGCTCCATGCCGTCGCCGCACAGCTGGTTGGCGACCGAGGCGCTGCGCTGTTCGACGATGTTGCCGACCCAGGCCGGGTGGTACCGGCGTGGCAGCATCACGTTGACGATCGAGTAGTCGGACGGGTCGCGGCCGTAGTCGCCGGCCATGTCGCAGAAGTCCTTGCCCGGCACATCGATCTCGCGGCGCAGGAACCGGTCGTAGTCGACGGCGATCTCGTCGACCTCCTCCGGTGTCAGCAACCCCGGGAGGTGGACGAAACCCTGGTCGGCGAACAGCCGGCGGTGTGCGTCGGTAATGACGTAGTCGCTGTGCTCTGCATTGGTCATGGGCTGCTCCCGTCGGCGGTGACCCCATCGTGTCCGGGCAACTTGATCTACCTTGGCGGGGTGGACGATGCAACGTTGTGCGCGATCTCGGATCGATGGTGGCACGAGATCTGGCGCGATGGCAACCTCGACGCCGTCGACGACGTGCTGGCCGATCCGTTCGTGCGGCACTCGAGCGTCGGCTCGAACGTGTCGTCGCGCAAGGAGTACAAGAAGATGCTCGCCGAGTTCCAGCGGACGCTGTGTCGACCCGAGACGACCATCGACGATCGTGTCGTCTCCCGTGATCGCGTCTGGACCCGCGCGACGAGCAGCGGCCTGAATCGGGAGACCGGGGAGAACACCGTCGTCACCTGGATGTTGGTGCAGCGCATCGCCGACGGTCGCATCGCCGAGCACTGGGTGCTCACGGTGCGCGGCGTCGCCTGGACCGTCTGATCAGCCGATCTCCAACGCGATCGAACGGCCCCGCTTGCGGTACCGGGCGGCGGAGAACAGCGCCGTGATCACCAGCACCACGACGCCCATGGCTGCGAGGGTGGCGCGGAGTGTGAACGTGTCCGCCAGGAGTCCGAGCGGGAGTGCCATCAACCCGAACCCGCTGAAGCCGAGGATGACCAGGCTCTGGAGCCGGCCGTGATACTCCAGCGCCGACACCCGCAGGAGCAGCGCCTGGGTGGTGGTCTGGAAGACGAGCCCGCTCGCACCGATGAATGCGAGGGCCACGAGCGCGAGGGGGTACGAGTCGGCGACGCCGAGAGCGATCAGCGCGACGCCGAACGCCGCACCCGACCACGCAATCGTTGCCCACGGTCGTGTGCCCGTGCTGCGAGCCGCAGTGAGCAGCCCGGCGATGACCGCCCCGAGACCGGCGACACCAGACATCACCCCGTAGCCAACGGCGCCGACGTCGAAGCGATCGTCGGCGAGCGTCGGCAGGAACGTCAGATAGGGGAATCCGATCATCACCACACCGACCGTGACCAGCGCGATCAACCCCACTTCGTGATTGCGGCGCACGTAGTGGACGGCGTCGACGAGCTCGCCGAACGGCGATCGCCCGACGTCGGTTCGGCGTGGTGTGCGAGGAAGCGCGGCGACGAATACTGCCGCGATACCGCTGGCGATCCCGCTCGCGAGGAAGACCCCGCCGACGCCGAACCACGCCACACCGATGAGCACCCCTGCGAGCGCCGGAGCGACGACCCGCATCGCCTCCTGCGACATCTGCGCGAGGACCACGGCGTTCTGCAGCAGCGAGGGAGGCACGACCTCCGAGATCAGGGAGATTCGGGCCGGAAGGTAGAACGCGAATGCTGCTGCCTGTACCCCTCCGGCGACGAGCAACATCCAGTACTCGATGACGTCCGCGATGACGGCGATTCCGATGAGCAGCGACGATGCCATGAGGGCGAGCACGGCGAGCAGGAGCACCAGTCGCTTCGGATATCGGTCGGCTGCCACGCCGCCGAGTGGGGTGGCGAGGAGCATCGACAATCCGAACACGAGCATCACGCCGCCGAGCCCGGCGTTGTTTCCGGTGAGTTCGCGCGCCAACCATCCCCGGGCGACCGCCTGGCCCATCACGCCGAAGATCACGATCGCCGCGCTGTAGAACAACAGCCGGTACGCCGGAACGGACATGGCCGCCCAGGTACTGCTGCCGTCTCGATTCACCCGCCGAACGTACGCCACGCGTGTCTCGGCACCACACCACGTCGGCCGCTCGAGTCCAGCGGGTGTCGTCGTCTATTGCCGGAGGTAGCGCTTCACACTGCGAACGTCGGCCAGGCCGGCGCGGTCGCGAGCCCCTTCGAGATCGCTGTCGGCGGCGTGCGTGGTGGAGATGTGGAAGCGGCGGAGTTCGTTCGCCGTGACCCGTCGATCGCCGTCGGCCGTGAGTTGCCGGATGAGGTGGTCGGCTCCGAACCGGGTGAGCCGGCGGGGATCGCCGTCAGCAGAACGGCGACCCGTCAGCAGCGGTCCGCTGCGTCGTCGGCCGATGCACCGACGGACCGAGTGGGCGCTGTCGGGGTCGAGCACGATCTGTTTCGAGACTCCACGGCGTCGGATCGTGACAATGGTCTTCGGCGCTCGACCGTGGATGTCGCCGACGTCGAGCGCCAGGACCTCACCGAGCTTGAGCCCGTCAGCCACCAACAGCGCGACCAGCGCATCGAGGCGCGGGTCGAGGGCGGCCGCCACCGCACGGTACGCGACGACGGCCTCGGGGGACAGCTGTGCCGTCGGGCTCGGATCGCCGCCGGCGACGCGCGGCCGCATCAGCCCGTGTGTCGGGTTCGCGGAGGCGGCCTCGCGCTCGAGGACGAAGTCGTAGAACGACGACAGCGCGGACCAGCGTCGGCGCAGTGTCGACGGGCTGTCGCCGGCTGCCTCTCGGGCAGCCTGGAACGCCACGACCGTGGCGGCGTCCGCACGCAGCGGGATCGAGCCACGCGCCGCGCACCAGTGGCTGAACGTGTCGAGGTCGATGCGGTACGCGGCGCGGGTGTTGTCCGAGCGCTGCCGATCGAGCCATTGCTCCGTCAGACGGTCCTGGAGCGCCACGTCCTTCGAGCCCCTCGGTGCCATGAACTCATGATGACGCCGCCGGAGCTGTGTGTCAACATAATCACCTCTTGACACTCAACATAACCGCGCCCATAATTCGAAGTGCGCCCGCTCGATGCGGAGCGCCGAATCATTCAACTTCGAGTTCAACGTGTGAAAAGGAGTGTTGACATGCTGATCCAGACCGACCCGTTCCGCGACCTCGACACGCTGTTCAGTCGGTTCTCGACCAGACAGCCGAATGCGTCTGGTGTGATGCCGATGGACGCATTCCGGCGTGGTACCGACGTTTGGGTGCACATCGATCTGCCCGGGGTCAAGGCCGACAGCCTCGACATCACGGTCGAGCGCAATGTGCTGACCATCGCCGCCGAGCGGAACTGGCAGCGCCAAGAGGGTGATCAGCCGTATTTCGGGGAGCGTTACCGCGGCAGTTTCCGCCGCCAGATCCAACTCGGTGACGGCCTCGACCTCGAACACCTGGAAGCCGATCTCCACGACGGTGTCCTGACGGTCAGGATCCCCGTCGCCGAGCAGGCCAAGCCCCGCAAGGTCGAGGTCGGCCAGGGTCGAGTCGGCGCCCCCGACGCAATCGAGGCGACGACCGCCGACGCCACCTGACGGGCGGGTCAGCGG
>JANNNB010000157.1:0-5760 GCA_031398325.1 Actinomycetes bacterium
GACGGCAGCGTTCCCGCTCATGTCGACGAAGACGGCCGGTCCGGGTGGGAGTGAGGCGGTGTCGTCGTAGGTGACGACCTGGTCGTAGCAGCCGAGCCCTTCGACGAAGCCGACGTTGCCCGCAGACGTGAGGCCGACGACGGTGAGCCCTTCGCGTTTGCCGAGGAGATGCGCGGTTCCGAACGCCGTCTTGCTCGATGCACTTGCGAGCACGACGGTCGATGCGTCGAAGAACGCGTTGTCGGCGAGGAAGTCGTCGATCACGAACGACGTGAAGAACAGCGGGCGATACAGCATCTGTTCGGCGTCGAGCTCCGGCCGGTAGCCGGGCGTCGCGGCGCACCGTTCGTAGTTGTTGTAGACCGGCGGCAGAGCGGACCGGTGCGTCACCCCGTCGGTCAGTGACCCCGTCGACACGTGTGTCGGTGTGATCACCAGCTCGGTCGACATGGGCAGGTAACCGAACAGGCGCTCACCCTCGTTCACCCCGTCGCATCGTGACTCGACGACGTCGGCGAACCCCCAGACCGGCACGCGGCCCCAGTTCACCTCGTCACCGGTGTCGGGTGCGGGGAAGAAGGTCCAGTAGCCGATCAGGTCGCCGGCCGCCGCGTACGTGACGTTGTTCGCCGTGAACCCGAACGCGTCGACCCTCAGTCGGACCTCGCCGACCTCGAGCGGAGCGGGGTCGAACTCGACCACGGTGGTGTTGGAGTAGTCGTCGCGGTCGACGAGGAAGTGCCAGTCGCTCGTCGCACGACGGTAGCTGCCGTGGGCGGGCTGATCGCCATCCGCTGCGTCACCCGTCGAATCCGTCGCCTTCGGAGTTCCACTCCTCGGCGGGCGCGATGAGGCTGGTGTCGACCGGTGCGAAATCCGACGCGAAATCCGAGACGAAGCCAGGGGGATCGACGACCAGATCGTCGAACCCCGTCGAGTCGTCTACCGGCTCGGCGGGCATGAACGCCTCGATCTCGAACGCCGGCTGCGTGCCGGCGACGTCGACACCCTGGATGTGCAACTCCGTCGACGGTTCTGCCAATTCCAGGTTGACGTCCAGGCCGCCCGGCCCAGGGCCACCGAGGCCAGCACCCTGTGACATGTCGATACCACCGCCATGGGCCTGCGTACTCGGGTCGTACGCGTTGCCACCGCCGGACCCTTCGCGGTCGCCGCCGGTCTGGCCACCGGGGTCGAGTTGGTTCGGGTCGAGTTCGGGTCCGAGCCCGACCAGTTCCGGTCGCACGGTCGTGGTTCCGTACCCCGGGAGGCGGGTCTCGTCGAGCGAGCCGGGCTGGACGGTGGTGGCATCGTCCTGGGGTGTCTCGTCGCCGGGGTTCGTTGGCTGCCCGACGGGCACCGTGGTGTCCGGGCCGAACGCGGGTGAGTCGGGTCGGCCGGTGTTGGTGTAACGCGAGTCGACCACCGACGAGCCGGCCGTCGCGAGGAAGTCGAACCGCCGCAGCCCCGTCGCATCACCGCCCTCGTTGGCGCCGGGGTCGACCCGCGCGACGTCGGTCTGTTCCCCGTCGCCGAGATCCGAGGACTCGCCGTCGCCGGCGTCGTCGCTGGAATCGTCGTTGTCGGTCGTTCCGCTGTTCGGATTGGTGTCATCGGCCGCCTCGGCGGAGGTGTCGGTGCCGTCCTTCTTCGCCGGCACGTTGAACACCTCCTTGCCGTCAGCGGTGAGGATCGTCATGGAACCGTCGGCATTGGTCCGTTCGAAATGATCGATCGATTCGCCGTCCTTGCTCATGATCGGGATCGCCGGGCCCGATCCGTCGGTGTCGGCCGGCCCTCCGTGTGATCCGCCGGGTCTCGGACCACCGGGCCCCCCTGCCTGCCCACCGGCGGGTGGGGAGTTGCCGATCCCTTCGTTCTTCGTCCCCAACGATCCGATCGACAATCCGCTGCCGGCCGCGGGTTGTTCGGTCGAGCGGGGCCCCGTCAATCCGCTCGGCTCGCTGGTCGTGCCCGTGCCGAGGTTCGCGAGCGCGTTGTCGATGTCCGAACCGAGCGCCGATCCTGCGCCCGATTGCGCTCCTGGGCCGGGGTCACCCGCAGCGCGCCCGGGGCCGCCGGCCGGTTCGGCGGATGCCGGGTCGGCGGGATCGGTACCGATCCGGCGATCCGACGGCTCGGTCGCTCCCCGACCCGGCGCGGGATCGGTGCCGGGGGACGGAGCCTGCGGGGAACCGTGTTGAGGCGGTTGCTGCCGTTGGCCCGGTCCGGGTTGGCCTTGTCCGGGTGCCTGTCCAGGTCCCGGCAGCGTCTGTCCCGGGCGCGGTGGGGTATCGGGCATCGGCTGCTGCGGTCCTCCTGGCGTCGGAAGGCCCGCCTCGCGTCGGTTGGCGATGTCGGCGATGTGGTCGTCGAGATCGCTCAGGTCCTCGAGGGGCGCGCCCAGGAGTTGAGCCTGTCGCGAGACCCCGATCGCGTCGATCGGGTCGTCGCTCTCGAGCGCGTGTCGATAGCCCTCGCGGAAGCGCTCGAGGACCACCTCGTTCAGCTCGGCGTGGTCGGGATGGTCGCCCTGCCCCATCAGCTCGTGTTGCCGCATGACTGCGATCGCCTTCTGGGGGTCCCTGGTCGCCAGGGCTTCCTCCGTCGCCCGCTGAACCCGGTCGTTGATCTCCTGTTGGGCTCCGTCCTGGATCTTCGGGTCGTACTTCGATTCGTCGAAGCCGGACAACGCCATGTCGGCTCGTGCACGATCGATCGGATCGCTGCTGAAGATGTCGTCGCCGATATCGGTCACCAACTTGTCGATGTCGTCGGCGGTGGGTTCGATACCGAGGTCCTTCTGGAGGGCGGCGTCTCCCACCGCATCGCCGGTCTTGCGTTCGTCGAACGCCCGCTGTCGTCCTTCGACGGCGTCGGACCCCTTGCCCGCGGCGGCGAACATGTCGATCCCTCGGGGACCGGCGTACCGGGCCTCCTGGTCGTTGGTGACGCCGTCGCCGTCCGAGTCGTCCTTCGTGGCGTTCGGGGGTTCGGGCCACGTCGGGTCGAAGCCTTGCTCGAGTTCGGCGCCGTCGGGACGCCCGTCCCGGTCGGTGTCGGGATTGGTCGGGTCGGTCTTTCGGTTGTACTCGTCGAGATCGGACAGCCCGTCGCCGTCGGAGTCGAGGCCCTTCAGATTCGTCACGGTGTCCGGCAGTTGCGTGGGTGCGTCGTAGCGGTCTCGCTGGGTGATCGTCACCGACCCGTCCGGATTCTCACGATGTTCGAACCGCTCCTCCCAGAACTGCTTGTTCGGGATCTCTCGATCCTCAGCGCCGTCCTCGCGGACATCCGCCTTCCGCGAATCCTCCAGCTGACCGAGATCGATCCGCGTGTCGTACGCGTCGTGGGGGTCGGTGCCGTCCCGACGTTCGTCGGCGTCCGACGCTCCGTCACCGTCGCTGTCGGTCGTTGTGTCGGTCGTGTCGAGGTTCTCGCGCGCTTCGGCCACGAGGTCCACACGCTTGTCGTCCGCGAGTCCCATGTGACGATTTTCGTGCGAGCGTGCACACGACGCAATGGGAAAATTCCCAGTTGTCCCGCCCAGGTTGTCAGTCGGTGAGCAATGCTCGTTGGATGTCGTCGAGAATGCGTTGGGCCCCGAGAATGGTCGGGAAGTACCAGGGTCGGTTGTCGACGAAGTACACCTGATCCGACTGCACTGCGAGCAGCTGTGTCCACAGCGGGTTGTCCTCGACGTTGGTCAGTGCAGCGGTGTTCGGTTCGCCGTTGTCGTCTTGGCGAACCTGCCAGAACAAGATGTCTGCGTCGATGTCGGGGAGTCGTTCGTGCGACAGCTCCGTCGACCATCCGTCGCCGGCGGAGACGACCGGTGCGAGTGTGAATCCGAGTTCAGTGAGCACCACGGAGGAGAACTGATCGGGCCCGGCGACGGACACACCACTGTCGTCGTAGGACACCTGCGGGCTGGCGACATTGACATCGCCGATGGTGCCGGCCAGCTCGGTCGAGATCTCCTCGACGCGTTGGTCGTAGTCGGCGATCATCGACTCCGCCTCGTCGGCGAGTCCGAGTACTTCACCGACGTAAACGAAGTCGTCCTTCCATTCGGCGCTGGTCCAGGTGCCACGCGGGACGGTCGGTGCGATCTCGGAGAGAAGGTCGTAGCTCTCCTGGTCCGGAGCGAAGATGAGGTCGGGGTCCAGTGCCGCGATCTCCTCGTACGGCGTTCCGTCGGTCCAGGCGAGTGGGGTGACGTCGATGGTCAACGCCGAGTCGATGTGCGGTGAGAATCCCGACGTGGCACCGCCACCCTGGGTGCCCGCAGCAATCGGCGTGACGCCGAGCGCGAGCATCGCCTCGAAGTCGATGTCGCCGATGACGGACACGATGCGCTGCGGGTCGGCCGGCACCTCGGACTCGCCCCACGTCGACACGACGGTCCGCGACCCGTCGGGATTCTCGGTCACGATCCCCCGGCCCTCTGGGGGCAGGACATCGTCGACGGTCGAGTCCGTCGTGTCATCGACTGCGACGCTCGCAGCGACCGAACCGTCCGTGGGTTCAGATGTCGATGATGACGAGGTCGCGGCGTCGCTCCCGCAGGCGGCAACGATGGCACCGAACGCGAGGACGACCGCCGTACGGGCTAGGTGTCGGTACTGAGAATAATGCATGGTAGGTATTGCTAACATAATCCGTGAACTAGCATCAAGTACATGGACTCGCTGGACCTGCTCCTGGTGGGGACGTCGCCCTCGCTCTGGTTGAGCGCTCATCAACCGAAGCCGGAGGACGGCGAGGACGGACGTTGGATCAACCGGGACCAACTGTTGACCGGGAGCGATCCCTCCATCGAACACATGCACCGGCGCCTCGTCGACGAGGGCACTCGACCGGCCGCAGCGGCCAACTACGTCGCCGAGTGGGTTGGTGGGACGCTGGCCGGCCATGTCGGCTACGCACTGGCGATGGGCGGCGTCGGATTCGAAGTCGATCCGGACCGAGTTCGTTGGCACGTCCACGTCGACGGCTGGACGGATGCCGTCGACCTGTCGTGTGCACGGGCGATCGTGGACCGCCTCCACCCGTGGGCAACACGGCACGACGTCGACGTCGCCGACACTCGGGAGGAGATGCTCGATCGGACGATGGGCGGCGTGGTCAGGACACTGTGGCCAGTCATCGAGGCGATCCGAGCGCTCGCCCGCGTCGGGCGTGCCGGCTTGTGGAATGAGGTCGTCGACGGATTCGCCATGTCGATCTGCTTCGACCGGACACTGCCGGTACACCCCGCAGCCGTTCGGATGCTGCTGGACGCCATCGGTCGTCCGGCTCGCCCTTGGAAAGCAACGCCGACCCTCGAGATCTCGACCGCAACCTTCGGGCCGTGTTACGTCGGTCAGAAGGGCGGGTGCTGTCTTGCGTACACGAATCGCAGCACGCCGCCTGGCGGCGACGTCGACTTCTGCTCGACGTGCCGGTTCCGCACCTGGGACGACTGCAAGAGCCGCCAGCTCGGCCGATTTCGAGAACAGACCTCGCAGGCCTGACGACTGCCCACCTGCCGCGGTCGTCACCGCGACTGTGAGCGTGTTCACGGATTCGCCTCACCCCACCGTTTGCCGCTTCGCACTCGCGACGGTCATGGCCGCCGCGTGACGCCGCGACATGCGGAGTCGAGTGCAGGTGTAGCCATGGTGCATGCCACCGGTTCAGGAGCTGACCGATGTCGAACGACGAATGGTTCGTTCTGCGCTCGTTGCCCAGCTCAGGCGAGCAGAGGAACAGGCTGTG